>JACRPC010000024.1 GCA_016214125.1 Rhodospirillales bacterium | reverse complement strand
GAAGTTGAAGGCCTCGAGCTTGATTTCGGCCTTCTGGCCGGCCCGCACCCGCCCGACATCCTTGGAGGGCAGATAGGCCTCGACCACCAGCCGGCGCTGGTCGGGCACGATGCGCATCAGGGTCTCGCCCGGCTTGACCACGCCGCCGACGGTGTTGACGGTGCGCTGCTGCACCCAGCCGGCCGCTTCGCGCTCTCCGTGGGCTCTGCGGTTCGCGTTCATTTTTAATATGTTGTTTTTTCATGTTTTTTAAGGTAAATTGGTGCGTGTCCCCGAATTAGCGGCCACCGGATCGATGAGCCGGGCGGGAAGGCCGGCTTCGACCAGGGCGGCCAGGATGGCCTGGGCGTGGGCGCGGTCTTGGGTTTCCACCGTCACGTCAAGCTCGACCGCCTTGGCGGCGATGTCGCCGAACAGGCGCTGATGCGCCACCTCGACGATGTTGCCGCCCGCTTGGCCGATGAGGCCGGCGGCCCGGGCCAAGGCGCCCGGCACGTCGCCGATGTCGATCGCCAACCGGGTAAGCCGCCCGTCGCGCGCTAAGCCGCGCATCAGGACTGAGGCCAGCAGGCGGCTGTCGATGTTGCCGCCCGACAGCACCAGCCCCACCTTGCGGCCCCGGAAGCGATCGGGTTCAGCCAACAAGGCGGCCAGAGGCGCCGCGCCCGCCCCTTCCGCCACCGTCTTTTCGATTTCCAAAAGCATGCCGATCGCCCGCTCGATCTGGGCTTCGTCGACCAGGATCATCGCCTCGACCCGCTCCTTGGCAAGCGCCAAGGGAAGGGCGCCGATCTCGGCCACCGCGATGCCCTCGGCGATCGTGCTTTGGCGTTCCGCCGCGGGCGCCAAACCGGCCAGGGCGCGCTGGAAATTGGGATAAAGCGCCGCCTCGACGCCGATCAGGCGGATGTCGGGCCGCCGGGCCTTGGCCGCAACCGCCATGCCGGCGATCAGCCCGCCGCCGCCCACCGGCACCAAGAGAGTATCGAGTTCGGGCGCCTGATCGAGCATCTCGAGCGCCAGCGTTCCCTGGCCGGCGATCACCCAGGGATCGTCATAGGGATGGATGAAAACCAAACCATCCGAGGCCGCCAGCGCCCGCGCTTTCGCCGCCGCCTGGGCCAAGCTTTCGCCCTCGAAGAGCACCCGCGCCCCCAAGGCCTCGGTGTGCGCCACCTTCACGAAGGGCGTGCCCTTGGGCATAACGATGGTCGCCGGAACGCCGAGCCGCCCGGCATGGCGCGCCACGCCCTGGGCGTGATTGCCGGCCGACATGGCGACGACGCCCCGCTTTCGCTCGTCGGGCGAGAGCGCCAACAGGCGGTTGAGCGCGCCACGCTCCTTGAACGAGGCGGTGAATTGCAGATTCTCGAACTTGACCCAGATTTGGGCGCCGGTCGCCTGGGAAAGCGTGTGCGAATAAAGGCAGGGCGTTTCGACCAGGGCGCCCTTGAGGGCGCGGGCGGCGGCGGCGATGGCGGCAGGGGTGACGATCGGCTTCATCCGCCCACTCTATCCGAAGCGGGGGCGGATCGGGTAGATTGGCGATCCCGTCCCGACCGCCCGCCGCCGGAGGCACGATGTCCAAAACCATCGATTACTACCTCGCCCTGATGTCGCCCTGGTGCTATCTGGGCCATCAAAGGCTGATCGATTTGGCCAAGCGCAAGGGCGCCACCATCGCCTATAAGCCGATCGATTTCGGCCCGGTGCTGACGGCGGGCGGCGGCCTGCCCCTGGCCCAGCGCGCCCCGGCCCGCCAGGCCTATCGGCTGGTCGAGCTGCCGCGCTGGAGCGCCTATCTCGGCATCCCCCTCACGCTCAAACCCAAATACTTCCCGGTGCCCGACACCAAGCCGGCCGGCATGGTGATCGCCGCCGGGCGGGCGGGCCAGGATATGGGAAAGTTGGCCGGCGCCTTCCTGCGCGCCGTGTGGGCGGACGAGCGCAACATCGCCGATGACGCCGATCTGGAAGCGATCGCCCAAGCCGAAGGCTATGACGGCAAGGCGCTGCTGGCCCAGGCGATGGCGCCCGAGATGCAGGCGGTGCGCGCCGCCAACACCGAAGAGGCCCTGGCCCGCCAGGTCTTCGGCCTGCCCACCTACATGCTGGCGGGCGAGATGTTCTGGGGCCAGGACCGGCTCGATTTCCTCGAACGCGCGCTGGGCTGATCCTTTCGCATGGCCTGGTCGGTCGCCGTCTTGGTGCTGCTGTCGGCGGCGCTGCATCCCATCTGGAACGCCTTGGTCAAGGACGATCCCTGGCCGGCCGGCGCCTATTTCTGGCTGATGGCGGGCTATGTCGTCCTCTCGACGCTGCTCGCGCTCACCACCGGCACCTCGCTTGCGGTGCCGATGGCGGCGGTGCCGCTGCTCTTGGGATCGGTGGCGGCGCAGGTGGCCTATGGCTGGGCGCTGGTCAAGGTGCTGCGCCGGGGCGATCTGTCGCTTTTCTACCCGATCGCCAGGGCATCGCCGGTGTTCAATCTGATCATCGGCACCTTGCTCTTGGGCGAACGCTACAGTTTGGTCGCCGGCGTCGGCATCGGCGTGGTGCTGGCCGGCGTGGTGGTCCTGCATGGGGGGCTCAAGGGCGGCGGCGGCCATCTTGGCTCGCTCCTCATCGCCTTGATCGCCATGGCCTCGGCCGGCTTATACGCCATCACCGATTCCCGCCTGGTCGCCCAGATGACGCCGGCGGCCCTGATGTTTTGGGGCCAGCTTCTGTCCCTGCCCGCCTTCGCCCTCATCGCCGGCAAGACCGAACTGACCCTAGAGCCCTGGCGCAAGGCGCCCTGGCGCTATCCCCTGATGGCGCTGCTTAGTTATGGCTCCTATTACATGATCCTGATCGCCTATCAGTGGGGCGGCCAGCCGGCGGCGGTCAACGCCGTCCGCCAGGCCTCGATCCCGCTTTCGGTCTTGATCGGCACCTTGCTGCTCAAGGAGGGCCATGCCGGCCGGCGCCTGGGCGGCGCCTTGGTCATGGTGGGGGGGATTCTCCTGATTATCCTCGGATAACTTAAATTTATTAAGCTGTGATGGCGATCACAGTGCTGGGCCGGCGGATGAGTCATCCTAACGCTGGATACAGGTTTTCGTGCGGCTGTTCCGTGAGCCTGGCCCGCAAGGGCGAGGACGGGGCTTCCCGACGGAGCCAAGGACGTTGGCCGGTATCCTTTTCCCTCAAGAGCAACCTTGGGCCGGCCTTGTGCCGGCCCATTTTCTTATGGCGAGTCAATTGACTTACGTGGTCCGATTGGGGATTATGCCCCGGGGGCGCTTGGGGAACTTGGAGCGCGCGTATGTCAAAAACCATTCTGATCGTTGAAGACAACGATCTGAACATGAAGTTGTTCAACGATCTCCTGTCGGCCCAGGGCTATCGGACCATCCAGACCAAGGATGGCACCAAGGTCATGGAGATGTTGCGCGCCCAGCGCCCGGATCTTGTCCTCATGGACATCCAGTTGCCCGAGATTTCCGGTCTCGACATCACCCGCATGATCAAGGCCGATCCCGCCCTGAAAGCGATCCCGGTCATCGCCGTGACCGCCTTCGCCATGAAGGGCGACGAGGAAAAGATCCGCGAGGGCGGCTGCGACGGCTACATCGCCAAGCCGATCTCGGTCGGCACCTTCATCGAGACGGTGAAGAAGTTCCTGGGCTGAATCCTTAAGCGGACTGCGGATAAGGTCTTCGTGTGCGGCCCGCATGCTTCGTGACGGCCGCCGGAAGAACAAACGAACCACCAAGACACAAAGACACGAAGAGCACCGATTCTTGGTGCCTTGGTGCCTTGGTGGTTCCGCCTTTCCTGAACATCATCGGCGTTGGCCGGTGTGATTGGCGGATTGTGGAAATCGTCCCGGTGCCCGCCCTCATGCTTCGTGACGGCCGCCTAAGGGCGGCCTCCTCAGCATGAGGAGATCATTTTTCCTCACCCCGAGGAGGACCGATGGGAAAGGGCGATTGCCGAATTCGTTTACCCGCCGGTAAGGCTCATCGGCCGCACGGCGCCCATGCGAGTCCCGGTGCCGCCGGGCACGAAATCATGGGCCTTCGGCTTGGCGGTGATCGCTTGGCGGATCAAGCCATCGAGATCGGCATCGCCAGCGCCGGCCCGCAAGGGGGCGCGGAAATCGATGCCGTCCTCGCGCCCCAGGCACAGATAGAGCCGCCCGGTGCAGGTCAGCCGCACCCGGTTGCAGGATTCGCAGAAATTATGGCTCAAGGGCGTGATGAAGCCGATCCGCCGCCCGGTCTCGGCCACCGTCAGATAGCGCGCCGGACCGCCGGTGGCGTGATCGCTTTCCAAAAGCGTCCAGCGGCCTGCCAGATTGGCCCGCACCTCGGCCAGGGGCAGATAGCGATCGGCCTTGGCGTCGCCCATCGGCATGGTCTCGATCAAGACCAGATCGAAGCCGCGCGCGCCGCACCAGGCAACCATCCCGTCGATCTCGTCGTCATTCTCGCCCCGCATCGCCACCATGTTGATCTTGATGGCCAGGCCGGCCTGACGAGCGGCCTCGATGCCGGCCAGAACCTGGGCAAGATCGCCCTTGCGGGTGATGGCGCGGAAACGCTGGGGGTCGAGGCTGTCGAGCGAGACATTGACGCGACGGATGCCGGCCTGAGCCAGGGCCGGCGCATGTTCGGCCAGGCGGGTGGCGTTGGTGGTGAGCGCCAATTCGTCGAGCCCATGACCCAGGCGCTGGCCCAGCGAGCGGATCAGGCTGATGACGTTGCGCCGGACCAGGGGCTCGCCGCCGGTGAGGCGGATCTTGCGCACGCCCTGACGGATGAAGGCGGCCGCCAAGCGGTCCAACTCTTCGAGCGTCAACACCTCGTCGCGCGGCCGGAACTCCATGTCTTCGGCCATGCAATAGAAACAGCGCAGGTCGCATCGGTCGGTGACCGAGACCCGAAGATAGGTGATGCGCCGGCCGAAGGGATCGAGCATCGTGTCCTTGTCGAAAGCGAGCGTTGCGTTCAGACGGATATAACGCTTGTACGATAGCCGAGCCCCGGGCGAAAATCACCCTCAACTTTGCAAGGGGTTCCCAGGCCCATGGAAGCGAGAGCGCCTTGACCGAAATGATGAGCACCCGCGAGGTGGCCGACTATCTGCGCATCAAGGAGCGCAAGGTCTATGATCTGGTGCGTGCCGGCCAGATTCCGGCCACAAGGGTGACCGGCAAATGGCTGTTTCCCAAGCGGCTGATCGATCAGTGGGTGGCGGCGCACACCGACATGCCGGCCGATGCGCTGCCGCTGGCGCCCAAGGTGGCGGTGGGCAGCCACGATCCGCTGCTCGACTGGGCGATCCGGGAATCGGGGTCCGAGTTGGCCCTTCTGGCCGGCGGCAGCCTCGATGGGCTCACCCGCTTTGCCGATGGCCAGGCCATGCTGTGCGGCCTGCATCTGCGCGACGGCGCCAGCGGCGACTACAATCTTCCCTTTCTGCGCCCGCTCTTGGCCGGGCGCGACGTGGTGCTGATCCATTGGGCCTGGCGCCAGCAAGGGCTGGTGGTGGCGCCCGAGAATCCCTTGGGCTTGGCCGGTCTGGCCGACCTCAAGAAGAAGAAGGCCAGGCTGGCCTTGCGCCAGCCGGGTGCCGGCAGTCAGGTCTTGCTGCAGGCCTTGCTGGAGGCCGAGGGATTGGCACTGGCAACGCTGAAGACCGCCGAAAGCGTGGCGCGCAGCGAAACCGATCTCGCTCTGATGATCCAGGAAGGCAAGGCCGATGCCGGTCTGGCGATCGAGGCCGCCGCCCGCCAGTTCCGGCTTGGCTTCCTGCCCCTGGCGCGCGAGCGCTTCGATCTGGTGATCCAGCGCCGCGCCTATTTCGAGCCGGCCCTGCAGAAACTTTTTGCAATGACGCGAACCGAGCCGTTTCAAGATCGCGCCCGGCGCTTGGGTGGCTATGAGGTCGCCGAGACCGGCCTAGTTATCAATAATAACATTTGATTTCAATATATTGATTTAGAGCAAAGTTTCCCTTGGGCCAGCCCCCTGGACAGTGTTCCTTTAATGTTCTATATTTATTGGCGAATCGATCATCATGCTTGCCATTACGATTAATAGATATTTTTTTCACATAAATCGTTCATTGGTTTATTAAATGGAGACCAACACTCTCTTGCATAACATAATACACCTTAACCGAGTGGCGATCGCCGCCGCCTTGGGCGTGCTCCTAGCGGTGACGCCAACCTCGTGGCCGGCTCAGGCGAACGAGGAACGCGGCCGCGAAAGCCTGGCCGGACCGATCCCAGCCCGCCTGATCAAGGTGATCGATGGCGACACGATCCTGGTTCGCGCCCGCATCTGGCTGGGCCAGGAAGTGGAAACGGCGGTCCGGTTGTTGGGCGTCGATGCGCCCGAACTGCACGCCCGCTGCGAACCCGAGCGCAAGCGAGCCGAGGCGGCGCGCGATTTCGTCATCGCCTTTCTCGATGGCCCGACGCTCATGCTGCGCGACATCGCCCGCGACAAATATGGCGGCCGGGTGCTGGCGCATGTCGCCACCGCCGATGGGCGCGATCTTTCGGCGGCGCTGCTTGCCGCCCGCATGGCCCGACCCTATGAGGGCGGCGGTCGCGCCGCCTGGTGCGGATCGGGGTAGAGCCTTTTCGCGCCTTGGGCCCGCGTCAGCTTCGGCCGTAGAGGTCGTCGAGACGGACGATATCGTCCTCGCCCAGATAGGTGCCCGACTGGACCTCGATGATCGAGAGCGGCACCTTGCCCGGATTTTCCAGCCGGTGCGCGACGCCCAGCGGAATGTAGGTCGATTGGTTCTCGTGCAGCAGGATTTCCTCGTCGCCGCGGGTGACGCGCGCCGTGCCCTCGACCACCACCCAATGTTCGGCGCGATGATGATGAAGCTGCAACGACAGCCGCGCCCCCGGATTGACCGAGATGTGCTTGACCTGATAGCGCCCGCCGACATCCAAGGTTTGGAAGAAACCCCAGGGCCGCCAGACCCGGCTGGGCACCCGATGCTCGCTGCGCCCCGCCTTCTCCAAGGCCTCGACCACCAGACGGACGTCTTGCGCCTTGTCGCGCGCCGCCACCAAGAGGGCGTCGTCGGTGGCCACCACGACGATGTTCTCGAGGCCCAGCACCGCCACCAACTGCCCATCGGCGCGCAGATAGGAGTTGGCGACGTCGACGGCGATCACATCGCCCGACACCACATTGCCGCGATCGTCCTTAGGGGTGATCTCCCACAGCGCCTGCCAGGAGCCGACATCGCTCCAGCCCATCTCGACCGGCACCATGGCGGCCTCGCCGGTGTGCTCCATCACCGCGTAATCGATGGAGATCGAGGGCGCGCGGGCGAAGGCTTCGGCGTCGAGACGCAGGAAATCGAGATCGCGCGACGCCTTGGCGATGGCGATCCGACAGGCGGTGACCATTTCGGGCTGCAGGCGCTCCAATTCGGCCAGATAGCGCGACGCCGCGAAAACGAAGATGCCGCCGTTCCAGACATACTGGCCGGATTCGAGATAGGATTGGGCGGTGGCGCGATCGGGCTTCTCGACGAAGCGCTCGATCCGCATCGCACCCTCGACGCCCGAGAGCGGCGTCCCCTTCTTGATGTAGCCATAGCCGGTTTCCGGACGGTCCGGCGCGATGCCAAAGGCGACCAGATGGCCCTGCCGGGCCGCCCGGGCGGCGATCGCCAGGGCTTGATGGAAACGCCCGACATCGGCCACGACGTGATCGGAGGGCAGCAGAACCAGCAGGCCCTTGGGATCGAAGGCGGCGATCATCAGGGCGGCGATCGCCGCCGCCGGGGCGGTGTTGCGCCCCACCGGCTCCAGCACCAGGGCGTGCGGCTCGATCGCCCGCTCCTTCAACTGCTGGGCGACGATGAAGCGGTGCTCGTCGTTGCAGATCACCAGAGGCTGGGCGAAATCGGGTCCGGTCACCCGGCCCGCCGTTTCCTGCAACAGGCTGGCTTGGCCCTGCAGGGGCAGAAGCTGCTTGGGATAAAGGGCGCGCGACAACGGCCACAGCCGCGTGCCAGCGCCGCCCGAAAGAATGACCGGATAAAGCCGGCCGGGCCGGTCGATCGGGGCCGTCATCAAACGGCCCGGATCAGTGGACGAACAGATGCACCTCGGCGGCGCGGGCTTCGGCGCTGGTCGAGGACGACAGGCGCACCCGGTTGGCCGGCAGCCCCATATTGGTGAGCGAACGCACCACCTGCTCGGCGTTCTTGCGCGCCTGGCTGGCCGCCAGGGGCGGCTGGCCGGACGGCGTGATCGCCACCAGATCAAAGGTGGCGTTGGGCTTGCGCTCGATCGCCCGGCTCACCGCCGTGTAGAGCGCCTGCTCGTAAGCGACGTTGGGCTTGTCGAAGGCGATGACCAGAAGCGGGCGGCCGCCGCCGACCACGCCGGGCGCCGCCGCCACCGAATCGGCGGCCGCGATCTGCGGCACCACGCTGCGGGTGGCGAGGCTGGCGCCATAGAACTGGCCGTTCTTGACGGCGATCGCCAGAAGATTGAGGTTGCCGCGCTCGTTGCCGTAATAGGCCTGCTGGCGGCTGACATCGGCCGAGAGTTCGGTGGTCAGGCGCTCGATCAGCACGACGGTGCGGCTGGTTTCGTCCTCCAGAACGGTGAGCTGGCGGTGATCCTCGTCGACGGCGCCCGAAAGCGTGCGGGTGGCGCGCACCGCATCCAACAGATAGGCGGCGATGGTGGCGGCCGAGGCGGTCTCGTTGGCCAGCGAGTTCATCTTGGCGATGTCCTCGTTGATCTTGTCGAGTTCGCTTTGGGCGGCGTTCCATTGCTGCATCAGAATGGGATTGCCGGGCGTGGTGCCGACCTGCAGGCGGGCGCTCATCGCCGCCACGGTGCCGTGATAGGCCTGGGAATCCAGGACCGTCTGGTTGCGGACCTGCTGGAGTTGGCCGTTCAGCCGGGTCATGGTACCCTGAAGCTGCTGCAATTCGCCGCGCATCTGGGCGACCTTGGTGCCGACGAAGGTGCCGGTGGCCTGGCCGGGCGTCACCGCCGGCGATTCGAAGCTGGTGGTGCCGAGCGCCGGGCCGGACGCCGCGCCGGGCTGGGCGGCCTGGGCCCGCATCGGTTGGCCGGCCGGCTGCGCCGCCGGCGCCGCGCCGCCGCTTGCCGAGGACGAACCGCCCTTGGGATCGCTGCCGGTAAGCGACGGAAAGAGCGCATCCGACGCGAAGGAACACCCCCCAAGCGCAAGCGCCGTGGTCAGGATGGCCGCGTTGATCTTCATTCGAGCCATTGAACCAGTCACCTTATTCGATCATTCCTGGGTTGTTCCCGCCGCCGTTGTTGATGGTCCGCCGAAACGGATTTTCTCTCCCCCTGGCAGGAAGCCAAGGGGAGTGTAGCGAAAGCCGTTGGTCCCCACAAGCCGCTTTTCGCAAGCGAATCCAAGCGGAATCCAATCGGATTCAAGCCCCTGCCCCCGATCCGGAACCCAGCGGATCGCCCTTGCCTTGGGAGCGGAAGTTCGCTAGCGTGCGCTCCCTTGATCGCTGGGGCCGCCTTGGCCCCCGATGAAAAGCGCCCGTAGCTCAATTGGATAGAGCATCAGACTACGGATCTGAGGGTTAGGAGTTCGAATCTCTTCGGGCGCGCCAATCTTTTCAAGGCTTTGCGGATAATTCGGCGGAAGCGCCGCCCCAACCCGACCGCCGGCGCGAGGATGGCGCTGATGGCGTCGATCCCAGCCGCCCAGCCCCAAGTTGATCGCCCCTTGCCGCTATAAAGCTTCTGGTTCCCTCGCCACAACGGGCTCGATTTACCCGGATTGAAACGGCCGGCGACCCGTGCTTAGTCAAGGTCCTCGGCACCCAAAAAGGTTATAATAACCGGATGAAACGCCCGTCATGACGTCGTTTCGATCCTTTCCCACTCTGGCGGGATTGATCATCGTCGCCAGCGTGGCGGCGATGGCCTCGTGGCGGACTTGGAACGATTACGTCGCCACCATCGAGGCCGCCGAAACCATGCTGGCCGGCCTGGTGCGTTCGGGCGACGAGCAATTGACCGGCACCTTGCGCGCCATCGACGTCTTCCTTCAGGAAGCCGACCAGCGGCTTTCGGAAACGCCCACGGACGACCGGCCCAAGCTGGTCGAATTTCTGAAGAAACGGATGAAGGCGATCGACAATTTGCGGGTGGTCTTCGTTACCGATCAAAACGACATCGTCACTTTCGCCACTCTTCCCAGTCTGGTCGGCTTCGACGGCTCGGAGCGACAATATTTCCACACCGCTCGCGGCCCGCCGGAGCAAGATCGCCTTCACCTTCTCGGCCCCCGCGTCGCCGCCACGGGCGCGCAGGTCGTCTTTGCCTTTCGAGCGCGCCGGGACCAAAACGGCGTTCTCCAAGGCGTGATTGCCGCGACGATGGCGCCCGCCTTTTTCGAAGACATGCTGCAATCGATCGCGCCCCAGACCCCTCCGGGCTACGCCACCTTGCTCTCGCCCAGCCTCGACATCATTTTCCGCAGCCCCGACGGCGCCGGCATGATCGGCCGCTCCCTCAAGGAGGCCGAGGGAATCCGCCAACATCTGGCCAGCGGCCGGCAGGACAGCGTGCAGCATTTCCACAGCATGCTGGACGGCGTCGATCGCCTGGGCGCCTTTCGCACCGACACCCATTCCGGCGCCTATGTCCTGGTCACCATCGACCGCAGCAAGGTGTTGGCGCCCTTCAAGGCCCGCACGACGCTGCATGGCTCGATCTTCGTCCTCATCGCCGCCTTGGTCGTTTTTCTTGTTCGCCGCCTCCAGGCCCGCGAAACGGCGCTGGTGGCCAGCCAGCGCAAACTGGTCGACACCAATGTCGGTTTGGCGACCGAGGTCAAGGCGCGCACCGCCGAGATCCGCGACCGGGAGGCGCGAACCCGCGCCATTCTCGACACCGTCGTCGACGGCATCATCGTCATTGACGAAGCCGGCATCGTCGAGGTCTTTAATCCCGCCGCCGCCCGTATCTTCGGCCATGACGCCGACGCGGTGATGGGCCGCAATGTTTCGATGCTGATGCCCGAGCCCGATCGAAGCCGCCATGACGGCTATCTTGCTAATTTCCGCCAGACCGGCAAGGCCACGGTGATCGGCATCGGCCGCGAGGTGCGGGGACTGCGCAAGGATGGCACGATCTTTCCCATGCATCTGGCGGTCAGCGAGATGCAGGCCAACGGGGCGCGGAAATTCACCGGCGTCGTCCGCGACATCACCACCCGCAAGCGGGCCGAAGCCGAACTCGGCGCCTTGGCAAAGGAAAAGTCGCTGCTTCTGGAATCGACCGAGGAGGGAATTTACGGCATCGATGTCGACGGGCTCTGCACCTTCGTCAACGGCGCCGCGGCGCGCCTGCTGGGCTACGCCGCTTCGGATATGATCGGGCGGAACATGCACGATCTGATCCACCATCGGCACGCCGACGGCTCGCCCTATCCGGTGGCGAGTTGCCCCATCAATCACGCCTTCCGCTCTGGCCGATCCTGCGCGGTTGAGGACGAGGTCTTCTGGCGGAAGGACGGCCGGCCGCTGCCGGTGGCCTATGCCGCCTCGCCGATCCGCGACGACGATCGCATCGCCGGCGCCGTCGTCACCTTTTCGGACATCACCGAGCGCAAGCGCTTTCTCAAGGAATTGCAGGACAGCCAGACGCTGCTGTCCGCCGCCATCGAGAACATTCCCGGCGGCTTCATCCTGGTCGATGCCGAGGACCGCGTCGAGCTGTTCAACGAAAAGTTCAAGCAGCTTTATCCGCCATTGGCCGGCTCGCTTCGCCGGGGCGCCCGCTTCGAAGACCTTATCCGCCTGGGCGCCAAGCGCGGCGTCTATCCGGACGCCCGGGACCGCATCGAGGATTGGGTGGCGGCGCGCATGACGCGGCACCGGGAACCGGAAATTTCGTTCGAGGAGCGCCTGGCCAACGACCAATGGGTTCGCGTCGCCATCCGCCGCCTACCCAGCGGCCAACGGGCCGGCATCCATCTCGACATCACCGAACTGGTGCGCGCCCGCCAGGAGGCCGATCGCGCCAACCGCGCCAAATCGGATTTCCTCTCCAGCATGAGCCATGAGCTGCGCACGCCCTTGAACGCCATTCTCGGCTTCGGCCAGTTGCTGGAGACCGGTTATGAAAAGCCCTTGAGCGAGAAGCAAAAGGAATATGTCGGCTACATCCTGAAAAGCGGAAACCACCTTCTGGAACTGATCACCGAGGTTCTCGATCTCGCCCGCATCGAAGCGGGCAAGCTGTCCTTGTCGCCGGAAGCGGTCGAGCTGGGAGGCGTGATCGACGAGTGCCTGACGGTGATCGAAGGCCAGGCCGAGCGCCGGGGCATCGTTCTGATCGCGCCCACCTTCACCGACCGGCGCCCCGCGGTACGCGCCGACCGTTTGCGCCTGCGGCAGATTCTGCTCAACCTGCTCTCCAACGCCGTCAAATACAATCGGCCGAACGGCACGGTGACCCTGTCGGTCGACGATCGATTGGCCGAAACCGTTCGCATCACGGTGGCCGACACCGGGATCGGCATTCCCCCGCACAAGCAGCACGAGCTGTTCACGCCCTTCAGCCGGCTGGGCGCCGAAACGACCGAGATCGAAGGCACCGGCATCGGCCTCACCATCACCCGGCGCCTGACCGAGGCGATGGGCGGCCGGGTGGGTTTTGTCAGCACCCAGGGCGAAGGCAGTTCCTTCTGGATCGAGGTTCCCCGCGCCGCCGCGATGCCGGGCGGCGTGCCCGAGCCTGGACGCGAGGCCGGGACGGTGGCGCCGACGACGGCCGAACCCGAGCTGCGCATGACCGTGCTTTACGTCGAGGACAATCCCTCGAACATCCATCTGGTCGAGCGCATCGCCGAAACCATCCCCGGCCTGGCGTTGGCGACCCTGCCCAACGCCGAATTGGCGCTCGATATGGCGGCGCGCACCAGGCCCGATCTCATTTTGATCGACATCAACCTGCCCGGCATGAACGGGCTTGAGGCGGTCCGCCATTTGAAGAGCGACCCGGCGACCCGGGCAATTCCGGTCATCGTGCTTAGCGCCGACGCGACGCCAAGAACCATCCGCGAAGCGCTGGCCGTCGGCTGCCAGGATTATCTGACCAAACCCGTCGATGTCGCCCGCCTGCGGGCCGCCATCCGCGCCGTGGCCGAGGGACGCCATGCCCAAGCCTGATTTGCCCATCAAGGATGCGCGCATCCTGATCGTCGACGACAACCCGACCAACGTGGCGCTGCTGGGCACCATGCTGGAAGGCGCCGGCTATCGCCATATCAAGGGCCTCACCGATTCCCGCCAGGTCATTCCCCTGTTGACCGAGAGCGAATTCGATCTGGTGCTGCTCGACATTCGCATGCCCCATATCGATGGCCTCGCCATCCTCTCCCTGCTCGGCCAGCTCGATCGTGACGATTTCCTGCCCGTGCTGGTGCTGACCGCGCAGACCGACCAGGAAACCCGCCAAGCGGCCCTGGCCGCCGGCGCCAAGGACTTCATCTCGAAGCCCTTCCTGCAATGGGAGGTCATGCAGCGCATCCACAACATGCTGGAAACCCGGATGTTCTACCGGGCCCAGCGTCGGCGCGGCGACGCCTTGGAGGACGAAGTGCGGGCCCGCACCCGCGAAATCCGCGACACCCAAGTCGAGATCATCCGCCGGCTGGGCCAGGCGGCCGAGTTCCGCGACAACGAGACCGGCGCCCACATTTTGCGCATGAGCCATTACTGCCAGGTGCTGGCCCTGGCCCACGGCCAATCGGCCGCCGAGGCCGAGTCCATGCTGGTGGCCAGCCCGATGCACGACATCGGCAAGATCGGCATTCCCGACGCCATCCTGCTCAAGCCGGGCAAGCTGACACCCGAGGAATTCGAGATCATGAAGGGGCACACGATCATCGGCCACAATCTGCTCGACAACCATCCCTCGGAATTCATGCGCCTGGCGCGCGAGATCGCCCTCACCCATCAGGAAAAATACGATGGCAGCGGCTATCCGCACGGCTTGGCCGGCGAGGCCATTCCCCTAAGCGGGCGCATCTCGGCGCTGGCCGACGTCTTCGACGCGCTCACGTCGAAGCGCCCCTACAAGGAGGCTTGGCCGGTCGAGCGGGCGGTGGCGCTGGTGCGCGACCAGGCCGGCAAGCATTTCGACCCGGTGCTGACCGATCTGTTCCTCGGCCAAATGGACGCGATTCTGCGCATCAAAGAGCGCTTCCAGGATAATTGAGATCGCCGCCGGCGGCCTGGCGGCGATCTCTCGGGCAAGACTTCGTCCGTTTGACCCGCCGCCGCCGTTGCCGAGCCGACGACCGGATTTTCGCCCAAGAGGGCGACGGCTTCAGCGCCCGGCCGAGGAGGACGAAGGTGGACAAAGCCTGGGATTGATCCAACTTTGGACGCCGTCTTGGAATTCGATCCGGCCGAAGGGCGTTTGTTCCGTTTGCCCGCAACCATAGTCGCGCAGACAGACCCAGCGATGACGCGTCAGCACTTCCTTCAAGAAGGTGTCGATGTCGCGCGAATGGGTTCCGATATGCAGTCTGCGAACCTTTTGGTTCAGGGTTTCGATGGATTGGGCGATGACCTGCCCTTCCGCCCCCTGAATGTCAAAATCAACCAGGTCGAGGAAATCGATGCCCTCCAAGACGCGCGCCAGCGTGGCGACGTTGACCTTGATGGCGCCCCAGCCATCGGCGATTTCGAACACCGGATGCCCCGCATAGGTCCGTCCCATCAACCGCAGGGCGCCCTTGCCCTGCAAATTCACCAGGAATTGCCCATGCCAGGACAGATGCGAGGTCTCGGGGTCATCTTGCGACTTGACGACGCAAAACAGGGCCAGACCTTCGCCGGCCCCAACGGCCAACTCGAAAACCTGATAGTCGCTTGCCAAGATCCCGTTCGCCGCCATGTGATCGACGATCATCTGAGCGTGCTTGGGATCAGCCTCGACCAGGAGCGCCATCGCCTTTTCGATCCCGCGCGACCGGGCGGCCTTGAGCGCACGCGGCGACCAACATCCGAAGCTGGCGCCGACCTCGGCGTAGCGGAAGGTCTCGGAGGCGTCGAAGACCGCTTCCAGAAGATCGATCCATTCGAAATAGTCCTCGGCCACCGCCGGAAGATCGGCCGTTACCGCCCGCGCCTGGGCGGCCGGGCGCCCATCCGGATCGTGGTCCCGCCTGATCGACCCAATGAAATCGACCGAATGGCCAGCCGGCACCATCCCGGAAAACGGCTCGAACCAATCGAAAATCCAGTGATGACCCGGGTGCCGGGTCGACGTTCGGTCGTTCTGATCGATGATGTCCTCAAGGCTGCGCGCCATGGACTCCGCTCATTGAAACGAGGCTAGGAACACCCAATAGGCCGTGCCCAATTCGGGCGGGCCGTCCCGCACGCCGGAGCGATCCCAGCGCCCTATCTTTACGGACCGGGAAAATAATGGGCGAACGGCACCGGCCCGGCAAGCGCCAAACCGACGATCGCCGAGTTCGTCGTCGCGTCCGGCCCAAGACCGCCCGGCGACGTTCGGCCTAACGAGCGAGATCGAGCGGTTGCGCTCGGTGATGCAGATAGCAAAAGGTCGTTTCGTTCAGGGCGTCGCAGAATTCGACATACTGGGCGGTAACGTGGAAGCGTTCCGCCGCGTCCAGGCTTTCGGCCTCGCGGGTCTTCAGGCGGGCGTGAATCTTCCGGTAATAGACCGACAAGAGACCCTTGAGAAAATCGCGCCGCGGATCGGCCCCCGGCCCGAGCGACGCCTCGATGCGGTCGATTTCGGCCAACAGGAATTCGACAAAGCGATGGCCGAACAGATAGCGCTGATCCGACCACGCTTCGGCGTGGCTCTCGTGATAGGCAAGGTCGGTGCGAAGCGCCTTGAGCGGCAGGCCGTGCAGCGCCACCGTCGTCGGCATCCAATAGTCCCAATAAGGCATGCCCAGGCAAAAGCCGCAATCGACGAACAGATCGATCATCGCCCGATCGAAGAAGAAGAGATCGAAGCACCAGGGATTGCGCCGCCCTGGATGGCCGCCGGTCGGGTCGATCTCGACCCGGGTGGAGACAATCAGCGAGCCCAGGGCTTCCCGGCGCACCAGCCCCGCCAGGTCGCCGGGCGGATCGAGCACGATGTCGGAATTGACGATGCCGCCCACCCGTTCCGGTCCCGCGCGGAACCAGGCCAGGATGTCGCCGACATAGACCAGGGGTTTGCCGGTGACGCCTTCGGCGGTGCGCGGCGGCACGACAAAGTCGAGATCGGGAAAGGCCGGCCGAAGAAGGGCGATTTCGGCGGCGCTGTTGAACGATACGGCGCGAAAGCCGCAGGCCCGCCAACTGGCGAGCGCCGCCCGCTGGCGGTCGAGGCGTTTGCCGGGAGCCAGGCTGGTCGCCAGCACGAGCGCCTGGGCCATGACCGGGCCTAATCCGGCCCCAGGCCGGGGCAGAGATAGCGCCCCTGGGCCTGGAAAGGCGCCGGCGCGAGCTGGCGCCAACAATCGAAGACCGCGACCCCCGCGCCGCCGTTTTTCAAGAGCGCCGGCGTGAGCTGGCGAAACTCGGCCCAGGGAACCAGGAGGATCACCGCATCCGCCTTGGCCACGCACGCCGCCATCGAACTTGCCCAGGCGACGGTCTCGCCCAGTTTGGCCCGCGATTCCGGCATCGCCAGGGGATCGTAGGCCTCGACCGCGACGCCGGCCGCCAGCAGCGTCGTCGCCAGAGCCAGACTGGGCGATTCCTCGGTGACGCCGGTGTCGGGCTTGTAGGCCAGACCGAGCAGAGCGGCCCGCCCGGCTTTTGGCACGCAGGCGAGGATGCGCTGGCCCAGATGATCGAGGTAGTCGCGGTTGACGCGGTCGGTCGCCTGGGCCATCGGCGCCTCGGTGCCCAACCGGGCCGCCAGGCGGGCGAAAGCCACGTTGTCGCGCGGAAAGCAGGGACCGCCGAAGCTGACCGCGCCCTTCAGATATTTTTTGCCGATGCGGCTGTCGAGGCCGATCGCCCCGGTGATGACATCGACGTCGGCGCCGGGCAGCCGATCGCACATCCGGGCCAACTGGTTGGCAAACGAGATGCGCATGGTGACGAAGGAATTGACCGAGATTTTCGCCAATTCGGCGTTGACGAAATTCATCCGCGCGAAGGCCGGCGCCTTTTCGCACACCCGCTCGTAGATGGCCTGCAACACATCGCCCGCCCGTCGGTCGCTCTCGCCGATCAAGATGAAATCGGGGCGCAGCATGTCGTGAATGACGTTGCCGAGCGCGATGAATTCCGGATTGTAGCAAAGGCCGAAATCGACGCCGCAACGCTTGCCCGACACCCGCTCGAGCGCCGGCCGGAATCGCGAGTCCGTGTCGCCCGGCATCACCGTGCTGGTCAGCACCACCAGATGGTAGCCGGTCTTGGCCGCGATGGCGCGGCCGATCGGTTCGGCCGTCTTGAGGACGTAATCGAGGGCGAACCCGCCATCCGCCTGGCTGGGGGTGGGCACGATGATGAAGGTGGCGTCGGTTTCGGCCACCGCCCGCTCGACCTCGGTGGTGGCCGACAGCCGGGCCTTGCCGGCATCGAGGAATTCCTGCAAGCGCGGCTCGACCACCGGCGCCCGCCCCGCCCCGATGGCCTCAACATAGGCCGGGTTGACGTCGGCGCCCACCACCGTGAAGCCCCGGGCCGCCAGCACCGCCGCCAGCGGCGCGCCCAATTTCCCCAAGCCGATGACCGAAACCCGGCTCATGCGATGTCCTCGTCCTGCTCCCCATCCCACGCCAATCGATTAAGCCCCGATCGACGGCATTTCGTCAACGCGTTCACCCCACTTGGGAGGCATAAGGGGGGCGCCCATCCCGCGTCCGCAAGAGAATCCTTGACGCCGCTTTCGGCAATAAGGCCTAATTTTTCTCCAGCAACCCTTGGCCCCCATGAACCCCGGCGCCTCGTCCTCGCTTCCCCTTGCGAATCCTCCGCCTTATCTGTCGACGGTGGTGACCAGCCGCAACGACGATCACGGCGGCAACCTGCTTCGCCGAATGCAGATTTTCGTCGACGCCTGGTTCGAGCAGGTGCGTCGCCACCGCCTCGATGCCGAGCTGATCGTCGTCGAATGGAATCCGCCGCCCGAGCGGCCGCCTCTGGCCCAGGCTCTGCGCTGGCCATCCGACCTCAAGCCCGGTGAGGCACGGGTGATCGTGGTGCCTGCGGCCCTCCACGCCCGCTACGCTCACGCCGATCGCCTGCCGCTCTACCAATTCATCGCCAAGAACGCCGGCATTCGGCGGGCTCGGGGCCAATTCGTTCTTGCCACCAACATCGACATTCTCCTGTCGTCCGAGCTTGCCGCGTTCCTGGCCGAGAAATCGCTCGATCCGGCGATCGTCTATCGGAACGACCGCATCGACGTCTCCGACGCGATCGTCGCCTTGCCGGACGGCGCCGATTACCTCGGGTTCTGCAACGAGCATCCGATCCGGATCAACGGCCCGACCTGGACGGTCGATTTGCGCGACGGACGGATTCACCAAGTCTTTCTTTCCCAACGGTTCGAGGCGATCACGCGTTTCTTTGCCCGGCTGTCGCATGGGGCCGGACTGGCCGGTCGACTTGTCCGGCTGGCGCGGATGATCGCCGGGGTGCGCCGCGGCCTTCCTCCCCAAGGCCCACCCTTGAGCCGCCGCTTGTGGCAGACGCTTGGGCGGGCCGCCCCGGCGCCCCGACCGTCGACGCGGTCGATTCCGGCCCATGTCAACGCCTGTGGCGATTTCACCTTGATGGCGAAGAGCGTTTGGGAATCGCTGCGGGGCCATCCGGAATATGACGGCTATTCCATGCATCTCGATTCCATCGTGCTCCTGGCCGCTCTGGCGTCCGGCCTTGTCCGCGAAGAGGTTCTTCCCTACCCGATGCGGCACTTCCACATCGATCATTCCGCCGGATCGGGCTACACCCCCGAGGCGGAAGCCAAACTCTTCGCTCGCCTTCGCGCCAAGGGCATTCCCTACCTGTCCTGGGACGAGGTCGAGCGCCTGATCCAGGCGATCACCGTGATGCCGGACCGTGTGCGCTACAACGACGACCATTGGGGCCTGGGGAACCAGACGCTGGCGGAAATCCTTCCCGCCCCCTCTGGCCAAGACCCTTAGCGCCGGATGCGCGGTATGGCGTTTCCGCGCCGCAACCGGCCCAGGGAACCCGACACGACCGCACCTTTCGCAAGGAAGCCCTACTCGCGTTCATCGACGATCCGTTCGCGCATCGCCGCAAACTCCCGCGTCAACGCCTCGACGCTGTCGGCTTCCCAAACCAGCCTTTGCGTCGGGTGGAGATAGGCGGGCTGCTGGCCGACCTTGAAACCGAGATTGCCTTCGGCGTGGGCGACGGTGGACAGGAAAGACCCCTCGACGAGAATGCGGAAAATGAGGAACCGGCAGGATTGGGAAAGCAAGAGCGCCATCATCGGCCCACCCGCCGTCGCCAGATTGAGCCAGGCCTTTTCATAAAGCCCCATCCGCAGCCCCAGGCTGAAAGACGCCTCGGGCAAAGTGGCGAAGCCCGGAAAGGCCTCGCCCAACTCGAGCGCGCGGTCGGTGTCGGGCAGGAAGACGACGAAATAGTCGCTGGCGTCCAGCGAACGGGCAAAGGCCAGCCACGCCGCCTCGTCGCTGTTGCGCTGGGCGAGGTAGCCATATTGGCGGAGGGTGATGGTGACGAGCTTGCGGCCGAGGGCGCGCTCCTTGAGCCACTGTTCGGCGTATCGAACCCCTTGCGGCGGCGCGTGCAGACGCACGCCCTGGCCGGGACGGAAATCCGGATCGGCGTTGACCCGCCGATAGAAGACATGCGTCGGCACCTCGGTGTTCTCGATCGGGCCGGGATAGAGATGGCGGGCCGAAGCGGCCAGACGCAGGGCATCGTGACGCGAGGCGGCCACCATGTGGCCTCGCACCGTGGGCAGGAATTCGAGCATCGGCAAGACGACGTTGGCAAAGCGCCATCGCCGGGACTGGCGATCGATGACGCCATCGTAGCCAGTGGGAAAATAGTGGATCGCGTTGTGATCGGGCGGCGCGAAGACCACGAAAATGCCCTCCAGGCCGCGGGCGGCCCGCTCCCGTTCCGCCGCCATCAGGAACATGGCGAAATCGTAGGAAATCGGGTTGCGCCGCAGATCGTAATAGGCCAGCAGGCGATCGGGATCGGCGGGAACCGCGGCGGGTTCCAAGTCCCAAACGGCAAGGTCGTGCAGGCAAAGAACAACCGGCTGATCGTCGGCCTGGCGTAGGACGACGCCGTCGAAGGTTCGGGCGTCCAGGGCGTAGAGCTCGGCGCGAACCAATCCCATGGTGGCGTCGATGCGGGTGTTGTCGAAGATTCGGTCCTGGGAATCGATGGTGGCCAATTCCACCTGACCCGCCTCCACCGTCAAGGTCACTTCGATGCGCAGGGCCTGAGGTTGGGCCCGTTCCGCCAGACTCGACCGGTCGGCAAACCAGCCGCCGAAGCTGGTCCAGGGCGCCGCCTGGGAGCGGATCCGGTTGTCGGCCAGGCGGTGGGCCTGCTGGGTGAGGACCAGACGGTCCAACTCGATCAAACCCGGCACACGGTTGGCCATTCGACGCTCCTGTCCCGACCGGCCGCTAGGCAAGGTGCGTCTCCAGCCATTCCTGGACGATCGCCCGGGATGGCGGCAGCGGGGCCATCCCAATCTTGCGCGCGGTCGCGCCCATGTCCAGCGACGAATAGGGCGGAAACAGACCTTGCGGATCGAGGGGCGGCTCCTGGGGGTGAATGCCAGGGTTCGCAAGTCCCAGATGGCGCGCCAGGAGGCTGGCCACCTCGGACATCGCCAGATCGTCGGGGGCCGAGAGCTGGGCGATTTCCCCCTCGTCAAGGGCGTCCGCTCGCATCAGGGCGTCGACGGCGTGCCGCAGCAGAACCGGAGCGATGGTGGCGCCGCGCATGGGATGAAGGGGCTGGCCGCCCAAGAGCCGATCGCGCCAGTCTTCCATCAGCCCCCAGCGCGGGCCCAGAACTTTGGTCAGGCGCAGGATGGCCGCCCCGCCCGCCTGCCCGAGCCTTTCCTCGACCTCGGCGCGCTGGCGCCCATATTCCGAAATCGGATGGGTTCGGTCCTCGGCCGACATCCGCGGCCGCGCGCCATCGAACACCCGACTGGTCGAGGGATAGACGAGCCGGACGCCCGCCCGACGCAAATGGCTCGCCGCCTTTAGGATCGCCTCGACATTGAGGGACCGGGTGCCCGAAGGGTCCTTGGCGCAGGCCTCGACCGAGGCATTGCCCGCCATCAGGTAGGCCAGACGCAGGCCCGGCGGCAGCAGACAGTCGGGCGAATCGCGCCCCAAGTCAAAGAAGGGACGGTCGTCGCCGACGCGGTCCGGCCGACGGGTGGTGGCCAAGACCGGAATCCCCCGGGCGGCGAAGGCGGCCGCCAAGGCCGATCCCAAGACGCCGTCGCCGCCAAGAATGAGGATGCGGTCGCGCCGCATCGCTAGCCTGCCTCGTGAAACCCGCGGATCGCCGCGGCAACGCGCTCGATGTCCGCCGCCGCCAGGAATTGATGGATGGGCAGGGAAAGACTGCGCGCGGCCTGTCGTTCGGCCTCGGGCATCGATCCCACGCCGTAACCCAAGGCCTTGGCGGCCGGTTGGCAATGGATCGGCGTTGGATAATGAATGCCGGTGGCGATCCCCTGCTCGGCCAAGGCACGCTGCAGGGCGTCGCGCCGCTCGCACTGCACGACGAACAAGTGAAAGCTGTTGTATTCGTAGGGCTGGCAAACGGGAAGTGCCACACCGGGACAATCCGCCAGAGCGCGCCGGTAATGATCGGCGTTGGCCCGGCGCCGTTCGATGATCGCCGCCACGCGGGGAAGACGAAAACGCAGGATTTCCGCCTGCACGCTGTCCAGGCGCGACACCGTTCCCCATTCGACCGCCGTGTTCCGATCGATCAGCCCGTGCGCCTGCAAGCGCCGAACCCGCGCGGCCACCTTCACATTGTCGGTGGCGATGAACCCGGCATCGCCCATAGCGTTGAAATTCTTCAAAGGATGGGCGGAAAAGCAGCCGACATGGCCGATCGTGCCGGCCAGCCGCCCCTTGTAGCGCGAACCCATGGCTTGGGCGGCGTCCTCGATCACCGTGAGGCCGTGGCGCTCGGCAAGCGCCATGATGGGGTCCATCGCCGCCATCCGCCCTGCCAAGTGGACCGCGATCACCGCCTTGGTTCGGGGCGTGAGGGCGCGGGCCAGATGGTCGGGATCGATGTTCATGTCGACGCCAACATCGGCAAAGACCGGCGTGGCGCCCAGCATCGCCACCGCCCCCGCCGACGCGATGAAGGAATTGGGAGCGGTGACGACCTCGTCGCCGGGGCCGATGCCCAGAGCCCGCATGGACAGGATTAACGCGTCGGTGCCGGAATTCAGGGCGACGACCCCGGCAACGCCCAGATAGTCCCGCAGTTCCGCCTCCAGAGCCTCGACCGCCGCCCCGCCAACCCAAAGGCCGCTCGCCAGCACGGCTTCGATTCGCGGCATGAGGGCGTCGCGCTCCTCGGCGAATTGCCGGGCCAGATCGACGTAGAGAATGGGGGGGGCCATGTGGGACTCACGCGCCTCGATAAAAGCCCCGAACGGCGTCGATCACCAGATCCTGCTGGTCGCGCGTCAGATACTGATCGACCGGGAAGCTGATCACCTCGCGCGCGTGGCGGTCGGTGACCGGGAATGTTCCGGGGGCGTAACCGAGAGACTTCAGGCCCTCCTGCTGGTAAAGGGGGATCGGATAGTGGATCTTCGCTTCGATGCCTTGCTGCAGGCAGTGCTCGAACAGACGATCGCGCCGCTCGGCGAAGAGCATGTAGAGATGATAGACGCGCTTGCTGCTCGGGCGCCGTGGCGGCACCCGCACGCCGGGGATGTCCCGGAAGGCGGCGTCGTAATAAGCGGCGTTGGCGATGCGAGCCGCGGTGATGGCTTCCGTCTGACCCACCAGCCAATTGCCGACCACCGCCTGCACCGAATCAAGCCGGGAATTGCAGCCCAGGATCGCCACCTCGTCGCGGTTGACCAGGCCGTGATTGCGCAAGAGCCGCAGCTTGGCGTCCATCGCCGCGTCGTCAGTCACCACGACGCCGCCATCGCCCCAGACGTTGAGGTTCTTCAACGGATGCAAGGAAAAGGCCGAGGCGACGCCCCACTGCCCGGCCCGCCGGCCCTCGATCTCGGCGAAAATGCCCTGGCAGGCATCCTCGACCACCGGCAGGTTATGGCGAGCGGCGATCGCCATCAAGCGGGGCATATCGGTCATCTCGCCGGTGAACTGGACGGGCACGATGGCCTTGGTCCGGGGCGTCAGGGCCTCTTCCAATTTCGTCACGTCGAGGCAGAAGCTGTCGTCGCAATCGACCAGGATGGGGCGGGCCCCGGTTTCGGCGATCGCCCCCACCGTGGCGATGAAGGTGTTGGCGGCGGTCACCACCTCGTCGCCCGGCCCGATGCCCAGCGCCTTCAGGGGCAGTTTGATGGCGTCGGTTCCCGAGCCGACGCCGATCGCGTGCCGAACCCCAAGCATGGCGGCAAATCGTGCCTCGAACTCGGCCACCGGACGGCCCAGGGTGAAATCGCCGCTCGTCACCAGCTCGGCCAGCTTCTCGAAGATGGCGCGCGGGTCGGCGAATTGCTGGGCCAGGTAGGAATAGCGGACCTTGTACATCGCCCCCCTCTATCGCTTGCCGCTTCCCTTGGGCGCCGACCGACGCACCAAGGCCGCCTCGATCTGCGCCACCAGGCCATCGGCCGTCAGGCCCGCGCGGGCCATCAGGCCATCTTGGGACCCGTAATTGTGCAAGAAGGCATCCGGAAGCGCCAGCCTCAAGACCGGACCGCTCAATTCGCCCGCATCCGAAAGCGCTTCCAACACGGCGCTGCCCAGGCCGCCGTTGCGGACATGCTCCTCGACGGTGACGATGAGGCCGACCCGCGAGGCCCAGGCGCACAGAGCCGGCGCATCGAGCGGCTTGACCGTCGGCATGTGCAAAACGCCAACCGCCACCCCCTGGCCGGCCAAGCGATCCGCCGCCTCGACGGCGCGCCCGGTGGCGATGCCGGTGGCGACCAGCAAGACATCGTCGCCTTCCCGAAGCGGAACGGCGCGGCCGATCGCAAAGCCATGCTCGGGCCGGGTGACCTTCGGATCGCCGCCCTTGGCCAGGCGAATGTAGATCGGCCCCGGCCAATCGAGCGTGGTGTCCATGAACCGCTCCATTTCGCCGGCATCGGCCGGGCAGACGACCGTCATGTTGGGCACCGCCCGCATGAGGGCGATGTCCTCGATCGCGCAGTGGGTGGGACCCAGGGGCGCGTAAACCACGCCGCCGCCGTTGGCGATCAGACGCACGGGCAGATGGTGCAAGGCGACGTCGATCGCCACCTGCTCGTAGCAGCGGCGGGTGAGAAAGGTGGCGATGGTGTTGACGTAAGGCACGAAGCCCTCCATCGCCAGGCCGGCCGCCATGCCCAGGATGTGAGCCTCGGAAATGCCCTCGATGAAGAATCGGTCGGGAAACTCGCGGCGCATGGCGTCGAGCGTTCCGGCGCCCGGATCGGAACCGATATAGACCACGTTGGCGTCGCGGGCGGCAAGCGCGTGGACCTTGGCAAGCGCCGCCTTCCTCATGGGCCATCCCCCAAGGCCCGGGCCACGGCGGCCAGTTCGTCGGCGGTGAGCTTGTTCTTGTGGTGCCAGTCCGGATTGTTCTCGGCCATCGGCACGCCCTTGCCTTTGACCGTGTGGCAAATGATCGCGCTGGGCCGGCCCTTGGCCAGGGGCAGGGCGGACAAGACCGATTCGAGTTGGGCGACGTCATGGCCGTTGACCTCGGTCACCGCGAAGCCGAAGGCTCGCCACTTCTCGGCCAGCGGCTCGAGCGCCAAGACCTGATCGACCGGGCCGTAAGATTGAAGCTTGTTGTAGTCGATCAGCGCCACCAGCTCGTCCAGGCGATGCTTGGCCGCCGCCAGCGCCGACTCCCAGACGGCGCCCTCGTCAAGTTCGCCATCGCCCAGCAGAACGAACACCCGCCCGCGGCGCTTGCGCAGACGGCCGCCCAGGGCCATGCCGACGCCGATGGCCAAGCCATGGCCCAGCGCGCCGGTCGAGGCCTCGACGCCGGGAATCAAGGCTTCGGGATGTCCCCCCAGGAAACTGTTTTCGGAACAAAAGCCGTCGAGCGCCACGCGCGGGAAGAAACCCTTGTCGGCCAACAGGGCGTAGAGCGCCAGGCAGCCATGACCCTTGGACAGGATGAAGCGGTCGCGATCGGGCCATTTCGGTTCCTGCGGACGATAGGCCAGAATCGAATCGTAGAGCACGCGAAGAATTTCGATCAGAGACAGGGCCGGCCCCAAATGCCCACGCCCCGCCTTGATCATGGTGTCGGTGACCATACGACGCAGATCGCGCGACCGCGCGTCCAGCGTTTGAGCCTCGGCCTCGTCAGCCAGCCGCATCGACCCACTCCCTCGTCCACCGGCACAAACGGCGGGCCCGTTCCAATTGCCGATCCTGAATGGCGAGGCGCTCTTCGCGCCCGCCGGCCAGGACGCGCCGTTGCCAGCGGTCGGCCCGGTACTCGTTCAGCAGGATCAGGCACCAGATCGCGCCATACAAGGGGAAAAGCAGCCGGAAGCGTTCGCCATAGGCCGCATCCCGGTCGGCGAAAAAGGGCTCGATCCGCCGGCGGAAGATTTCGCCCCATTCCGGCGCAAGTTCGTTGCCCGGATGAAGGAGGATGTCGGCCACCGCCTTGACGGGGTCGTCCCAGCCGAAATACTCGAAATCGAGAAAGCACAACCCTCCGTCGGGTGCACGCAAGGCGTTGTGAAGGCCGAAGTCCGAGGGACTGAGAATCGCCTGCCCCCGCGTTACCTCGGCCTTCGCCCGAGGCGACGCGCGCGCCAGCCGATCGTCAAGCGCCGCCGTCAAGGCCTGGAATTCCTGGGTAAGAAAGGCTTGAAGGTCGGCGGATGGCGAGGCCGCCAGGCCTTGCCGGCGGTCGCCAAGCTGCTCCCGTGCCTCGGCGGCCGAAAAGCAGGCGGCGGAGGCCTTGGCAATCGAATCCGCCCGGGGGGAAAGGCGTTGAAGGTCGATCAGAAAATCGGCGAACCGGCCGAGATCGTCGTGCCGCATCGGGCCGGGCGGCTCGCCCTCGATCCAGGTGTAAAGCGCCGCCGGCACGGATGGGTCGCGGGCCAGCGGCCGGGCCACCCGTGCGATGCCGCCTTGGTCAAGCAAGACCAGCGCCGACCATTCCTGGCCCAGGCGGTCGCGCGGATCGTCGTCCTGGCGGGGATAGATTTTGAGCGCCTTCCGCTCGCCCGCCTCGGTTTCGATGCGAAAGACGCGGTTGTTGCCGCCCGGCCGCGCCGGCGATACCCGGGCGACCTTGGCCTGGGACAGCGCCTCGGCCAGACGGTGAATCGCGCCTTCCGACCACTCGCTCATGCCAGCAGCCTGTGCGCGATAAGCCGCCAATCGGCAAGCGCGATCACGCCGGAAAGCGAAGCGTCGACCCGCGGAGAAAACAGGATTCGCCCCACCTTGCCCGGAAAGGCCGGATGCTGGAAGATGGCGGGCAGATCGTCGATGAACCAATCGGGCGCGATTGCCGCAATGCGCGCGATCTTGGCGGCCGGATCGTCGGCGAAAAAAATGCGCTCCCGGATCAGGCCCCTTCCACCCTCGCCATTCACCAGCCCTTGGGCTTCCAGCCAAGCCAGCGAGGCTTGGCGCAGATCGATTCGCTCGGGATCGAAATGGCCGGTGCGGGTCTTGTGGCTGACGATGTGCAGCTCGACTCCTCGGTCTAGGGCTTGGCGAAAAAAATCGGTCACCCCCGGAAAGGGTTCGGCCTCGGCCATTCGCGCCCCGTAGGCTTGGCCCTGCAGGGTTTGCCAGAGCCGCTCGCCCTCGGGAAGGGCCCGTAGCGCATCGCGCACGGCGCTTTTGTCGGCCTTCGCCGCGAGAGACAGATAGGGGGCGGCCAACCGGCAAAAAACCGGGTCGTAATTGACGATCGTGTTGTCGAGGTCGATCCCGATGCGCATTCCCCCTCGTCAGCTCAGATTGAGCTTCTGCATCATCTTGATGTTGAAATAGTGGGGATCGTCGAGCGAATTGGGCAAACGCCCGTCCTTCAACGCCGCGACCAGGCCGCGAACGGCGTCCTCGATGGTGTGGGACGGAACGAAGCCCAGCTCGCGGCGCATCTTCTCGGACGAGACATGATAGGAACGCGGATCGTTGGTGGGATGGATTTCGACCGCCAGATCGCCGCCGACCACCGCCTTGACGATCTCGGCCAGTTCCAGAAGCGTGTGATTCTCGTAGCCGGCGTTCCAGATCTTGCCGTCGATGCGGGCGTCGGGTTGATCGAGAATGTGCCGGTAGAGATCGGCCATGTCCTCGATGTGGATGTTCGGCCGCTTTTGCGTTCCCCCGAAAACCTTGATTCGGCCGGTGTTGACCGCCAGGTTGGTGAGGATGTTGACCACCACATCGAGGCGTTGGCGCGGCGCGTAACCGCAGACCGTCGCCGGACGAACGATGCAAACCACAAAGCCGGGCGCCCGCTCGGCAAGCAGCTCGGCCTCGCACAGGGCCTTGAATTTCGAATAATCGGTGAGGGGTTCGAGGGTGAGGTCCTCGGTGACCTCGATCCCTTCCTTGACGCCATAGACCGAGGAGGACGACGCGTAGACGAAGCGGCGCACCCCGGCCCGCTTGGCGGCCCGCACGAGCGGCCGGAAGGCATCGTAATTGATCGATTTGCCGAGATGCGGATCGAGATCGTAGGACGGATCGTTCGAGATGCACGCCAGATGAATCACCGCGTCGCAGCCCTCAAGGGCCCGTGCGACGGTGGCCGGATCGCGCAGATCGCCCTTGATCTCGCGCAGATTGGGATGGCCCCGCGCCGGCGCGAGAACCGCATCGCCATAGAGGTAAAGATCGAGCACGGTGACCTTGTGCCCGTCTTGCAGAAGCTTGGGAACCAGGACGCTGCCGACATAACCAGCGCCGCCGGTAACCAGAATGGACCATTTCGTTTCGTTCGCCATATCCACCGTTCCGGAAAGCCTTGAGGATCGTTCTAGCGCAACAGCGACGTGATGTATTTCAGCAAGGCCACCTTGCCCACCGATTCGCGGTGCCCGACGATTCCCACCTTGATCGCCCCCGCCGCGTTGCCCGCCAGACCGGCATACTCGACGGGGCAGCCGGCGGCCACCAGGGGCGACGCAAGCGCGAAAAAGGCGTCGCCGGCGCCCATGGTGTCGGTGACCGTGCGGGTGAAGGCGGGGATGATGCGGCCCGGCTGCCCGGCTTCGTGCACCAGGCAACCCTCGACGCCCATGGTGACGATCATCCGCGGACAATCGATGATGCGGGGCAGTAAATCGTCGGCAACGTAGCGGATGGGGTTGTGACGGTCGCGCGTGGCCAACCGCGCTTCGATGGTGTCGATGCACAGGAAATCGGCCCGGGGATATTTGTCGATCAGGTTGAAGCCCAGATTGGCGCTGTTGCTTTGCACGTTGATCGCCAGAAAGCGGGCCGCCCCCGTCAGGGTCGCCACCAGCGAGGGCAGAATCATGCCGTGGCCGAAATCGTTGACAAGCGTGAGGGCAGCGCCTGGGGCGCGCCGTGCGACTTCCGCTTCCAGGCGCTCGGAAAGGCCGCGGTCGATCGGCCGATCGTCCATGTGCTGCACTTCGAACAGCTTGCGCAGATAGCCTTGATCGACAAAGCGCACCTTGCGCACCGTCGGTCCCTCGCGCCGAAGCGCGATCAATTCGACGTTGGCGGGAAGGCTGCGGCGCAGGAAGGCTTCGGTGGCGTCGCCGTCTTCGGCGCCGATCACGGTCACCACCACCACGCGGCGGCAGACCTCGGCCACATGCTTGGCCGTGGCGATGACGCCGCCGGCAAAAACCTCGTTGCCCTCGAAGCGGGTGGCGATCATGTGCTCCTTCGGCGATTTGCCGACGGCGCGGACGTAGGAATACTCGTCGATGATCGTTTCGCCGACCAGCAGGACCTCGAGGGTCGACAGCTTCTCGATTTCCCGGGCGATGGCGGCCAGGGCGTCCTCGCCGCGCAGCCGGTCGAGATAGTCGCGCAGGCGGGGCTCGTGGATGTCGAGGAACCGGTTGATCAGGGTGGTGGAGGAAAAGGTGATGTCGTGAGTGAAGACGATGCGGCCGCCGTGGGATTCGACCGCCTGGCGTTCGTCGGTGATCTTGCCGGTGATGTCCTGGGCTGGATCGGCGTAGTCCTCGCCCTTGACGAAGACATCGGGCTTGATGGTCTCGATGACGTTGACCGCCGTCGGCTTCATGTTGACGCCGACCCAATCGACGCAATGGACAGCGGCCAGCATCTCGGCCCGAAGATTTTCGGCAAAAGCGGGGCGGTTTGGTCCCTTGTTGACGAAGCGGTCGGCCGTGCAGGTGACAATCAACACGTCGCCTTCGCGCTTTGCCGCCTCGAGATGGCGGATGTGGCCGGGGTGCAAGAGATCGAACACGCCATGCGCAAGAACGACCTTGCGGCCGTGGGCCCGGGCCAAATCGGCAACCATGCCAAGCTCGTCGAGCGTGCGCACTTTGTGGCGGGCGGAGTTGGCGGCCAGGCCGTTGGCCGCCTCGGGACGGTCGGTCATGACGGGGCCCCCGCCGAATCGCGCCCGAGATGGCGGAACCAGCCTCGGGTCGCCTCTTCGATCCGCTCCGGCGTCCACAAGGGAGCGTCACGCCACATCTCGATGTTGGCCAGCACCCGCGCCACCCCCTCCTCGAACGGAATCCGAGGCCGCCAACCGAGGCGACCCTGGATGCGGGCGATGTCGGCGAAGGTGGTGTCGGGCTCGCCCGGACGCTTGGGGATGGACATCGTCGGCCCGCCCAACAGTTCGGCCAGCCGACGTACGCTGTAGCTGCCGCCTGACCCGACATTGAGAACCTCGCCCACCAGCGTGGAATTGGCCGCCGCGATGAAGGCCTCGACGACATCGCCGACATAGGTGAAGTCGCGGGTCTGGGTGCCGTCGCCGACGATGGTGAAGGGCTGGCCCGCCAGCTTCTGCCGCAGGAAAACGCCGAACACCGCGCCGTAGGTGCCGGCGGTGCGGGCCCGGGGTCCGAAGACGTTGAACAGGCGCAGCGACACCACCGGCAGACCGTAAGTGCGGCACCAATGCAGGGCGTAGCTCTCGCCGATCCACTTCGTCAACGCGTAGGGATACATGGGACGGATCGGCGCGGTTTCCGGCGTCGGATAGACATCGGGAATGCCGTAGCAGGAGGACGACGCGGCGTAGACGAACCGACGGACGCCGGCTTGGCGCGCCGCCTCCAGCACCGCAAAGGTGCCATCGACGTTGGCACGATGGTACTGGTCCGGATGTTCGATCGAGGGCACGATATCGGCGAGGGCGGCCAGATGAAACACCCGATCGACCGTGTCGAACAGGCCATCCAGGGCTCCCGGTTCGGCGATGTCGCGTATCTCAAGTCGAAAACGGGGATTGTCCCTAAGGTGCGCGAGATTGGCTTGTCGGCCGACCGCCAAATTGTCGATCGCCGTGACGTCATGCCCCTCGTCCAACAGGCGATCGACGAGATGACTGCCAATGAAGCCGGCGCCGCCCGTGACAATGCATTTCGTTTTCGCAAAGGGGGACGACAAGGCCATGGAGAGGCGAAATCTCGGTCGATTGCAGGATATTTGGACATAAGCATCATACAGTTAACGAGCCATTAAGCAACCGGAGCGGACCCTGGCCGCGCCTTGCCGGACGATGTCGCCCCTCCCACATTCGTGCTATGCTGCTCGCGCAGAAGGCGGAGAATATGGCCAACCGAACGCTTTACAGCCCATTGAAATTCCTTGCTTTTGCCGATCATATGACCGCCTTTCGCGAACGGCGGGTGCTGGCGCCCGTTCACATCCGCATCAAACCCACCAACCATTGCAACCATAATTGCTGGTACTGCGCCTATCGAGTGGACGACCTGCAACTGGGCGCCGAGATGGATGAGCGCGACAGCATCCCGCCCGACAAGATGCGCGAGATCGTCGACGACATTGTGGCCATGGGCGTCAAGGCCGTCACCTTCTCGGGCGGCGGCGAGCCCCTGCTCTACAAACCCCTGCCCGAAACGATCGAACGCCTGGCGGCGGGCGGCGTGCGGGTGGCAACCCTCACCAACGGCAGCAACCTGAAGGGCCGGGTCGCCGAGGTCCTGGCCCGCCACGCCACCTGGGTGCGCGTCTCGGTCGATGGCTGGGACGAAGCCAGCTACGCCAAGGCCCGCGGCATCAAGGAAGGCGAATTCGGCCGACTGCTCGCCAACATCCGGGATTTCACCGCCCAGGCGACCGCCTGCGTCCTCGGCATCAGCTTCATCATCGGCCAGGACAATCACGACCACGTCTACGACATCTGCCGCCTGTTCAAGGACTGCGGCGCCAACCACGTCAAACTGGCCGCCAGCGTCATTTCCAACGACGGACGCGCCAACAACGCCTATCACCGGCCGCTGATGGCCAAAGTCGAGGAGCAGATCGCCAAGGCCCGGTCGTTGGAATCGGAACGCTTCCAGGTGCTCGACCATTATCACGAGGCCGAGGAACGCTTCGAGAAACACTACACGCTTTGCCCGTTCCTGCAATTCCTGACCGTGATCGGCGGCGACCAGTGCGTCTACACCTGCCAGGACAAGGCCTACACCCATGACGGGCGCCTGGGATCGATCAAGGAGCGATCGTTCCGCGACTTCTGGTTCTCGGAGGAAAACCGGGCCAATCTCTTTTCCTTCGATCCTTCGGTCTCCTGCCAGCATCACTGCGTGACGCACGCCAAGAATCTGGCGATTTTCGAGCACCTGTCGATCGACCCCGAGCACGGATTCTTCGTATAGCGGGACCAGCATGGCGGACATCGGCTCCCTTTCCCAGGACAAGGCCCGCACCGAGCGCGAGGGCGGCACGCGTTGCAACGGACGCAGGCGGTTGAACCCATTCGGCAACACGGGGGATTATGGCTTCATCGTCTTCGAATGACGCGACCGACGCCGGCCTGCCGCCGGACTCCATGCTCGCTTTCTACACCGAGCACGGCATTTCCCCGGTGTCGCAGGACATTTCCGATCTCGCGCGTCATTTGCAGCGGCGCGAGTCGCTTTATCGCCTTTTGGGGCTCCCATCCTTGCTGTTCGAGGGGCGGACGATCTTGGAGGTCGGCCCCGGTTCGGGCCACAACTCGCTCTACGTCGCCAGCCGCAAGCCGCTGGGTTACGATCTGGTCGAGCCCAACCCGAAAGCGGCCGCCGAGATCGCCGCCCTTTATGACGGCTTCGAACGACCGCACACCCGGCCCCGCATTCTTCTCACCACCTTGCAGGACTTCACGCCCGATGTCCCCTACGACATCGTGTTGTGCGAAGGCTGGCTCGGCAATTCGGATGCCGACCATCGGCTGATCCGGAAGCTGGGCGGGTTTCTGCGTCCCGGTGGCGTTCTGGTCCTAACCTTCGTTCCGCCGGTGGGAGGTCTGGCGACGCTGTTCCGCCGCCTCCTCACCCTTCGCCTGCTCGAAGGAATTTCCGACTTCGAAACGCGGACGCAGCGTCTCGTCGAGGCCTTCGGCTCCCATCTCGCAACTCTGGAAGCCATGTCGCGGCCGCACCGGGATTGGGTGCAGGACAATCTGCTCTGCCTGGCCATTCTGGGTCAGGCCCAGTCGCCGGACCGCATCGGCGCCACGCTGGGCGAGGATTTCGCGATCCTGGGCTCGGTGCCGGGCTTCCAGATGGAGTGGCGCTGGTACAAAGCCCTGTTCGGCCCGGCGCGCGACTTCAACGGCGTCTTTCGGGCCGCCTATCAGACCCGGCTGCACAATCTGGTCGACTATCGTTTGGCGCCCACCCTGCGCGAGGGCGCCCGCAACGGCGCGCTGGAAACCTTGGTCGGCCAATTGTTTGCGGCCATCCTGCGGCTGGAAGTGTCGGGCGCCACGCGGCCTTCGCCCGAGATTGCCGATCTGGTAGCGCTCATACGGGACAATCTGGCGCCCGATCTGCCGGCGATCACCCTTGGCATCGACGAGGTGTGGCCCCTGCTGGGCCAAGCGCGGGTCGCGCCGGCCGAAGTTGCCGCTCTGCCGCGGTTTTCCTCGTGGTTCGGTCGGGAAAACTGCTACCTCTCGCTGCAAAAAGAAAGCGCATGAGCGGCCGAAGGCCAAGCCGGGGCGCGACCCCACGCCGCCCCACCGGGGTCCGGCGATGAGCACGGCGGAACCGGCCGCCGACGCCGCCGCCATCCCCCGCCTCTCGGTGGTGATGACGGTCCGCCGCCAACCCGAGGATGAGGGAGCGATGGCCCTCCTGGCGCAATCGCTGGCGACCTGGTCCCGCCTGACGGAACGCTGGCCGGAGGGCGGCGAGATCATCCTGGTCGATTGGAATTCCGATCCCACCCAGCCCATTCTGACCGAGGCGCTGGCGCCGGTTGTTCACGAGTTGGCGCCTGGCCGGATACGCCGGCTCGTGGTTTCGCCCGATCTGCACCGCCTTCTGCCGCAGGCCGAACAACGGCCAATCTTCTTCCACGTCGCCGCCAATGTCGGTTTGCGCCGAGCCCGGGGCCGCTTCGTCCTGCTCACCCAGCCGGGAATCACGCCCTCGCCCGAGTTGGCGGATTTTCTGGAGCGGGGACCTTTGGCGGCGGGAACGCTCTATCGCTGCGACAGCCTGGATCTGGCGTCGTCGGAGGTGCGGGCCTATCACGGCGCGCGCGAAACCCTGGATCTCGAGACGGGCGCAACCACCGTGAACGCGCTTCGCCTGCCTTCGGACGTTTGGCTCGACACCGGGCTCAACTTCCTGCGTCTCAGCGTGGCCTATCTGGCCGAGAGCGGCTTCCTGTTCCGGCGCGCCCTTCAAACCTTGACCGAAGGCCAGCTTGTCCCGATCGGCGCACGCCTGCGACTTGGTCTAGCCCTTTCGTCGGCGCCATTTCGCAATGTCGGCCTTTTGGCCAGGGACAGCCTGCGGCTTTGGCGGGAACGGCGGATGGCGCGCGCCTACTTCCTGCCGGTTCACGCCAACCGGCCGCATCGCTTCTTGCTGATGGATCGCCAATCCTGGCACGACACGCGCGGATTGCCCGAAATGCCCGGCGACGGGCGGTTGGCCGCCTCCACCTTGCTGATGGGCTTGGCGCTCAAGGGCCGTATTGGGGAGGTCGATCTCGCCTCGCCCTTTCTCACCCTCAACCGCCAACCCGACCCACCGGAAGAACGCGACACGCCGCCGCCCGCCTTCGGCTATCTTCAAGCCGCCGGCCTGGCGCAAGCCCTGGCGGACCAGCCGGGCGAACTGGTCTGCAACGGGCCCGATTGGGGCTTGGGCGGCCTTGTCCTGCCCGAAACGGTCTTGGGCGGTTGAGAGTGGGCCACGGCGCGAGCGGCCCGAGCACCCCGCGATCCATTAGCAGGCTGCGGAAAAACCCGGCCTTTGAGCGACGCTCTCGCCTGGGGCGCTTGCCATGAGGCGGTCTGGCGGGGTCATCGGCCGGTTTTTCGGCCCCATTTCCCCTGTTCCGCCCGGTTTTTCGGCGGAGTGCGGGCG
>JACRPC010000006.1 GCA_016214125.1 Rhodospirillales bacterium | reverse complement strand
GCCCGAGCTTGGCCAGAAAGGGCCGAAGCCAATGCTCAAGATTCTCAATCCTTCCCGGCATGCCGCCTCCCGCCATCGATCAAGCGGGAACAATAAACCACTAAGTAATAACAATAGCTTAATATGCCAAAGTAGTGCTAGGGCAAGATCGAACCCGATTTGCCGGAACATTATTGGCGGTACCTTTAGCGGTACACAAGGATTGATGTGCATACAAAAAGGACCGCTGGGCGATCGTCGGCTCCTTTGGTCCGGTTGCAAGAGCGTCGCAGAACCGGCGATCGCCCAAATTCACCGGCCCGGCTTGTCATTCATCGCCGTTTAATTTTACTTTGTGTTGGTGGGCGGGCCTGATTAGGCTACCGCGATCTAGAGTGATTCAAAAAAAGGATGGTTCGGATGTCCCTTTCGATCGCCTGCATCGGCGGCGGCCCCGCCTCGCTTTATTTCTCGCTGCTCTTGAAGCAACTGCGGCCCGACGCCGAGATCGACATCTACGAGCGCAACCCGCCCAACATGACCTGGGGCTTCGGGGTGGTCTTCTCGGATTCGACCATGGAGAATTTCCGCCAGGCCGACGCCCAGACCCACAAGCGGATCACCGACCAGTTCGTCCATTGGGACGACATCACGCTCTCCTTCAAGGGCCGGACCGTGCGCTCGACCGGGCATGGCTTCGCCGGCATGCAGCGCCTGAAGCTGATCACCATTCTCGAAGAACGCGCCGTCGAACTGGGCGTGCGCGTCCATCACAACACCGAGGTCAGGGACATCCGCCCCTATCTGAAGCACGATCTGGTGGTGGCGGGCGACGGCATTTCGAGCTTCATCCGCGCCAAATACGAAGACAAATTCGAGACCGACATCCAGATCCGGCCCAACAAGTTCGTTTGGCTGGGCACCAGCAAGCCCTTCGACTCCTTCAACTTCCTATTGAAGCGGGACGCCAATGGGCTTTGGGTGGCGCATTGCTACCAATACATGCCCGGCCATTCGACCTTCATCTTGGAGACCAGCGAGGGCGCCTGGAAGAAGGCGGCGCTGGAAAAGGCCAGCGAGACCGACACCGTGGCCTTCGCCACCAATTTGTTCAAGGACGAGCTGAAGGGCGAAAGGCTGCTCACCAACAATTCGATCTGGCGCAGCTTTCCCAGGGTCAAGAACGGCCGCTATTTTCACAAGAACATCGTGCTTCTGGGCGACGCGCTCCATTCGGCGCATTTCTCGATCGGCTCGGGCACCAAGCTGGCCATGGAGGACGCCATCGCCCTGGTGTCCTCGATGGCCATCTATCCCGATCTGCAAGAAGCGCTGGCCGCCTTCCAGGCCATGCGCCAGCCGGTGGTCGACAGCCTGCAGCGCTCGGCCCAGGTGTCGATGGAATGGTTCGAACGCATCGAGCCGGTGTTCGAAAAGCTCGAGCCGGTGCAGTTCGCCTACAGCCTGCTCACCCGCTCGCTGCGCATCGACCACGAGAATCTGCGCAACCGCGATCCCGAGACCGCCGAGAAGACCGAGCGCTGGTTCGCCGATCGCGCCTATGCCACCTTGGGCCAAAAGCGCCCCAAGGGTCCGGTGCCGCCGCCGATCTTCACGCCCCTCCGGCTGCGCGACCTTACCCTGCCCAACCGGGTCGTGGTTTCGCCGATGTGCCAGTATCGGGCCCAGAACGGCGTGGTCGGCGATTGGCACATGGTGCATCTGGGCAGCCGGGCGGTGGGCGGCGCCGGGCTGGTGATGACCGAATCGACCGCGGTGTCGCCCCAGGGCCGCATCACGCTGGGCTGCGCCGGCCTTTACGACGAGGCGCATGTGACGGCCTGGAAGCGGATCGTCGATTTCGTCCATGCCGAGGGCGAAACCAAGATCGGCATCCAGCTTTGCCATTCCGGGCGGCGCGGCTCGACCAAGCTTCCCTGGGAGGGCAAGGAAAGCAAGCTCGACCAAGGCAATTGGGAAATCCTGGCGCCTTCGGCCATCGCCTATTCCGAGGCCAACCTCACGCCGCGCGCCATGAGCCGGGCCGACATGGATTGGGTGAAGGGCGAGTTCGTGGGCGCGGTGGAAAAGGCGGTTCGCGCCGGCTTCGATCTGGTGGAGATCCATTTTGCCCATGGCTATCTGCTCTCGACCTTTCTCTCGCCCTTGGCCAACACGCGCACCGACGAATATGGCGGCTCGCTCGGCAACCGGCTGCGCTATCCCTTGGAAGTCTTCGAGGCCTGCCGGGCCGCCTGGCCCGAACGCAAGCCGATGAGCGTGCGCATCTCGGCCACCGATTGGGCGGATGGCGGCTTCACGCCTGACGACGCGGTGGCGGTGGCGGCGATCTTGAAGCGCGCCGGCGCCGACATCATCGACGTCTCGGCCGGCCAGGTGGTCGAGCATCAGCAGCCGGTCTATGGCCGCCTGTTCCAGACGCCGTTTTCCGAGCGGGTGCGACTGGAAGCCGATGTGCCCACCATGACGGTCGGCAACATCCAATCCTACAACGACGCCAACGGCATTCTGGCGGCCGGGCGCGCCGATCTGGTGGTGCTGGCGCGTGCCCATCTCTTCGATCCCTACTGGAGCCGCCACGCGGCGGCCGAACTGGGCTGGGCGGTGCCAACCCCCAACCCCTACGCGGTGCTGCAGAACTACACGATGCGGTTCAAGTAGGGGGCGGTTCAAGTAGGGGGCGGTTCAAGGCTCGGGCTGCCGCCGCCTGATCGCCGGCGTCCCTTACGCCAATTCCTTGGGCGGGGCGATGCCGCTTTGGCGAAGCTCTTGGGCGAGGCGCGCCTTGAGCCGCGCCAGGCCGGCCGTATCGCCCGCCTCGGCCCTGGCCACCAGCACGGCCTGGGTGTTGGAGGCGCGCAAAAGCCACCAGCCATCGTCGTCCATCACCCGCACCCCATCGGTGTCGTCGACCGTGGCTCCGGCGGCGGCCAGCCTTTCCTTGACCGCCCGGATGGCGGCGAATTTCTTATCCTCGGCGCAAGGAATGCGGATTTCCGGGGTGTTGACCAGCTTGGGCATCCGGGCGTGGCGCTGGGCCAGGCTCTCGGGCAGGCGCGCCACCAGCCCGGCGAAGCGCACCGCGGCGTAAAGCGCGTCGTCGAAACCGAAATAGCGATCGGCCAGGAACAGATGGCCGCTCATCTCGCCCGCCAAGGGCGCGCCGGTTTCCGCCATCTTGGTCTTGATCAGCGAGTGGCCGGTCTTCCACATCAGGGGCTTGCCGCCCAATTGGGCGACGCCGTCGAACAGGGCCTGGCTGGCCTTGACGTCGGCGATGATGGTGGCGCCGGGAAGGTCTTTCAAAATGTCCTCGGCCAAGAGCAGCAGAATCTGATCGCCCCAAAGAATTTTGCCCAGGCCGTCGACCACGCCCAGCCGGTCGGCGTCGCCATCGAAGGCGAAGCCGAGATCGGCCTTTTCCGCCGCCACCGCCTTTTGCAGATCGACCAGATTGTCGGGCTCGGTCGGATCGGGATGGTGATTGGGGAAGCGGCCATCGACCTCGGCAAAGAGAAGGGTATGGCGGCCGGGCAGGCGCGCCACCAGTTCGGCCAGCACCGCCCCGGCGGCGCCGTTGCCCGCATCCCAAACGATGGAAAGTGGCCTTGCGCCGTCGTAATCCATCGCCAGACGTTCGACATAGGATTCTAGAATCTCCACCGTCTCCCGCCGCCCCGCCCCCTGGGCGAAAACGCCCGCCGCCGCCGTTCGGCCCAGCTCGACGATGTCGGGACCGAAGAAGGGCTGGCCGGCCCGCATCATCTTGAAGCCGTTGTGGCTGGGCGGGTTGTGCGAGCCGGTGACCATGATGGCGCCGTCGGTCTTGCGCGCCTTGGCGGCGTAATAAAGCATCGGCGTCGGGCCCAGGCCGACATCCTCGACGGTCATGCCGGCCGCCAACAGGCCCTCGATCAGCGCCGCCGCCAGCTCGGGCGAGCTTAGGCGCCCGTCGCGCCCGACCGCGATGCGGGTTCCGCCATCCTGGGCGATGCGGGTGGCGAAGGCCAAGCCGATGGCGCGGGCGTCGGCGGCAAACAGCGTTTCGCCCACGATGCCGCGAATGTCATATTCACGCAGGATGGTGGGGTGGAAGCGATGCGGCGCGGCTCCGCTCACGTAATCACCGTGGGCTGGTCGCGCTTGGTGCGGGCGCGGATTTCCGCCAAATCGTCGGCCAAGGCGATCAGATCGGCCAACATTTTCTGGGTGTCGTCGGCGTGGCGGGCCGGATCGGCCACCGGCCGTTCGATGTAAACGCGCAGCGTCGCCCCCTCGGTACCCGTGCCCGACAGGCGATAGACCAGCCGGGCGCCGCCCTGGAACAGAATCCGGATGCCCTGCTTGGCACTTTGGCTGCCATCGATGGGATCGGTGTAGGCGAAATCATCGGCGGCCTCGACGACAAGCCCGGCGAAGCTTTTTCCCGCCAGACCACCCAGCCGGCCGCGCAGATCGGCGATCATCGTGTCGGCGAGGGCGCTGGGGATGCCCTCCCAATCGTGGCGGGTGTAGAAGGTGCGGCCGAAGCGCCGCCAATGCGCCCGCACCAGATCGCCCACGCCCTGGCCGCTGGCGGCCAGGATGTTGAGCCACATCAGCACCGCCCACAGCCCATCCTTCTCGCGCACATGGTCCGAGCCGGTGCCGAAGCTTTCCTCGCCGCAGACAGTGGCCTTGCCGGCATCCAAGAGAGTGCCGAAGAATTTCCAGCCGGTGGGTGTTTCGAAACAGGGAATGCCCAAGGCTTCCGCCACCCGGTCGGCGGCGCGGCTGGTCGGCATCGAGCGGGCGATGCCGGCCAGGCCCTTGGCGTAGCCGGGCGCCACGCGAGCGTGTTCGGCGATCAGGGCCAGGCTGTCGGACGGCGTGACAAAAAAATCGGGCCCCAAAATCATGTTGCGATCGCCGTCGCCGTCGGACGCCGCCCCCAGATCGGGCGCGCGGGGCCCTTGCATGCGCGCCACCAGATCGTGGGCATGGACCAGATTGGGATCGGGATGATGGCCGGCGAAATCCTCCAAGGGCGTGCCGTTCAACACCGTGCCCGCAGAAGCGCCCAGCCGGCGCTCCAAAATCTCGTGCGCGTAGGGGCCGGTCACCGCGCTCATGGCGTCGAAGACCATGCGATGACCGGCTTGGAACCAGGCCCGGATGCGATCGAAATCGAACAGCCGCTCCATCAGCGCCGCGTAGTCGGCCACCGGATCGACGATCTCGATCTGGGTGGCGCCGATGCGCTGCGCGCCCAGCCGGTCGAGATCGAGATCGGCGCGCTCGTAGATGCGGTATTGGGCGATCGTCTGGGTCTTGGCGAAAATCGCCTCGGTGAGCGATTCCGGCGCCGGGGCGCCCGAACCGATGTTGTACTTGATGCCGAAATCCTCGGTGGGACCGCCCGGATTGTGGCTGGCCGAGAGGATCAGCCCGCCATAGGCGCGTCTTGCCCGGATGACGCAGGACATCGCCGGGGTCGACAGAATGCCGCCCTGGCCCACCAGCACGCGGCCGAAGCCATTGGCCGAGGCCATCGCCAGAATGGTCTGGATGGCGGCGCGGTTGTGATAGCGCCCGTCGCCGCCCACCACCAGGGTCTGGCCCTGGAAGCCGGTGAGCGAATCGAAGACCGACTGGACAAAATTCTCCAGATAATGCGGCTGCTGGAAAACCTTGACCTTCTTGCGCAGGCCCGAGGTGCCGGGGCGCTGGCCTTCAAAAGGGGTGGTGGCGACGGTGCGGATGGCGGACATGGCAACTCGCTGGCGGTCTGGTCTGTGGATCACGCGCGGTTATAGCGCGCCCTCCGCGCCTTGACGAGGGGGGCTCGGGAGCCGCATGGGGGCGGTACCGGGGCGGCCTAGCGTTCGTGCGCCAGCTCGCGATCGAACCGACCGCCGCCCAGCGGAAGACCGCGGCGCATGAGGGCGTCAAGACGGCGCAACGCGGCAGCCCGCTTGGGCGATTTCGGTGAGCGGTCGGTCGCCAAAGACTCCGCCATCGTCTTGCGGCGGACGCGCGTCCGGTTTCCGTTCTTCATGATCCTAGTCCCGGCTGTCGGCCACCGGACGGCCGACGCAGGAATAGCGAAAGCCGGCGGCCGCCATTTCGCCCGGATTGTAGATGTTGCGCAGATCGACCATCACCGGCGCCTTCAAAAGCTCCTTGACGCGACCAAGATCAAGGGCGCGGAACTCGTTCCATTCGGTGATGATGAGCAGGCAATCGGCGCCGGGAAGCGTCGCGTAGGCGTCCTTGCACCAATCGATGCCGTCCATCATCTTCTTCGCTTCCGCCATGCCTTCGGGATCGAAGGCGCGCACCTTGGCGCCGGCCTTGATCAGGGCGGGCAGGATCTCCAGGCTGGGGGCGTCGCGCATGTCGTCGGTGTTGGGCTTGAAGGTGACGCCCAGAACGGCGATCGTCTTGCCCGTGACGGAACCGCCGCAGGCTTCCACCACCTTGTCGGCCATCCGCTTCTTGCGCTTGTCGTTGATGTCGACCACGGTTTCGACGATGCGCACCGGCGCGTCGTGATCCCTGGCCGTGCGCACCATGGCCAGCGTGTCCTTGGGGAAGCACGAGCCGCCATAGCCGGGACCGGGATGGAGGAACTTCTTGCCGATGCGCCCGTCGAGCCCGATGCCCTTGGCGACGTCGTGGACGTCGGCCCCCACCTTCTCGCACAGATCGGCCACCTCGTTGATGAAGGTGATTTTCACCGCCAGGAAGGCGTTGGCGGCGTATTTGGTCAGCTCGGCGGTTTCGCGGCCGGTGAACAGAATCGGCGTTTCGATCAGATAGAGCGGCCGATAGAGCCGGCGCATGACGTTCTGCGCCTTCTCGGACACGGTGCCGATCACCACCCGGTCGGGGCGCATGAAATCGCTGATCGCCGAGCCCTCGCGCAGGAATTCGGGGTTCGACACCACGTCGAACTCGGCCTTCGGGTTGGTCTCGCGGATGATGCGTTCGACCTCGCGCCCGGTGCCCACCGGCACCGTCGATTTGGTCACCACCACCGTGTAGCCGGTGAGCGCGGCGGCGATCTCCTTGGCGGCGGCGTAGACATAGGAGAGATCGGCATGCCCGTCGCCCCGGCGCGACGGCGTGCCGACCGCAATGAAGACCGCATCGGCGCCCCGGACCGCCGGAGCGAGATCGGTGGTGAAGGCAAGCCTTCCGTCGGCGACGTTGTCGGCCACCAGCTTGTCGAGACCCGGCTCGTAGATCGGCATCTGGCCCCGTTTCAGGCCTTCGATCTTCGTCTGGTCCTTGTCGACGCAGGTGACCGAAACGCCGAATTCGGAAAAGCAGGCCCCGGAAACCAACCCGACATAGCCGGTGCCGATCATGGTGACGCGCATGGCGAGGATCCTTGGCCGACGATCAGATGGGAATGCTTTTCAGGGCGGCGCGGAAATCGTCGGCCAGATCGGGCCGATCGAGCCCATAGACCACGTTGGCGTGCAGGAAGCCCACCTTGTCGCCGCAATCGAAGCGCTGGCCCTCGAAGCGCAGGCCGTGGAAGGGAATGCTGCCGATGGTCTTGGCCAGGGCGTCGGTAAGCTGGATTTCGCCGCCGGCGCCGCGCTGCATCAGCTCCAGATGCTCGAACACCTTGGGATGCAGGATGTAGCGGCCGATGATGGAGAGCGTCGAGGGCGCCTGATCGGGCTCGGGCTTTTCCACCAACCCCTTGGCGCGGGCCAGGCGGCCGTCATCCTTGGCGACGTCCAAGATGCCGTAGCGCTTGGTGTGCTCCCTGGGCACGTCCATGACGGCGACGATGTTGCCGCCGACCTCGACCCAGGCATCGACCATCTGGCGCAGGCAGGGCACCGGGGCGCGCACCAGATCGTCGGGCAGCAGAACCGCAAAGGGCTCGTCGCCCACCAAATCGCGGGCGCACCAGACGGCGTGGCCCAAACCCATCGGCTCTTGCTGGCGGGTGTAGGAGACCTGGCCCGATTTCGGCATCCAGGAGGTGACGGCCTCGATCTCCTTGGTCTTGCGCCGCTCGAGCAGAAGGCGTTCGAGCTGGGGGGCGGCGTCGAAATGATCCTCGAGCGCCGTCTTGCCGCGGCCGGTGACGAAAATGAAATGCTCGATCCCGGCCGCCTGCGCTTCCTCGACCGCGTATTGGATCAGCGGCTTGTCGACCACCGGGAGCATTTCCTTGGGCATCGCCTTGGTGGCGGGCAGGAATCGGGTGCCCATGCCACCCACCGGAAACACCGCCTTGCGCACGCGTCGGGTCATCGGAACCTCGTCGGCTTGTGTTGCACTGCCACATCGGGCGCCTGTTTGTGCCACAGGCGGCGATTCGGAGCAACTCATGTTGATTTGGCCTCAAGCGCCGGCGGGGTCCGTCCGGGCCCCTTGGCTTGCGCGCGCATGGGCGCGCGGGGCCTCAACGGCCCAGTCGCGGGCCTTGCCCGCTCTCCATTATTGGCCTCAAGCGCCGGCGGGGCCCGTCCGGGCCTCTTGGCTTGCGCGCGCACGGGCGCGCGGGGCCTCAATGGCCCAGTCGCGGGCCTTGCCCGCTCTCCCCGATCATCAACCACCCGGCAAAAAAAACGGCCTCTTCCGGGGGGGAAGAGGCCGCAAGGGTTAGGGAGGAAGAATCAGGAATAGGGTACAGGACTATCGATCAGGCAGAGCTTAGGCCGCCAGGCGACCGCTATCCTTCTCGGGCAGCGGATGATGCTGGTTGGCGGCCTGGAGAGCCTTGGGCGATTCCGGCTCGACATGGTAGGTGCCGGTGACGACCGCCTCGATGTCGGAGCGCACCAGGCCGATATCGGCCAGTTCGAAATCGGTCATCTGGGAAAGCTCGTGGCGCAGCGTCTCGCGCTCGCGCCAAGCCTTGAAAGCGGTCACCACCGCCCGAGCGGCCCCAAGGCCGAACGCCACCAAACGGCCCAGAATGGCGCCACGCTCGGCGTGGGCGCGGGCGACGGCGGCGGAGAATTCGACCGGCGAAAGGCCGTGGGAGTTGATCGGATATTGGGCGTTCATGGTTCACCTCGGGGTCGGAGTTCGATCCGGTCTGGATCGTTGTTACAATCACAATCTCAAGATAGAGCGTTTCCGCGATCCTGACAGCCGCAATTTTTGCATTGCAGCAAAGCAAGAAATGCATATGCATATTGGAATTAGTGTTTTCATAGAGCGGCGCTGTATGTCTTTGAAAGGTCTGATCCCTTCATGATTTCTGCCTAATTTGCGGTTTCATGCTTGATAATTGCGAAGGATAAATGCGAATTAAAGAGGAACATAACATAAATTTATGCTTGACACGCCCAGCCCGCAACGGTAGCATGTTTGGCGAATACGCCCTTATTGCGCCCGGAGCTTGGCGTAGTTCGTTCCGTCTGCCTTTTCCCTCTTTCGCGTTTCGGCCTGGCGCTGATGCTCGCGATCGGCTTGGTTTGCGCCGCCGGCGAGGCGGTGGCGAAGGTCAAACGAGTCAAGCGCGAGCCGATCGGTCCTGGCGATTACGAGGCCTATCGCTCGGAAAAACTTAGCGACGAAGACATCCGGCTGCTCGAATACGGCCGGCCAATGAAGGACTTTCCCAGCCGTGACTGGTTCATGCAGGGCTGTCGGGAAGACATCTATGGAACTTGGTACGAAATATCAGGCCTCAAGTTCTGGTCGTGTCCCGGCGCGTGGTGTAGGGGCGTTGGTGTACTCGCTCACTCCTCTCGGCCGCCGGACCCGACACGCTGGCCCAGAATTACGGCCGCTGGCTGGGCCTAATCGAGCGGGACGAAATCGGCTGACCCAAGACGCTTGAAACATGGCCAAAAAAATTCCGCGACGGTTTGGGCCGTCGCGGATTGAGGTGCGGGATCAAAATGCCTGATGCGCAGACGATAACGACCCCATGTTGCTGGACGATAAACAGGATATGAATTTATTGTGAATTGATATTAATTATCGGGGCTGGTGTCAGCCCCGATCCCGCCTGCTAGAGTCCTTGGGCACCGATCGGCAAGGAATCGAAAGGATTGCGGTGTCAAAGTCTTTCCGGATCGTCCTCGTTATCCTGGCGTTCGGGCTGTTGATCGGGCCGGCCCTCGATCGCCCCGCTTGGGCCATCGAGGCGCCCAAGGCGCCGGCCCCGCAGCCGGTGCCGCTTACCGTCACCATCCGGCCGATCGAGACCGACGACCTCGCTTGGCTGACCGAGGCGGCGCAACGCGGCCACCCGATGGCGCAATACAGCCTGGCCCTGGCCTATCGGCGGGGAAAAGGCGTACCGCAGGATGCCGCCCAGCAACGGCATTGGATCGGCAAGGCCGCCGAGACCGGCTTCGGCTGGGGCCATTACGAGCTGGGACGGATTTTGGAAACCGGCGAGGCCGGCGCGGCCGATCTCGCCAAGGCGATCGAGAGCTACAAGAAGGCGGCGGAGAAGAACATCATCCCGGCCTTGCGCCGCCTGGCCGATCTTTATGAAACCGGCCCCGGCCCCTTTCGCAACCCGTCGATCGGCGCCGGCTGGCGCACCCGCTTGGCCGCCGCCGAGGATCGCGAACGCCGCTTTCTCGACTTCGCCCGCGCCGAAGGCGCCAAAAGCCGCCCGGACACCGAACTAGCCCCGCTGCTAAAGGCCTTGGCCGAGGAAGGGCTCGACAAGGCGTCGGCGCTCCTTGGCCAATGGCGCTTGAGCGGGCGCGGCGGTGCCAAGGACGTCAGCGCCGCAATCGCCCTCTTCGGCCAAGCCGCCCAACAAGGTTCCTGCTGGGGCTCCTACATGATCGGCCGCCTGAAGATCGAGGGCCGCGAGATCGCCCGCGATCCCGGGCCCGGCCTCGATCTCGTTAGGCGCGCCATCCAGGAAAACTGCCTGATCGCCATGGACTATCTGGGCGGCCTGACCGAACGGGGCGAGCTGGTGCCCCAAGATGTCGACGCGGCGCTCATGCTCTATCGCCTGGCCGCCGAGCAGGGCTTTGCCAATTCGGCCTTCCGCCTGGGCCAGATCTACGAGAAGGGCAGCGGAGTGGGCGCCGACCGCGCCCGGGCGCTGGCCTGGTACAAGAAGGCGGCCGAGCGCAACCACGCCCAGGCCCGGATCGAGGTCGCCAGGCTGGAAGGCAAGCCGGCACCGAACAGCGTCACCCTTCAGGCCGAGGCGGCCAAGCTTCTGCAAGAGCCGGCGGTGCGCGAGTGGCAAAACCTGTCGCTCACCCACATGGTCAACCGCCGCTGCCGCTTCTTTCACGACGCCACCAGCGAGGCGCATGGCCGCCAAGCCGCCGACGCCGAGGCCCGCCTGCGCGCCAAGACCGAGCGCGCCGAATCCTTGGCCGAGATCGAACGGGCGACCTTGGCGCTGGCCAACGGCATGGCCTGCGACGCCAAGGCGCGCGGCCTGGTCGAGAGCGTGCGCAAGCGCGTCGCCGATCAGGCCTGGCGCAAGGGCGCCGACCACTGAACCGGAAAGGGGAATCGGACCATGGAACAGCAACTGGCCACCTTGCAGAAATTCATCGACACCTTGCTGCAATTCGCCGTCACCTACGGCTTCCAGGCGCTGGGCGCCCTGGTCTTCCTGGTCATCGGCCTCAAGATCGCCAATTGGGCCGGGCGCAAGGCCCAAGGCTTCGCCGTCGGCAAAAAGATCGACAGCGCGCTGGCCAAGTTCCTGGGCAACATCGTCCGCATCGTTATTCTGGCCTTCGTCGCCATCATCACGCTTGGCAATTTCGGCATCAGCATCGCGCCCCTGATCGCCCTGGCCGGCGCCTCGGCCTTCGGCGCCACCATGGCGATCCAGGGTCCGCTGTCGAATTACGGTGCCGGCCTGTCGATCATCCTGTCGCGCCCCTTCGCGGTCGGCAACACCATCAGCGTCAAGGGGGTGAGCGGCGTCGTCGACGACATCACGCTGGCCGCCACGGTGCTGATCGGCGAGGACGGCGAGCGGATCACCGTGCCCAACAAGGAGATCGTCGGCCAGGTGATCGTCAATTCGCGCCAGCACCGCATCGTCGAACTCGTGCTGCCGATCGGCCAGGACGCCGACATCGCCCGCGCCGTCGACGCCATCCACCGCGCCCTGGCCAGCGTCGGCGACGTTCAATCCGAGCCGCAGCCGCAGGTGGGCGCGCACGACTTCCTGCCCGGCGGCGTAGCGATCGGCGTGCGCTTCTGGGTGCCCAGCGCCCGCTACTTCCCCACCCGCTTCGCCGCCAACGCCGCCATCCTGGCCGGCTTGAAGGGCGCCGGCCTTGCCCTGCAAAGCGGTGCCACCGCGCCGATCAAGATCTGACGAAAGGAGCCCACCCATGAATCCCAGCGTCGACCTTGGCGCCTACGGCCCCAAGATTCTCGGCATGACGACGACGTTTCTGGGCGCGCTGGCCCTGTTCGCCGCCTTCTACGTCGCCGCCAACATCGCCCGCTCGGTGATCAACCATCTGGCCGAGCGCGACCGCGAGCGGCGTGACGTGCTGGGGCTGGTCGGCAACGGCGTGCGGGTGGCGATCCTGGGCTTCGGCGCCATCAGCGCCTTGGGCACGCTGGGGGTCGACGTGTCGGCGATCATCGCCGGGCTGGGCCTCACCGGCTTCGCCTTGGGCTTTGCCCTCAAGGACATGCTCTCGAGCGCGGTGGCCGGCCTGATGATCCTTCTCGCCCGTCCCTTCCGGAACGGCCAGCGGGTGCAGATCGCCGCCTTCGAGGGCGAGGTGATTGCCATCGATCTGCGCTACACGACGCTGGCCGACGGCGACAAGCGCTATCTGGTGCCCAACGCCACCGTGCTCGCCAGCCCGGTGACCATCCTGCCGGCGACAAGCGCCGGATAGCGCCGCTAGTCGGCGGCCGGCGGGACGGCGGCGATCAGGCGGGCGTAGGAATCGCGCGCCGCCTCGAGCTGGGCCAGCGAAGGCGACGCCAGGGCTTCTTGGTAGGTTCGGTAGAGCCGGTCGTGCTGCGCCTTTTGCCGGGCCATTTGCCGCTCCGATTCGTCGAGCTGACGCTTGGCGCGCTCGGTCGATTCGTGAAGCGGCCGCATCGCCACCGCCAGGGCATGGACCATCGCCTGAACCTCGCGAAGCGCCCGGCGGCCCTCGCGGGCGGCGCGGTGCATCAGGAACAGCTCCGTGGGAATGACGCGCGCCATGGGCGCCTCCTTGGATCGGTTGCGGGGGCAGGCTTAGCCGGCACGGAGATGGTTGATGAAGCGGTTGACATCCTCCTTCAAATGTTCGGCCTGCTGGGAAAGGCCGGTGGCGGCGTCGAGCACCTGGGTCGAGGCGTGGCCGGTCTCGGTCGAAGCCTGCAGCACGCCGGAAATGTTCGACGACACTTCGGCGGTGCCGGCCGCCGCCTGCTGGACGTTGCGGCTGATCTCGCCGGTGGCGGCGCCCTGTTCCTCGACCGCCGAAGCGATCGCCGAGGAGATTTCGCTGATCTGATTGATGGTGCTGGTGATGCCCTTGATGCCGTCCACGGCTTCTTTCGTGGCGTTCTGCACCGCGGCGATTTGGCCTGAAATTTCGTCGGTCGCCTTGGCCGTCTGGTTGGCCAGGCCCTTGACCTCGTTGGCCACCACGGCGAAGCCCTTGCCGGCGTCCCCCGCCCTTGCCGCCTCAATGGTGGCGTTCAAGGCCAGAAGATTGGTCTGCGACGCGATGTCGTTGATCAAATTGACCACCTCGCCGATCTTGTTGGCCGCCTGGGCCAGGCCTTCGACCATGCCGTTGACCTTTTTCGCTTCGCTAACCGCACCGCCCGAAACCTTCGAGGCCTGATCGACCTGACGGCTGATCTCCTTGATCGAAGAGGCCAGCTCCTCGGCCGCCGAGGCCACCGTTTGAACGTTGGTCGAAGCCTCTTCCGAGGCCGCCGAGACGGCGGTCGATTGGCGCTGGGTCTGCTCGGCCACCGAGGAGAGCGACTGGGCCGAGGCCTGCAATTCGGTGGCCGAACTGGAGACCGAATTGACGATGCCCATCACGCTTTTCTCGAAATTGTCGGCCATTTCGTTGATGGCGCGCCGCTTCTCGATCTCGGCCTGGCGCTTCATCTCCTCCTGTTCGGCCTGGAGGTGTTCGGCCTTGATCATGTTCTCCTTGAAGACCAACACCGCCTTGGCCATGTGGCCCAGCTCATCCTTGTTGGCGGTCGAGGGGATTTCGGTGGTCTTGTCGCCATCGGCCAGCCTGATCATGGCGCGGGTCATGCCGTTGACCGGGCCGGTGACGCCGCGGGCGATGAACCAGGCCAAAAGCGCGCCCAAGACGAACGCCGCCACCGAAAGAATTGCCGTCACTTTGATGTCGCCCTCGAGATCCTCGTCGGTCTCCTTCTCCAGCTTGGCGAGGACTTGGCGCTGGCTGGCGGTGGTTTCCTCGATCAACTTGGCCAGATCCTCGGCTTCCTTGGGCAAGACCGTGGTCACCAGCGTGTTGACCTCCAACACCGCCTTGGCGGCCTCGTCAAAGGCGTCGTCGTATTTCTTGCCCAAATCGCCGATCTCGCGGGCCAGCTTCTGACGGGCGGGATGGTCGGTTGCCTGGACCAGACGCTCGGCGAGATTGAGGAACTGCTTGAGCTGGTCGCCCTGCAGCTCGACCAGCTTGGCGTCGGACTCGGCCAGGAATTGCGCGGCGGTAAGGCGCGAGGCCATCAGCCTTTCCTGCGCCATCCCGGCCAGCGCCGCCAAGCCAAGGTCCTTGGAGTCGGTGGCGGCCTTGATGATTTCGTTCAGCTTGGCCTGGGCTTGCTCGCCCGGCGGATTCATGTCGTTGCGCACCAGTTCGTCGCGGCGGACCCGCAACGCCGCCAATTTGTCGAAATTGGCCTGGTAGGAGCCCACCTCGGCCTTCATGCTCTCCAGGCCGGACTTGCGGCCGGGGTCCTTGGCACCGGCGATCGCTTGGGCGAAATCGGCCTCGATCACCTTCTCGATCTCTCGCACACGGGCGGCGGTCTTCGGATCGCCGGTGTAGGAATAGGAGAGCACCTGGCGGCGCATGCCGTTGAAGTCGCGCTCCACCCCAAGCAGGCGGACCATGTTGCCCGACACCTCGATGTAGCCGTCGAGCCCGGTCATCGACGCGACCAGACCCTGATAACCGATGACCGAAACCGCCGCCAGAAGGGCCAGCACGATCATGAAACCTGCGGTGATGCGCGTGCCGATGCGGAAATTCGCCATCAAACCTGCCATGGGGAGCTCCATATTTGGTAATACCTGACGATGTCAGGCCTTGGGAAGATCGGCCGATCCTTGCCCCCATGATTGACTGGAATCAAGTGGTAGAAATACTTATATTTTATGTGAAAATATAAAAATCAATGGCTTATGCTTTTATTGAAAACTCAATTTCTCTCCGCGGAAACAATATCAACGCGCCGGTTGCTTTGTGTGCGATGCAACATGCGACATCGGTTCGGACGCTTTGAGGGCGCTCAGCCGAATCCGGCCTCGATCAAAAGATGGTGAAAATCGCGCAGGGCCTTTTCCGCCTGGGTTTTGTCGGCGATACCCTCGATGAAATGGGAATCGAAGCTGGGTTGGCGCAGAAGCTTGATGACGCGCATGCGGGCGCGGTTCAAGGCCTTGCCTTGGGGCAGCACGCCGGCCCCGCAGAATTTCACCAGCCGGATGGCGCGATCGCGCAGATGCGCCTTGGGATCGTCGAGCTTCTCGATGATGTTCTCGTCGATCAGGTAGCGCTCCAAGACGTCGTCGATGTGATCGGCGACCTTGCGCTTGATGAGATCGGGCAGCGCCGAGGCCAGGGCGGCGTTGAAGGCCCCGGTGGCGTTGATCAAGCGCTCCTTGGGCGACAGGGTGCGCCGGCACAACTCGCCGATCACCCGGGCGCCGAAGACGATGTCGAGCTGCTTGATGATGTCGGCCTGATGATCCTTGGCGAAATCGGTCTTGGTCAGCTCGGAAAGATACATGACGCCGTGCGCTCGATCGGGCAGCGCCTTGACGGTGGCCTGGATGGCGGCCCGCTTGCCGGTGGCGCCACCCTGCTCGACGAAGCGGGTGCCGCGCAGCGTCAGCGCCTCGGCCGCCTCGGCGCCCGAGATGATGCCGCCCGGCACCAAAAGGCGGAGCAGGACGCGCTGGTATTCCTCCAATTCCCGCTTGGGATCGTTGCGCGACAGCGGATTGGACGAGCGCAGATGGCGCAGCGCCCGGTCGACCAGCACATGCCGGCTGCCCGGCAGCTTGTTCTGGGCGAAGAGGCGGACCAGACGCTCGGCCACCCCCTTGGCCTCGCTCTTGGTGTGGTCGAATTTGCCGTCGCCCAGATCGAGCAGGCTGATGATGGCGCTGCCCAGCGAGGGCTGCCAACCCAACAGCTCCTGGACGACGTTGGCGCCCAGCACGTCGGCGATCACCGTGTCGAGCAGCAGGATCGATTCGGCATCGGTCTCGGCCGCCGCCAGCTCGGTCAGCCGGTCGAGCTTGCCCATCCAGTTGCGCAGGCCGACCAGCTCGCGCGCCAGCGCCACCATCGCCCGATACTCGGCCTCGCCGTCCTGGCCGCGCCCCAGCGCGTTCAGGGTGTCGGAAAAGCGTTGGCCGATGTCGGGCAGTTTCGATTTCGCCGCCTCGCGCGCCCGGGCCTGGATCTGATCGAGGCTGGCGTAGATTTCCTCGCGCCGTTCGTTGGCGGTCTGCGGGCCGCCGATCTTGGTCTGCAGCGAGGCGATGCGGTCGGCGGCCGAGGGGACGAGATTGTCCTTGTCCCAGACGCGCTGGATTTCCTTGAAGACGTGGAGCAGCTCGGTTGGGGTGAGGAAATTGTCCTCAAGATAGGTGCGCAGGATCCGGTTGATGGTCATCCGGCTTTCCAGGCCGAAATAGTCGCGGGTCTGCAGGCAGCGCGGCGGGCAGGAATCGATCGGGTTGATGCGGGCCGGGCCGTCGCCGCCGCCCGTTTGGCTCTGCTCGAAGATCACCTTTTCCGAAATGAGGCCGTCGCGCCCCACCTTGCTCGCCACCACCCGGGCGCCTTCGCATTTCTTGTCGCTTAGGAATTTCTGGGCAAGCTGCCGGGCTTCGTCCTGCCGGTCGCGGGCCGATTCGGTCATCCAGCGCCCTTGGCGCAGAATCTGGACCTCGAAGCTCTCGCCGCCCGCCATCGCTCACCCTACCCTATTCCCCGCGGCCGTTCCGGCACTTCGCTGGTATAGACTTATTAATATTTTGCCGGAAAGAAAAGATCGATGGGCGGGGTCTCGAAAAAAAATAGCGCTTGCCTTGGGCGGACCAAGCGCGATCAGGCGATGCGACCGCCCGCCGCCTCGATCAATTCGCCGACGATGTCCTCGATGCCGTAGCGCGGCCGCCAGCCGGGACAGCGGGCCATCAGTTTGGAAAGATCGCTGATCCACCAGATGTGGTCGCCCTTGCGGTGGTCCGGCGAATAGCGCCAGACAACCGGCATTCCGGTCAGGCGCTCGATCAGCGCGATCGCCTCGATCATCGAGCAGTTCGATTCCATGCCGCCGCCGATGTTGAAGGCCTCGCCCTGGGGCGGATCGCGAAAGACCTGCCAGAGCGCCTCGACCAGATCGGCTGCGTGAATGTTGTCGCGCACCTGCTTGCCCTGATAGCCGAACACCGTGTAGGGCCGTCCTTCGACGGCCGAACGGACCAGCCAAGCCAGGAAGCCGTGCAATTCCGCCCCGGCATGGGCCGGCCCGGTCAGGCAGCCGCCCCGGAAGCAGGCCGTTTTCAGGCCGAAATAGCGGCCATATTCCTGAACCAGGACATCGGCCGCCACCTTGGAGGCGCCGAAGACGCTGTGCAGCGTGTGATCGAGACTCATGCTTTCGTCGATGCCGCGCGCCGCGAAGGGATGGTCGGGGGCCAGCGTGAAGCGGGTCGCGGTCTCGATCAGCGGCAGCCGGTTCGCCGTGTCGCCATAGACCTTGTTGGTGCTGAGAAAGAGGAACACCGCGCCCGGCGCGTGCCGGCGGGTCAGTTCGAGAAGATTGAGGGTGCCCTGGGCGTTGACGGCGAAATCGGTCAGGGGTTCGCTGGCCGCCCAATCGTGCGAGGGCTGGGCGGCGGCGTGGACGATGACGGAAAGATCGCCGCCAACCCGCCGGAACAGCCCTTCCAGGGCCGCGAGATCGCGAATGTCGGTGTCGAGATGGGTGTAGCGCGGAACCTCGCGCCGCAGGCGTTCGGCCACCGGACGGGTGCTGGCGCCGGGCCCGAAGAAATAGGCCCGCATGTCGTTGTCGAGGCCGATCACCTCGAGGCCCTCGGCGGCGAAGCGTCGCACCGATTCCGAACCGACCAGGCCGGCGGCTCCGGTCACCAGCGCCAGACTCATCGGCCGCCTCCGAAGAAGGGCGCCAGGACGGCGCGATGGGTTTCGAGCCAGACGAACAGATCCTCGACGATGGCGGCGATGCCGCGGCGCGGCCGCCAGCCGCGAAGATCGCCGCAATCGGTGACGAACCAGGGAATGTCGGCCGGGCGCGTTTCGGGATCGGCGCCGATCGGGATCGTTCGCCCCGACCGCTCTTGGCACAGCCGGGTCAGTTCGCAAAGCGACACGGCATTGTCGGGCCCGCCCCCCACCATCCAGCGCGAAAATCCGCTGGGCGCGGCGCCCAGAAGATGGATCAGCAGATCGGCCAGATCCTCGGCGTGCAGCACGTCGCGCACCTGCAGGCCCAGCCCGCCGAAGCCCCGATAGGCCAAGGGCCCGCCGAAAAGATGACGGGCCGCCCACAAGGCCATGAATCCCTGATCGACCTTGCCCATCTGCCAGGGACCGGCGAGCACGCCGGCGCGCAGCACCATTACGTCGAGGCCGTAATGGGCGGCAAACTCCTCGGCCAGCAGTTCCGAGCCAAGCTTGGCGGCGCCGTAAAGCGAGCGCGAGCCTTCCATGGGAAAACCGGGACCGATGCCCCGCTCCGACCAGCCCGGTCCCTGGGCGCCGGGCGGCACGACCAGCCGGTCGCCCCGACGCTCAAGCGGCAAGGCGCGCAGGGCGGCGATCGGGTAGACGCGGCTGGTGGAGAGGAAGACGATTTTCGCCCCCTGGCGGCGCGCCGCCTCCAGGCAATGGGCGGTGCCGGTGAGATTGGTGGCGATCAGATAGTCCGGGCTTTCGCCGTAGCCGGCATGGACCGAGGGCTCGGCCGCGCAATCGAGCAGAAGGTCGAAGGGCCCCGCCGCCGCGATCTCGGCCGGCACACGCACATCGCCCTTGCAAAAGACGACGCCGCCCTTGGCCAGGCGGGGCAGCGCCAGTTCCGAGCCCGATCGGTACAGATTGTCGAACGCCACCACCTCGGCATGAGCGAAGGAGCGCTTTAGGGCCAGAGCCAAGGTGGCGCCGACGAAACCGGCGCCGCCAGTGACCAGGATTCGCTTCATGCCGCCCCCCGGTCGAGCGCGAAGGCCTCGTCGAGATCGAGAAGCGCGTCGACGGTGCGGGCCGGGCCGTGACCGGCCCGCCAGGCCTCGGCCGCCGCCCGCGCCGCCTGGGCCAGATCGTCGAACCGGCCGAGCGCCCGGGCGGTGGCCTCGTAGATGCCGTCCAGGTCCCAACCCGCGAACAACTCGGCCGACTGGCCGTAGCGCTCGGCCATCCGGGCCAGCGAGGTGGCGGCGGGTACGACCATCGGCACGCCGTTCGCCAAGGCCTCGGCGACGATGGCCGAATAGCTGTTGGCGAAACGCGCCGGATCGTAGGGCAGGAGGATGAGGTCGGCGCCGTCGAGCAGCTCTTGCCAAAGCGTGGCGTCGGCCGGCTCGTGGCGGATGGTCAGGCGCGGCTGGTGGGCGGCCATCCGCTTCAATTCGTTCATCTCGGGCAGCATGCCGAACATCGCCCCATTGTGAACGAGAATCCGGGTTTGCGGATGGGCGCGCAGGATTTCCCCCGCCAGGGCCGGCGCGAACTGAAAACCCTTGTCGGGCCGCTGATGGCCGAGGAAGGCGACGGTGATCGGCCGATGGCCCTGGCGGTCGCGGGGCGGCGCCGGCGCCGTCTGCGGCAGGGGAATGGTGAAAACGTCGGGCCCCAGAAGCTCGCGGTAGCCTTCGCTGGTCGCCGGATCGAAGGTGCCCAGGCGAAACCGATGGCGGTGGTCGGGCGCCAGTTTGCGGATGGCGAATCGGTAGAGATGGGGCTGCTCGTTATGGAGATCGTAGGCGAAGCCCGGACCGTCGGCGCGCGCGCGGCGCACCAGCCCCGGCGCGAAGCCGAATTCGACGACGACGCGCGGGCAGCGCTCGGGCGCGTAGGTGGCTTGCGCCCATTCGATCAAGGCCAGCAGCGTGGCCGGGGTGGCGGAATTCCAAAACAGCGTCTCGTCGGGTTCGAGCGCCGGCAGCCGGGCCAGATCGTCGCCGAGCCGGCGCGCCCCGGCCAGGAAATTTTCCAGCCAGCCCGACAGCGGATCGTCGGACATCTCCGGCGACGAGGGCGGGCGGAAGAAAGGCTCGGCCGCCAGCTCGCGCGCCAGGGCGGGCTCGATATGGGCGGCGGCGAACACGCGCACCGGCAGGTGGCGCCGGCGCATTTCGCCCACGATCTGCCGGCAATTGTTGGCGAAATGGCCGTTGTTGTCGGCCAGGCTGGCGTCGGCGTAGAAGACCCGGCCCCGGTGCGGGCGAAGGGTGCCCGGACGATCGGCCGCGCCGCCGCCCGCCAGGGCGGCGATCTTGCGCGAACCGTCGGCCGCCCGAACATAGTGGGGATCGAGCCGCGCCCCCTGGTAATGGTCGAGCCGCCCGGTCTTGCCCAACGTCGCCAAGGGCGTGCCTTCGATCTCGGCGGCGCCCGATTCCTGGACGCTGTCGAAAGAAAGCGCGGCGATCAGCCGCCTGGTGTCGTCCATCTGCTCGACGGTTTCGCCCGGCAGGCCGTAAGTGAAGGTGCCGTGCACGGTCATCCCCAGCGATTTCAGAAAGGGCACCAGGGCGCGCACCGTTTCCAGATCGAGCCGCTTGTTGACGATGCGGTCGAGCACCGTCTGGTTGCCGCTTTCGACGCCGATCTTGACCCCGAAGCAGCCGCTGTCCCGCATCAGCGTCCAGGTTTCGCGCCCGATGGTGTCGGCGCGGCACATGGCGCTCCAGGGCAGGCCGATCCGGCGCATCACCGCGCAGACCGCCTCGACATGGCGGTCGCCCAGATTGAAGGTGTCATCGTCGAAATAGATCGAACGGAAGCCGTAGCGCCCGACCAGATCGGTAAGCAGCGCCTCGAGATAGTCGGCGCCGTAGAAGCGCACCGTGCGCTTGCCGGCGCCGTCGGGATCGTTGCCGGTCATCGTCGCCGGCCAGACGCAAAAGATGCATTTGTAGGGACAGCCCCGGCTCGACCAGATCTGGGCCTGCGGCGCCACCTGGCCCGGCGGGCTGCAATCCCAATAGCGCGGCGCGATCACCCTATCGAAATATGGAAAGGGGGCAGCGTTCATCTCCTCGGGCGAGAGGAGATCGAAATCGATCACGCCCGCCTGGCCCTCGATCACCTTGACGGCGCCCTTCTCGTATTCGCCGCGGATGCAGGCGTGCAGCGGGAAAGCCTCGAGCAGGCTCGCCCCCTCGATGGCGAGCGGACCGGTCAGCACCAGCTTGGTCTTCGGGTAGCGCTGGGCGAGAAGGCGGACGAGCTGGCCGTCATGGCCCCAAGAGGGCGTCGCCGATTCGAGGAAGATGTAATCGAAGGGCGTGTCGTCGAGATAGGCGAGATAAGCGCGCGTCGATTCGGACAGCGCGATCGAATCGCGGAACACCACCTGGGCGCCGGTGGCCTTGGCAAGGTAGGTGGCGGCATGGCCCATGAAGAAGGGATAGGGCAGATAGTCGCCGAAGACGAAGCGGTCGGGGGCGCGGCGAACCACCGTGGTGTGCGGCCAGCGCGAACCGGCGCGCACGCCGGCCCGCCACAGGGATTCGGTCTGGCCGTCGGCCAGGCGATGATCGGCCTGGCCTTGCCACCAGGGCGGATTGGAAAAGAGAACGCGCATCGGCTGCCTTGGCTGATCCGGGTCGTGCGGCCATCGGGCTTAGGCTAGCCGAAACCGCCCGGGCGGTGGGGATATTTCGTCGGGCTCGGGTGCCGGCGTTTCGGGAAACCGGATTCGTGCTAGAATGGCGAACTCACCATCGAGGGGGAACCGCATGAACCCCGAATCCGATCGGCCGACGGTCGAGGAGCAGGCGGCGCGCATTTTCGGATGGCGCCAAGGTTTCAACGCGCTTCACATCATCGATCTGGGCGAACGGCTGGGCCTGTTTGCGGCCCTGGCCGCCGCGCCCGGCGCGAGCGCCGACGGCTTGGCGGCGCGGCTGGGGCTTCACCCGCCCTATGTCGCTATCTGGTGCAAGACCGCCTACAGCCTGGCCCTGCTCGATGGCGATTCCCAGGGCTTTCGCCTGGCGCCGCACATCGGCGAATTGTTGGCCGATCCCGGCCATCCCCGTTATCTGGGCGGCTATGTGCGGCTCGGCACCGAGTTCGCCACCGACGATTACCGCCGGGCCGAGGCGCTGTTCCGCAACGGCCAATCGGTGCCCTTCCAGGGGCGCGGCGAACGCTTCGCCGACACCATCGCCCAGGCCACAGCCGGCCTGCAGGTGCTGGCGGCGCGCAAGCTCTTGCCGTCCTTGCCTGGCCTGGCCGAGGCCTTGGCGGAAGGCGGCGTCCTGTTGGAGGTCGGCTGCGGCGCCGGCAAAGCGCTGTTGCAGATGGCCAAGGCCTTTCCCAAGGCCCGCCTGGTGGGGGTTGATCTCGATCCGGACGGCATCGCCTTGGCCCGCGCCGCCATCGCCAGGGCCGGGCTGGAGGCTCGGGTCGAGATTAAGCAACGCCCGCTCGACCAGGCGGTGGCGGCCGACTCCTGCGCCGCCGTGGTGATGATCCAGGTGCTGCACGAGATCGAGCCGGCGATCCGCCCCGGCGTGCTGGCCGGCGCGGCCCGGGCGCTGGCCCCCGGCGGCTGGCTGTTGATCGTCGACGAAACCTATCCGGAGACGCTGGCCGAACTGCGCCAGCCGGAATTCCGCTTCCCCATCCAGACCGGGATCGAAGAGCTGCTGTGGGGCAATGTGGTGCCGACCCGCTCCGAGCAGGAGCGCCTGCTCACCGAAGCCGGCTTCACCGGCCCGCTCGAGCGCGCCTTGGTCGGCGAGGGGTTCACGGTCTTGTCGACGCGCAAGCCGTAAGGTGGAAAGAGAAAAGCCCGGACCGCGAGGTCCGGGCTTTCTTATTTGGTGGAGCCAAGGGGAGTCGAACCCCTGACCTCTTGAATGCCATTCAAGCGCTCTCCCAACTGAGCTATGGCCCCGGAAAATCGGCACACGCGCCCGAATGGGAGGGGGCGCGCCGTGGCTGGCGAACATAGAATTTCGGCCCAGCCGATTCAAGACAAAAGTGGGCGGCCTCGGCCGGCCCCGCGCCGGGGCTTAAGACGGGCGCCCCGGAGGATCAGGCGGGTTCCTCGCCCCCCTCGTCCAGATGCTCCATGACCTCGGACATGTCGTCGTCGTCCTCGCCCAGATCCGAGGTGTCCTCGATCAGCTCGCCCTCTTCCTCGCCCTCGGCCACCTCGGCCACATCGCCCTCGACGATGTCGGGCACCACCACGACAACGGGTTTCGGCTTCGCCTTCGCCTTGGCTTTTTCGGCGGCGGCCGCCTTCTCGGCAGCGGCGGCGGCGCGCCTTGCACCCTTGGCAAAGGCCTCGGGCTCAAAGGTCTTGCCGCATTTCGGGCATTCGATCGGCGATTTCTTGAGATCGTAGAACCGCGCGCCGCAATGCAGACACACGCGTTTGGTTCCCCATTCGGGCTTAGCCACGCTTGATCCTCCGTTTCCTTGCGCCGGCGGCGGACGCGCCCATCCGCAAGGCCATTTGCCACGTTCGCGCCAGTGTGTCAAAACCATTTCGCCACCCTTTCGTCAAGGCCCTGTGAACCGATGAGCGAAACCGAGCCCAAGCCCCTGCCCCTTCGGACCCGCCGCGTCCCGCGTCTTTCCGGGATCGCCCGGGTGCCGGGCGACAAATCGATCTCGCACCGCGCGCTGCTGATCGGCGCCCTGGCGGTGGGGGAAACGGTGATCGCCGGCCTGCTCGAAGGTGAGGACGTGCGGGCCACGGCGGCGGCGCTGGCCGCGATGGGCGCCGCGATCGAACGCCAGCCCGACGGGCTGTGGCGGGTCTGGGGCCGCGGCGTCGGCGGCCTGGCCGAGCCCGAGCGGGCGCTCGATCTGGGCAATTCCGGCACCGGCATGCGCCTCTTGATGGGGGTGGCGGCGGCGCATCCCTTCACCAGCTTCTTCCTGGGCGACGCCTCGCTTTCCGCCCGGCCGATGCGCCGGGTGGCGGTGCCCTTGGAGAAGATGGGGGCGCGCGTTCTCGCCCGCTCGGGCATCCGCCCGCCCTTGGCGGTGATCGGCTCCGACCATCTGCGCCCGATCGATTACGAACTGCCGATGGCCTCGGCCCAGGTGAAATCGGCGATCCTGCTGGCCGGACTGGGCACGGCGGGCAAGACCACGGTGATCGAACCCGAGCCCACCCGCGACCACACCGAAAGGCTGCTGGCCGGCTTCGGCGCCCGCCTGACGGTCGAGGCCGGCCCCAAGGGCGGGCGCGCCGTCACCATCGAGGGCCAGCCGGAATTGGTGGCGCGACGCCTCACCGTGCCGGCCGATCCCTCTTCGGCCGCTTTCCCGGCGGTGGCGGCCTTGATCGTGCCGGGCTCGGAGGTGCTGTTGCCCGAGGTCGGCACCAACCCCTTGCGCTTCGGCCTTTACGAAACCCTGGCCGAGATGGGCGCCGACATCACGAGGCGCGATCCGCGCGACATGGGCGGCGAGCCGGTGGCCGATCTGCTGGTGCGGGCCGGGCGGCTCAAGGGCGTCGAGGTGCCGGCGGGGCGGGTGCCCAGCATGATCGACGAATATCCGATCCTGGCGGTGGCGGCGGCCTGCGCCGAGGGCACGACGCGCATGCGCGGCCTGGCGGAACTCAAGGTCAAGGAAAGCAACCGGCTGGAGGCGATGGCGCGCGGCCTGGACGCCGCCGGCGTGAAAGTGGCGATCGAGGGCGACGATCTCATCGTTCATGGCCGCGGCCGACCCCGGGGCGGCGCCACCATCATGGCCGATCTCGATCACCGCATCGCCATGGCCTTCCTGGTGCTGGGCCTGGCCAGCGACCAGCCGATGGCCGTCGATGACGGCCGCACCATCGCCACCAGCTTCCCCGGCTTCGTCGAGCTGATGGGCGGGCTGGGCGCGGCGATCGAGGCCTCCACCCCATGATCCCGATCCCATGATCCCCATCCCATGATCATCGCCATCGACGGGCCGGCGGCGGCCGGCAAGGGCACCTTGGCCCGCAGCCTGGCCAAGCGCTTGGGCCTGGCCTATCTCGACACCGGCCTGCTGTATCGGGCGGTGGGCCAGAAGGCCCAGCGCCAGGGCCTGACGCCCGAGGAGGCGGCGCGAAGCCTTACCGCCGCCGATCTCGATCAGCCCGGCCTGCGCAGCGAGGAGGCCGGCCAGGCCGCCTCGAAAGTGGCGGCGATTCAAGAGGTTCGCCAGGCCCTGCTCGCCTTCCAGCGCCGCTTCGCCGCCCATCCGCCGCCGCCCGCCCAGGGCGCGGTTCTGGACGGGCGCGACATCGGCACCGTCGTCTGCCCCGAGGCTTCGGTGAAACTGTTCGTCACCGCCAGCGCCGAGGCCAGGGCCCAACGCCGACATAAGGAGTTGCGAGAGCGCGGGGAATCCTCTATATACGCCCGCGTTCTCGAGGAAATGCGGGCGCGCGATGCGCGCGACCAGGAACGGGCGGTTGCCCCCCTGATCCCCGCCGCCGACGCCACGGTCCTGGACACCACCGACCTTGACGCCGACCAAGCGCTGGACGTGGCGCTCGCCCTCATCGCTTCGAAGAACCCGGCCTAGGGCATTCCGCCCTTGGCAGGTCCCCTTATCCCCAAGACCGCCGGAGCCAACCGGCCGGCCTGGAACCGATCGAAAGGAACATACCGCTCATGTCGTCTGCTGCTTCCGAAAATTTCGCCCAACTGCTTGAGGAATCCTTCAAGGGATCGTCGGGCTTCGAGGGCTCGGTGCTTCGCGGCACCATCGTCGCCATCGACGGCGACTTCGCCACCATCGATGTCGGCCTGAAAAGCGAAGGCCGCGTGGCGTTGCGCGAATTCGCGCCGCCCGGCCGCCCCGCCGAAGTCAAGGTGGGCGACGCGGTCGAGGTCTTCGTCGAGCGTTATGAAGATCGCAACGGCGACGTCATGCTGTCGCGCGAAAAGGCGCGGCGCGAGGAATCCTGGACCCAGTTGGAAAAGTCGTTCCAGGCCAATCTGCGGGTCAACGGCGTCATCTTCGGCCGCGTCAAGGGCGGCTTCACCGTCGATCTCGCCGGCGCCGTGGCCTTCCTGCCCGGCAGCCAGGTCGACATCCGCCCGGTGCGCGACATCGGCCCCCTGATGGGCAACCCGCAGCTCTTCCAGATTCTCAAGATGGACCGCTCGCGCGGCAACATCGTGGTGTCGCGCCGCGCCGTGCTCGAGGAAACCCGCTCCGAGCAGCGCAGCGAGCTGATCGGCAGCCTCAAGGAAGGCCAGGTCCTGGAAGGCGTGGTCAAGAACATCACCGATTACGGCGCCTTCGTCGATCTGGGCGGCGTCGACGGGCTTCTGCACGTCACCGACATCGCCTGGCGGCGCATCAACCATCCCTCCGAGGCCTTGCACATCGGCCAGTCGGTCAAGGTTCAGGTCATCCGCTTCAACCCCGAGACCCAGCGCATATCGCTCGGCATGAAGCAGCTCGAGGCCGATCCGTGGGAGGGCGTCGAGCGCAAATACCCGTCGGGCGCCAAGTACACCGGCCGGGTCACCAACATCACCGACTACGGCGCCTTCGTCGAGCTGGAACCCGGCGTCGAGGGTCTGGTGCACGTCTCCGAGATGAGCTGGACCAAGAAGAACGTCCATCCGGGCAAGATCGTCTCCACCTCGCAGGAGGTTGAGGTGATGGTGCTCGACGTCGATCCGCAGAAGCGCCGCATCTCGCTCGGCCTCAAGCAGACGATGGACAATCCCTGGCAGCGCTTCGTCGACAAGTTCCCGGTCGGCACCGAGGTCGAGGGCGAGGTCAAGAACATCACCGAGTTCGGCCTCTTCGTCGGCCTGCCCGGCGAGATCGACGGCATGGTCCATCTTTCCGATCTCGATTGGGAGAAGCCGGGCGAGCAGGCCATCCAGGCCTTCAAGAAGGGCGACAAGGCGCGGACCAAGGTGCTCGACGTCGACGTCGAGAAGGAGCGCATCTCGCTCGGCATCAAGCAGCTCAAATCCGATCCCTACGCCGACGCGGTCGCCAAGCACAAGAAGGGCGATGTCGTCACCGGCACCGTCACCCAGGTGATGGAGAACGGCGTCGAAGTCACCGTCGATGGCCTCACCGGCTTCATCCGCAAGGCGGAGCTGGCCCGCGACCGCTCGGAGCAGCGGCCCGACCGCTTCGCCCCGGGCGAGAAGATCGACGCCAAGATCACCGCCATCGACCGCGCGACGCGCAAGATGTCGCTCTCGGTCAAGGCGCGCGAGATCGAGGAGGAGAAGCAGGCGATGGCCGAATACGGCTCGACCGATTCCGGCGCCAGCCTGGGCGACATCCTGGGCGCCGCCATGAAGGAAAAGGCCCAGGCGAAAGACTAAGCCCTCCGGGCCCTGGCGCCCGATCGCAACGCCAACGCCCCGGCCCCGGCCGGGGCGTTTTTTTTACGCAGCCTTCGCAACGGCGCACCCGCTTTCTATCGGCGAAAACGCCCGCGCCGCGTCGTCGCCGGCTTGATCGCCGAGCGGCGGGCGGAGGCGAAGCGCGAATGAGCGTGCTCGACGCCTCGACGCTTTTGGCCTTCCTGTTCCGCGAACCGGGAAAAGAGACGGTGGCGGGATTGCTGGCCGGCGGCCTGATGTCGACCGTCAATCTTTCTGAGCTCCTTGGCCGTTTTGCCCGCGACGGTCGCCCCACCGCGCCCCTTCTTGCCCGCTTGCAAGGCGCCGGTTTGATCCTGGTTCCCTTCGATGTCGATCAGGCTGCCCGTGCCGCCGATCTCCTGCCGATCACCCGGCCGCTCGGCCTGTCCCTGGGGGATCGGGCCTGTCTGGCGCTTGGCCTGGCGCGTCGGGAGGCGATCTACACCGCCGATGCCGCCTGGAAAAAGCTCGATCTCGACCTGCCCATCCATGTCCTTCGCTAATCCAACTCGGTCGTCGAGCGAATTACGCCGTCTTACCCAGAGAGCGCGGTCTGGCCCGCCCGTCCGATATGTCCTCGAACCGCCTTCGAATCAACACCGAATCACCCGGCGAAAGCCAAGGCTTCACGGACGACAATGCGCGACGCCCGCTGCGCGGGAATGGCGGAGGCGACAATAGCGATCACCAGAACCAGGACCAGCCACAGACCCAGCGCCAACCCCGATACAGTCAGAGTCAGCGGGGTCTTGAAGGCAAGATTGCCGACCACGACACCAATTCCCCACGAAAGGGGCAGCGACAACGCTACCGCGGGCAACCAACTCACTAGGCCGATCATCATCCCCTCGCTCACAACGATCTTCAGAATCGCCGCCGGGGTAGCGCCGATGGCGCGCATGATACCGAGCTCACGCGTGCGTTCGACGACATTGATCGCCATGGACGACGCCAACCCCAGACCGCCGATGGCGGCTAACAGCCCAGAGGTCAGGATCAGCGTCGAGACCAGAACGGCAATGTGATCGCCCATGGCGGTTCTTAGCATCGATTTTGGAAGACCGCGTTCGACCGCAAGACCTTCGCGATCGAGTGCGGTTTCGATCCGACGCAAGACCTGGTCGCGGTCTATAGCAGCCCTGTCCGTAGACCTCGCCAAGGCGATCCGGAGCATCTCGCCGCCCGTGCCTAGGCCGGTCAACGCGCCATAGGACGAAGCGGCCACATAGGCCGCAGGAGGCGATCCCACCTCCTCGACCACGCCGACCAGAGTCCAATGAGTAAGCGCGTCGGCGATCGACAATGTCAGGCGATCGCCCGGTTTGGCCTTGGGAATGCGAGCAAGGCCGGCTTGGTTGAGAACGACGGCATCGGTATCGTCGTTGGCAAGCCAGCGCCCGTTGCGAAGCGGGAATTCGATCAGGGTCGTGTCTGGAGCGACGCCGTAAAGAGCGAAACTGCCGTGGCTGCGATCGGGATAGACGCGGGCGACATCGAACAAACCCTCGCGGGCAAAGGCAGTCTCGCGATAACCCCACAATTCGAAGCGGGCGATGCCTTCGATCCCGGACAGCACCCGCTCGACCTGAACGATCGAAGCCGGCTCACTCAAGCGGAATTCGAAATCATAGTGGCGCTCGGTATTGATCCGCTCGGAAAAACCTTCCCAGCCGGCCCGCAGATTTAGGCCCGTCATGAACATCGCCCCGCCGGCCGCCAAGAGAACCAGGACCAAGATCAAACGACCGCGCCGACGCAGCATGTTGCCGATCGACAGGCGATAGGGAATCGCGATCCCCCGCACCGAAACCCGAAACGCGGCCAACCCGCCGCCCCCGACGGCGCCGTCGGCAACGCCAAAATCGGCCAAGGCCTCCCCGGCCGTCCGACGGCAGGCGCGCACGATAGTTGGGAGGGCCACAAGCACCGGCACGCCCACGCCGCTGCCGGCCACAGCGGCCAGAACCCAGAAAGGAAGCGAAAAACTGGTCAGGGTGAAATTGAGCAAATCGACGGCGATGGTTCGGGCCAAGACCCGGCTGGCCGCCACGCCGGCCGGGGCGCCGATTGCCACCGCCGCCGATCCCAGAACCAGCACGAAACCCACATAGAGCCAAACAATCTGGCTGGTGCGGGCACCAATCGCTTTCATGATGCCGATTTCCCGAATCTGCCGCGACAGCATCACGGCCAGCACGCTCGCCACCAAGATGGCGCTGAGAACCAGGGCCATCGCCGCGACGACGATGAACAGAGCCAAAACGCTCTGCATCTGCGTCTGATGCGGATGCTTTTGCGGCGGAGGAATCTTCAGGCCATGAATGATTTCACCCTGATCGCGAAGGTCCGACGCCACCGCCTGGGTGCGTTCCTCGATGAAAGCCAAATCGGAGAGCCGGTCTTGATATTGAAGCCTCAATTCGTCGAATCCCAACGATTGGTCCAACAGCCTCAAGGTTTCCGCCGTGATGTAGCCGTAGCCGGTCTGCTCCTGCCAAGCCGGAGCCAAGGTGGTATCGTGAACCAAGCCGGAAATCGCCAGCGCGGTCGGCCGTCCCTGGGGCGTCTTGACGATCACCGAATGTCCTTCCGTCGCCCGCAACACCCGTTGCGCCGTGTGTTCGATCAGCAGCGTTCCGGTGGGAGGCGGCCAGGCCCCGGACAGGCTCTGGAATCGGTTGAGGCGGATGGCCTCGAAATTTTCGACCACGAACAACAACATCGGCTGCCAATCGAGCCCCACCTGAGCCCGAGCCGGGACGACCGCGCGCCGTTCCACCTCGGCAATCTCGGGCCTGGACCGGACGCGCGCCAAAACCGCGTCGCTCACGGTTTCCATCTCGATCGTCGCCGAGGCGGGGTGGGTGGCCTGGTAATTGAAGGCGATTTCCCGCGTCAGAACCGAATAGGCGGACAGAATCGTGCTCAAACCGAACACCCCGGCAGCCAAGGCGATCACCAACATGAGGGTTCGACCCCGGGCGGCGGCGATGTCGCCCCAAATCTTTCGCCAGCGCGGCGCAATCATCGTCCGCACTCCCCAAGGGGACGAAGAGCGAAGGCGGCGTCGGCAACGATTTTGCCATCGCTTAAAGTCACGGTCCGATCGACCAGGCGCCCGACATCGCGTTCGTGTGTGACGACAACCATCGCTGTTCCGGCCCGCGCCAGATCGGCGAATAATTCGAAGACCGCTTCGGCGTTGCGGGAGTCCAAGTTCCCGGTCGGCTCATCGGCAACCAGGATGGCCGGATTGTTGGCCAACGCGCGCGCGATCGCGGCGCGTTGCTGTTGTCCCCCGGACAAGGCCGAGGGCAGCTTGTCGGCCTGATCGGCGATTCCCACCCGATCCAGCAAGGTCATGGCCCGCTGGTGGCGTTGGTCCCTGGGCACACTGTCCATGAAATCCATGGGCAACATGACGTTCTCGGCGATGGTGAGAGCCGGTAAAAGCTGGAAAAATTGAAAGACGATGCCAACCGATAGACCGCGCCAACGGGCCAACGCCGATTCGCCAAGACGGTCAATCCGCAGATCCCTGGTTCGGACTTCGCCCCCACTGGGGCGATCCAAGCCGGTGATCATGTTGACCAGGGTCGATTTGCCGCTGCCGGACTTGCCGACGATGGCCAGGCATTCGCCGGCCCGGATCGTCAGATTGATCCCGTCGAGCGCCGTGAAGACGCCGCCCGGTGTCTCAAATCGCTTGACGACATCGATCAAGGAGATGACCGGCCGCTGCAATCCCATCCCCGTCGGGGGCAAGGTCGCTTTCGACTGAACCGGCGATAACGATGACATGCGTGATCTCCATCCGCTTGACTTGGTTGCCGCACACTGTGTTTAATTGTGAACATTGTGGCCGGATTTCGACAAGAAACGCGTTCGGCCCAATGTCCATTAGCGAACGGTTTGTCGTTTTTGTCCCGAAGGAGCCTTAGATGAAAAAGAATGGCGAGGACCGGCGCACCGCCAAGACCCGCGCGTCGCTCCATCAGGCCCTGATTTCGCTCATTCTCAGAAAGGGCTACGATTCCGTCACCGTCCAGGACATTATCGATGAAGCCAATGTCGGCCGTTCGACCTTCTACAGCCATTACACCGGCAAGGAGGATCTGTTCCGAAAGGGCTTCGATTCCTTACGGCAGCTTCTGGGCGAGCACCAGAATCGGGCGTTGCGGTCAAGAGCCGGCGTCAAAGATCGGATTCTCGCCTTCAGTCGGCCCATGTTTGAACATGCGGCGGATCATAAGGAAGTCTACCAGGCCCTCGTCGGCAATCGCGGTGGAATGGTCGCCCTCTACCAGATCCAGCGTTTCCTGACCGAACTGGTGCGCGCCGATCTGACGGCAACCCTTGGCGCCGACAAATCCAACACGGGCCAGCGGGAACTCGTCATCCAGTTCGTGGTCGGCGCCTTCATGGCGGTGCTGACCTGGTGGCTTGATCATAAAGCGCGAATTCCGCCCGAACGGATCGATGCCTGGTTCCGCTCGATGGCCATGGAGAGTATTTTGTCGATCGGTTGATCCAACCGGCTCATCGTTACCGCCATCGAGGTCCGCTGGGGTCTGTGAACAGACCCAACAGCCCATGAACGAAGGACTCGGGCTTGACCATATCGAGGGAAAGTCTTGGCGTGGACTTCACCGCCATGTCCGGATGACCTTGATCGCCGGCGCGTTCCTCCAGCATCAGAGCCCAGGCTAGGCCGGGCGCAAAAAGTCGCCCACGGCCCACCCTAACCCACGCCGCCTTTAAGACGAAATCGACATGGATCTCGTCATAGGGAAAGACGATCCGCCGACCCGCTTTGACAGCAAGGCGAGCGCCTCTTAAATTGATTCCATCATGGCAACCGTGACCCTTCGTGATCGGGCCGCCCCGTTGCCCGCCGGGCTTTGGCGGCGGGCTGAGGCGACGCGCGCATGCGCGCGCTCAGAGCGGTAGCCCGCCCATCCATGCCTTTCGCTCGATCGACCGCGCTTGTCCTCTTGGCCCTGCTGGCCCCGATCGGCCCGGCCGAGGCGCAAGACCTGCCGGCTGGGCTGGAGCGGGTGGGCGCGGCGATCACGGTCGTCGAGGTGGTCGATGGCGACACGGTCAAGCTCGAAGATGGCCGCCAGGTCCGCCTGGTCGGAACGCAGGCCCCCATGCTGGCCTTGGGCCGGCCCAACTTCACGCCCTGGCCCTTGGGCGAGGAATCGAAGCGGGCTTTGGAAACGCTGGTGCAAGGCCGCGCCGTCGCGCTGCATTACGGCGGCGCCCGGCGGGACCGCCATGGCCGGGCGCTCGCCCATCTGGTGCGCGAGGACGGGCTGTGGATTCAGGGCCGCATGCTGAAGGAGGGCTGGGCGCGCGTCTACACCTTCGCCGACAACCGGGCCGCCGTTCCCGCCCTGCTGGCTCTCGAAGGCGAGGCGCGCGCCGCCAAGCGCGGCATCTGGGCCCATCCCTTCTACGCCCTGCGCACGCCCGAGGAGGCGGCCCGGCTGATCGGCACCTTCCAGATCGTCGAGGGACCGGTGAAGACGGTGGCGACGACGGGCGGGCGCACCTATCTCAATTTCGGCGCCGATTGGAAAAGCGATTTCACCATCGCCCTCGATTCCGAGGCCCGGCGCCTGTTTAGCAAAGCGTTGGGCGATCCTCGCCGGCTCGAGGGCCAGACGGTGCGGGTGCGCGGCTGGCTGGTTGCCCGCAACGGGCCGATGATCGAGCTTACCCATCCCGAGCCGCTGGAAGTCCCGGCCGTGCTTGGCGCCAACCGCCCCGCCAGGAAAGCGGCGCCGCCTTGAATCCGCCATGATGGCGGCGCACAATGCGCGCCGTTTTGGACCCGATGGGAGACCCGATCATGCGCGCCCGCCCGTTTCTCGCCCTGGCCCTGCTTGTCCTGCTGGCCGGCTGCCAGACGCCGCCGCCGCCGCCGGTCCTGCCGCAGATGAGCTTTGCCCATTTGGCGCCGATCAAGCTTGATGTCATGCGGGTCGAAGTGACCTCAGAATACCAGGCACCGCTGAAGCCGCCCAATGTCGAGCATCTCTTCCCCACCAGCCCGGAAGCGGCGATGCGGGTCTGGGCGCGCGACCGCCTGCAGGCGGTGGGCAACGCCAAGATCGCCCATGTCATCGTCCGCGAGGCCTCGGTGACCGAGGCGACCCTGGCGGTCGACAAGGGCTTCACCGGCATGTTCAAGGATCAGCAATCCGAACGCTACGACGCCGCGCTGAGCGCCGAGGTGGTGATCCGCGATTCGCGCGGCCAGCCCTTGGCCCAGGCCTCGGGCCGGGTGGTGCGCTCGCGCACCGTCACCGAAAGCGTCACTCTCAACCAACGCGAGCAGATCTGGTTCGAAATGGCGGAATCGCTGGTCAAGGACCTCGACCAGGTGCTGGAACGCAACATCCGCGACTATATGGCCGCCCACATCCGCTAAGGGGTCGGTGGCGGCGCCGCCCGACCCGAAAATCGGGCCGCCTGCCATGATTATGCCACGATTGTTCCCTAGGGTTTCCGCGGATGGGTCTCGGGCGGCGGCCGATCGATGGCAACAACCCCGGCGATCCCCACCTTGGACAACGCTTTCTAATGGATGGAGCGCTCACGATGAAGAAGTTGACGTTGGTTGCCCTCGCCGCCGCCTTCCTGGCCGCCGGTTCGATGGTCGTCGCCCCGACCGTCGCCTACGCCGCCCCGGCGAAGGCCGAGAAGGCCGAGAAGAAGCCGAAGAAAGACAAGAAGCCCAAGAAGGAAAAGAAGGGCGAGGCGAAGGGCAAGAAGAAGTAAGGTTAGCCCGACCCTTCGTTCCAAAGTTATCGGGGCGGAAACCCTTGCGGGTTTCCGCCCTTGCCGTTTCAGCGCCGCCAGAAGTTGCGGGTGAACAGCACCAGGATGGTGAAGATTTCCAGTCGCCCGATCAGCATGGCGACGGACAACAGCCATTTCGTCGCCTCGGGCACCGGCTGGTAGGTGCCGGCCGGCCCCACCACCTTGCCCAGACCCGGGCCGACATTGGCCATCGCCGCCGCGGTGCCGCTTAGGGCCGAGAGGAAATCGACCCCGGTGAGCGCCACCAGCATGGACAAGCCGCCCATGGAGACGAAATAGACGGCGATGAAGGTGATCACCGACAGCGTCACCTCAGGCGTGTAGGCGGTCTGGTCGTAGCGGAGCGTGATCACCCGGTTGGGCTGGAACATCAAGGATAGCTGGGCACGGATGTAGCGGAGCAGAATCTGCCAGCGGAAAATCTTGATGCCGCCCGAGGTCGAGCCGGTGCAGCCGCCGATGCAGGTGACCAGGAGCATCGCCAGCATCATGGCGTCGCCCCATTCGCTGTAATCGACGGTGACGAAGCCGGTGGTGGTGATGATCGAGGCGACCGAGAAGGCGACGTGGTGGAAGGCGTAATCGAGCGGATAATCGGCCACTTGCCAGGCCCACAGCGAAAGCACGACCACGATCACCGCCACCACGCTTAGGAAGGTGCGGGGTTGGCTTTCCTTGCGCGCCGCCCCCCAGCCCTCGCCCAACACCCGCACATAATAGGTGAGCGGCAGGCCGCCCGAGAGCATGAAGACGACCAGAATCCAATCGATGACGTCGCTGTCGAAATAACCGACCGAGGCGTCCTTGGTCGAAAAGCCGCCGGTCGAAACCGTGGCCAGGGCATGGCAGACGGCGTCGAAGGCGTTCATCCCGGCCAGCCACAGCGCCAGCGTGCACAGAATCGCCAGGCCGAAATAGACCAGGATGATCGCCAAGGCCATTTGCGCGGCCTTCGGCATCAGCTTTTCCGACTTGTCCGAGGATTCCATGCGGAAGAGCTGCATGCCGCCGACGCGCAGGAAGGGCAGCACCGCCACCGCCATCACCACGATGCCGATGCCGCCGACGCCGTGCAACAAAGCCCGCCAGAGCAGAATGCCGGGCGGCGCCTCGTCGAGCCCGACGATCACCGTCGCCCCGGTGGTGGTCAGCCCCGACATCGCCTCGAAATAGGCCTCGGCGTAGGAAAGACCCAGATGGGAAAAGACGAAAGGCAGCGCCCCGAAGGCCGCCAGAGCCACCCAGGCCAGCGTGGTGAGCAGAAAGGCCTGGCGGACGGTGAGCGTCGTCGGGCCGCCCCGGTTGGCCAGCATGGTGAGCGCGCCGATCAGAAGCGTGGCAAAGCCCGAGGCGGTGAAAATCCGCCAGTCCTCGTGATCGGCGACCAGATCGGCGATGGCCGGGATGAACATCACCAGCCCCAGCGCCGCCACCAGAAGACCCAGAACCAGAAAAATCGGCCGGAAGTCCATACGCCGGGTACGGAATTGTTGCGAACGGGCGAACTATCCTCCTTGCCCGGGGGGTTGTAAAGTGGCGTTTGCCTCAAAAAAACCCTTTGGCGGCTTTGACTTCGCCATCTTCGCTTGCTATCCAGCCCCATGGCCCCGGAGCTTCGCGCCGAAAAGAGCGAGCGCCCCTATGTCGAAAGCGGCAAGGATCGCAAGCCCGCCCGCCCCAAGCCGCCCGCCAAGGGCCCAAGGCGGCGCCCCTTCCTGCTGCGCCTTCTGATCCTGCTGATTCTGCTGGGCGGCGCCGGCACCGCGGGGCTGGTCTTCTGGTACGCCCGCGATCTGCCCGACATCGACGCTCTGGGCGGCGGCACCCGCCGCCCCGCGATCACCCTTCTCGCCGCCGACGGCACCGTGCTGGCCGCCTTGGGCGACGTCTATGGCGAGCCGATGGATTTGGAGGATCTGCCCTCGGTGCTGCCGGCCGCCGTGCTGGCCACCGAGGATCGGCGATTCTACCGCCATCACGGCGTCGATCCGATCGGCCTATTGCGCGCCTTGGCGCGCAACACGCTGGCCGGGTCGGTGCAGCAGGGCGGCAGCACCATCACCCAGCAATTGGCCAAGGTGCTGTTCCTCAAGCCCGAGCGCACCCTAAAGCGCAAGGTGCAGGAAGCGATCCTGGCCTTCTCGCTCGAACGCCGTTTTTCCAAGCGCGAGCTGCTGACCATCTATCTCAACCGGGTCTATCTGGGGGCGGGCACTTTCGGCGTCGATGCCGCGGCACGGCGTTATTTCGACAAATCGGCGCGCGATCTCAATCTCTACGAATCGGCCCTGTTGGCCGGGCTGTTGAAAGCGCCGTCGCGCTTCAATCCGGTCGCCGACCCCGAGCGGGCGCGCGCCCGCACCGCCCAAGTGCTGGCCAACATGGTCGAGGCGGGCGTGCTGCCCCAGGCCGATGCCGACATGGCCAAACGCCTCGGCGGCCAAGTGGTGGCGCGGGTGCGGCCCAACATCGGGCGCTATTTCGTCGATTGGGCGCTGGCGCAGTCGGCCCTCTTGGCGGAGACCAAGGGCAAGGATCTGACGCTCGCCACCACGCTCGATCCGGTTCTTCAGGCCAAGGCCGAGGCGCGCTTGAAGGCGCTCGTTGAAAGCCAGGGGCCGGCGGCCAACGCCAGCCAGGCGGCGCTGGTGGTGCTGGCGCCCGACGGCGCCGTCAAGGCCCTGGCCGGCGGCGTCGATTACGACGACAGCCAGTTCAACCGCGCCACCGAGGCGCTCCGCCAACCCGGCTCGGCCTTCAAGACCTTCGTCTATCTGGCGGCGCTCGACGCTGGCCTTACCCAAACCGACACCGTGCTGGACGCGCCGGTCCGCCTGGGCGATTGGAGCCCCGACAATTACACCGGCAAATATCTGGGCGAGATTCCGCTCTCCACCGCCTTCGCCCAATCGATCAACACGGCGGCGGTGCGGCTGGCCGATCGGGTGGGCCTGAAGACCGTCATCGCCACCGCCAAGCGCCTGGGCATCCAATCCGAGCTGCGCCGCGACGCCACCCTGGCCCTGGGCTCGAGCGAAGTGACGCCCCTGGAATTGGCCGGCGCCTTGCTGCCCCTTGCCAATGGGGGCTTGCGCGCCGAACCCTATGGGCTGATCGAGGTGGTGGAAACCGGCGGACCGGTGCTCTGGCGACGCCAGGAGCCCTTGCCCGCCCGTGTCGTGGCGCCGGAATCGCTGTTGGGCATGCAGGCGCTGATGCAGGCGGTGATCGCCGAAGGCACCGGCAAGGCGGCCAAGCTCGACCGTCCGGCCGCCGGCAAGACCGGCACCAGCCAGAATTACCGCGACGCCTGGTTCGCCGGCTTCACCGCCGAGCGCCTGGCGGTGGTCTGGATGGGCAACGACGACACCAGCCCGATGAAGCGGGTGGTGGGCGGCGGCCTGCCCGCAAGGCTGTGGCGGGACGTGATGGAGATCGCCCACCAGGGCCGTCCGGCCCGGCCGCTGGCCGGTCCTTGGCACGAGCCTTTGCCCGACCAACCCCCGCCCTCGGTGCTGGGTGCGCCCAGCCCGCCGCCCCAGCCCGCCGCGCCGCCCTCGAAGGAGGAAGAGGAGGAAGGCATCTGGCAGGGCATCTTGAAAAAATTCGGCATCGGCCGGGGGTTGTAGGGGGCCATTCGCCAACACCGGCTCACGAACAAGGTCGGGCCGCACGTCGCCCAGGGAAGGACCGGCGAGGGTGGATCACCGCCCCGGGGCCGGTTTCCCGGTGCCTTGGATCAGGGCGGCGACGCGACGGCCTTGGGTCAGGGCAACTTTTCGAGATAAAGCGCCGCCTGCCGATGGCAGCCTTTGTCGAGCATCCAATTGGCGATATCGACCGGGTTGGTCAGGGCCGGCGGCAGCAGGTGCAACGTGATGGCGCTCGCCCGCCCGCCCAGTGTCACCTGCAGCTTCATGCCGTCGACCGCGAATTCGGGCCGCAATGACTGGCGATACTCGCCCTCCGGCCAGACCGCCTTGACGCTGGGTCCCGGCTGGGCGCGCATTTCATAGGGCGCCGCCGGGCCCGCGTTCTTGCGCCAAAGAACGATTTCGGGCGGCCTGGCGCACTGGGCGCCGGCCTCTTCGGCCACAACCTGCCAGGGATCGCTGGGCTCGCGCGATGGTCGCGCCGGCTCGGTCAAGCGCACGGCGCCAAGCGACACTTCGCGCACCGCGCCAAGCGACGCTTCGGTTCCCTGCGGGCGCTCGATCAGGAAGCGCGCCAGACGCGCAAGCCCCTGCGTCCCGCTTTCGGCGGGCTTGACGTCGTCCGGCAGCGGAACGGGACCGGCGAACGGCCCCTGGACCGTCACGACCTTGCCCGAGGCGGCGAGCAGCCGTACCGTCGAGGCCGCGGGAAGGCGGATCGTCGCGCCGGCGGCAACCGACTGGCCTTCGCGCAGATCGAGGACAAGACCGGTGACGGAAAGGATGACCAATTCGCCTTGGGCGAAAGCCGCCGAGGCCAAAAAGACCAGCGCCGCGACGCCGATTCCGCCCGCGATCCGAGTCCATGCCCGCCTGATCATGAAGCCTCCCCTTTGCGCTCCTTGGCCTCGCTTGCCGCCGCCAAAGTATAACCGAGCATCGGATGGACACCATCCTTTTGCCAAGGTCAATCGGACGCCGGCCTCCAAGGCAAACACCAAGAACCTAGCGATCGATAACCATTTAATCCAACGTTTGGTAGGGGGAATAACTTGACGCCCCCATATCGATATTTTAACGTTCGCATGCTCCCATATCTTGGTTCCGGAGGATGGAGGGGCGTGTTTTCAGTGCCGAATCCGGGAGCTTTGGAGGGGAAAAAAGTGGCCGGGCGCGTTGGATTCCTATTAAGGCTTTGTGTGTACGGTCTTATCGGCGCGTCAATCGCCGGATCGGCCTTTGCGGCACAAAAGCCGGAGCCGCTGAAGGGGGTGGCGAAGAGCGTCGAATCCTTCACCGACGAAGACATGTTCGCCGAAGCGACGCCAGCCCCCGACAAGGCGGCCGAGCGCTTTAATTTCGCCGGCTGGATCAGCCACCAATACACCAACAACCGGTTCTACGACACGATCGAGCGCATGCGCCTGCACACCAACATCACGACGGTGGCGGGCGGCGTCATGATCGACAAGACCTTCATCCTGGGCGCGGCTTACACCAAATATCTGACCACGGGCACCTCGCGCTGGCGGGCCGATTCGGACACCGACATCGACCAGGACGGCAATTTCGGCGCCCTCCACGGCTCGTACCTCATCAACCGGCAATTTTCCATCAGCGCGACGCCGATTTACGGGCTTGTCAAATATTCCGACGAAACGCGCAACCGAACCAACAACCAGCGGTCAAGCGGCGACCAGGATATCTGGGTCTTTTCGCTGCCCATCGCGCTTACCTTCGGCGACAACGTCGGCAATTTCGATTACGGCGCCAAACTTGGCTACAACTGGATGCGGTTGGAGGAGGAGGCCTACACCGAAACCAACGGCACCCGCTTCAACCACGATTACGTCTACAGCCGCATCGTTCGGGCGGGCCTGCGCGCCGGGTATCGGTTCGGCGATTTTCGCCCCAACGCCTTCGTCGATTATGAGCGGGAACTTAACCCGCTCTTGAACGCCACCGGCGCGCACAACGATCCCGACGGCTGGCGGCTGGGCGGCGGGATCGAGTACGATCCGATCAAGGGACTGACTTCCGCCCTGGAATTCACCACCTTCAAAGGCAATGAACAGACCAGCGATTGGAGCGGCATGTTCACCCTGCGCGTCACCTTCTGACGACCGGGCGCCGCGGCACGGATTGGTGACGAGCGCTCCGCAACGGCGATTCTTGGCCCTGGTCGGATTGGGAGTTCATCTCCTCGTCGTTCCCGCCGCCTCGGCGCAAACCTGGATGCGGGTGTTCGAAGCCAGCACCGACGCCTACGCGGCCCGGGTTCCCATCTTGCTGGAGTTGCGGGGCGATCACGAGCCGATTGTCGGCCTCGACCTTAGCCGCGACGGGCGCCTGTTGGTCGCCAATCTGGCCGGCGGCCGATCGCAAATCTGGAGTCTCGATGCCGGCCGGCCGGCGCGGGGCTTCCCCTCGCCGGGAGCCGCCGTCGCCACGGCGCTTCTGCCGGGGGCCAAGGGCGGCGTCGCTGTCCTCGACAGCGGCGCGCTTCTGCATTGGCTGCCGCAAAAGGCCGAATGGATTCCAATCCGCAATTTGGGCATCCGCCCCACCAGCCTCGCGGTGGCGCCGGACGGCACCACGGTCGCCGTCGGTTCGGCGACGGGCGAGATCGTTCTGGTCGATCTCGCCCAGCAAAAGGAATTGCGCCGGATCAAGGCGCATGCGGGGCCGGTGCGCGCCCTCGACCTCTCCGACGATGCGGCGGTTGCGATTTCCTCGGGCGCCGACGGGACGGCGGCGGTCTGGGAAAGCTCGACCGGCGTGCGCGTCGCCAGCCACCCAGGCGCAGCCTCGGGCGGCGGGCCGATCCGATTCGTCAAGGGCGCCACCCACTTCCTGGCGGTGACGGCGACTGTCGGCGTGACGCTGTGGCGGGTTGGCGGCACCCAACCCGTGCGCGTCTTTTCAGCAAGCCAAGGCGCCACCGCCCTGACCAGCGCCGGCGACATGGTCGGCGCCGCAATCGGCGAGGGCGTTCACGCCTGGTCGTTCGACGGCACGCCGCGCTTGGCCGTCCCCAAGGCGCACGCGGGCGGCGCCGCCGGCGTGATGCTTGAACCGCAAGGACGCTTCGTCTTTTCCGGCGGCGCCGACGGCCTCGTCAAGATCTGGGACACGGCGACCGGCCGGGGCCCCACCACCCTGGTCGCCGGCAGCGCCGGTTGGGCCGTGATCGACGAGGATGGCCGCTTTGACGGCAACGGCACCGGCCTGGAGAACATCCGCTGGGCCATCGCCCGAACCGCCCTGCCGATCGAGAATTTCAGCGATGCGCTGTACGAGCCCAATCTTCTTCGAAAGCGCCTGGAGGGTCTGGCGGCGTGGGCGTCTCGGCCCGGCGAATTGGTGAAGGGGGGCATTCTCCCGCCGCCCCTGGCGCAGATTCAGATGGAGGGCGAAGTCGCCATTCCGGCCGACGGAATCATCGAATTGCCGGTGCAGGTGACCGATCTTGGCGGCGGCGTCTCGAAGATCAATCTGTTCCACAACGGGAAAATCGTCGATCCCGACAACGTCATCGCCACCACCCAGGGCAAGACGGCGCGGGGGCGCACAACCTTGCGTGCCGTCTTCCGGCTGCGCCTGGTCTCGGGCCGCAACAGCTTTCTTGCGGAAGCGGCAAGCGCGGAACGCATTCTGGGGCCGCCGCACCGGGTCGTGCTCGATGTCGATCTTCCCGCCCGCCAGCCGACTCTTTACGTTCTCGCCTTGGCGCTCGACCAGTACAAGGACGAGCGCCTGAATCTCAACTACGCGGTCGCCGACGCCCAGGCCGTGGTTAAGGCGCTGAAAAGCGGCAACGTCGCCTCGGGGTTCCGCGACATCGACGTCATCGAGGTCCGCAACGCCGAAGCGTCGCGCCTGGGCATCATCGCCGCCCTGGAAAAGCTCGCCGCGACCGCGCCCGAGGACGTGGTGGTGATCTACATGGCCAGCCACGGCGAAGCGAAGGGCGAGGAATACTACATGATTCCCTACGACTTCCCGGCTAAGGCGGGCGAAGCGGATCTCGACCGGCATGGCCTGTCCTTTTCGGAAATTCAACGCGCCCTGTCACGGGTCGGCGCCCAGCGCATCGTCATGTTCATCGATGCCTGCAAGTCGGGAACCGCCGTGACCTCGCGCAGCCAGGACGACGAAAATCGGGCCATCCGCCGCCTGGGCATGGCGATCGGCCTGCATGTCGTGTCGGCAACCACCCAGGACCAGTTCGCCGTCGAGGTCAAGAAGCTGGGGCACGGCGTGTTCACCTACGCCCTTACCCGCGGTCTGGCCGGCGAAGCCGACCACGCGCCCCAGGACGGCTTGCTCACCGTCAAGGAACTTCTCGGCTTCACCGAGCGCGAGGTGCCGATCTTAAGCGAGCGCTTCGCCAAGCACCAGCAATGGCCGGTGGCGTTCTCCCGGGGCGTCGATTTCACGTTGGCCCGCGTCAGCCCCTGAACAGGGTCTTCGCCAGCCGGCCGGTCATGAAGGCCGATTCCGAAGGGCAATTCCTGCCGGGCCGGTCTCCGGCGACGTTGGGCGCCCCGGCGCCCAACACCCCCCGGTGATCGCCGTCACAGCGGGGCGGTGCGCAAGATCACAGCCGCCCGGCCTCTTTTGGGCTAGCTTCGGATCGTGGCGGCAAGGTGCCGCCGGCGAATTCGAGGCGAACATGAAACCGGGTGCTCTCAGTTTGGCGATGCCGATGACCGGGCGGGTTATCGCCCAGCCGGCCGCCCTGCCCCCGGGCGCCGCCCCGCAAGCCCTGACCGGCGGGCGCGATCGCGCCGCCGATCTGGTGATCGATCTTTCCCCGGCCGCCTGGCACACCTTGGCCGACGCCCGCGACCATCCGGCGCGCATCGATCGCGCCCCTTTGGCCAACCAGGCCTATCGCTACATCACCCACGCCACCCTGGCGGTCTGATCCTTTCCCTATTCGATCTCGTCCTCGGCCATCGCCACGGTGGCGAAGCGATCGGCCAATTCGGCCAGCGCCACCTGATGGACGACGTCGGCGGGAATGCGATTGCCGCAGGCGTCGGGCAGATCGCGGGTGGCGCAGGCCGCGGCGACCACGGTGGTCGGCAGGCCGACATCGAGCGCGGCGCGCACGCTGGTGCTGACACACAGATGGGTGGCGAAACCGGCGACGATCAGCTCGGGACGGCCCAAGGCCTTCAGGCGCTCGGCCAGATCGGTGCGGGCAAAGGCGTTGGGCATCGATTTCACGATCACCGCCTCGCCTTCGATGGGTTCGACGCCAGCCATGATGGCGGCGTTGGCCGTCTCGGGGTCGAACAGGGGCGCGCCCGGCCTTGCGTGGTGGACCACATGCACGACCGGCGCCTGGTGGCGGCGCGCCGCCGCCAGAAGAAGCTTGATCTCGTCCCTGGCCGCCTCGACGCCGAACAGCGGCAGCTTGCCCGCAGCCACATATTCGTTCTGGTGATCGATCAGCACCAGCGCCGCCGTTGACCAGCGGGCGATCTTCCGGGGCGCGCCGGCGATTTCAAGCAGGGTTTTCGGTTCGCTCATGGGGTTCTCCTTCATGGCTCGCCCGGCAGCATCCAGGTGAGTTCGTGCTTGTTGTGGTGCAGATGTAGGAGCCGCGAGCCCGGAAGGGCGGCGAAGCGGGCGGCGCTGGCGTGGTCGGTGGCGCCCTGGAATTTCAAGGTGCAGACGAAGTGGCGCACCGTGCCGGCGGCGCGCCAGCGTTCGATCAGGCCAAACAGCTTATCGGGATAGCAGACCACGTCCGAGAACAGCCAATCGATCGGCCCGAGCGCGGCGGGATCAAGTCCGAAGGCGCTTTCCTGGCGGGCCTCGACATTGGCAAGCGCCGCCACCTTGGGGTCGAGCGGCGCCCGGTCGATGGCGATCACCCTGGCCCCCAATTGGGCCAGCGCCCAGCTCCAGCCGCCGGGGCTGGCGCCGAGATCGAGGCAGGTTTCGCCGGCGCCCGGCCAGCGGCCGAGCAGCGTCAAGGCTTCCCAAAGCTTCAAATAGGCGCGGTTGGGCGGCACCTCCTTGTTTTCGACGAAGCGGATTTCGCCATGGGGGAAAGGGCTGGAGCAACGGGCCGAGGCCAGAAGCGTGGTTTCGTCGAGCAGCGTCCAAGAGCCCAAAGGCGCGGCGGGCGCCGGCGCGGGAAAGACCAGCGGCTTGGCGGAAACCTTGGGCAGCTTGGCCTCGATCAGGGCCTGGCGGCGGTGCAGATGGAAGGCATAGCCGGCCCAGTTGCGTTGGCGGGCGCGCAGCGCCTTGCCAGCCTCGCCGATCGAGGCGATGGCGATCCGCTCGGGCTCCAGCCAGATGTTGGCGGCCCAGGCGGCGGGCCGGGGCGGCGCCTTGGTCAGCACCAGCCTCTCATGCACCGCCAGCACCGATCCGCCCAATTCCTCAAGCAGCGGTTCCAGATAGCCGTCGGGCGCGAGATAGGCGGCAAGGGGCGCGGTCATGGCGGGACGAATCCTGCCCAAGCCTTGCCGCTCTGGCAAGCATATCCGCTCGATTTCCCTTGAAAATCATGATAGTCTCCTGTGGATAAATTTTCGGGGCGGGCGCAGAACGCACCCCCACAACCCGAAACGACGCGACCTTGGAGAATCCGATGAAGAAACCGATCGCCCTGGTGCTGGTGGCCGCCCTCGCAACAAGCGGCTGCGCCCAATTGAACGCCCATATGAGCCAACCCGGCAACCGGCCACCGGCCGAAATTCTGGGCGCCGCGGCGGGCGCCGCCGCCGGCGCCATGCTGGGCTATCACTTCCTGGGCGCCGGGCTGGGCAAGGTGGCCTTCGCCGCCGCCGGCGCGGTCGTCGGCGCGACGGGCGGCTGGTATGCAGGCCGCGTGCTCACCCAAGGCGATGTGCGCCGGGCCGCGATGGCCGCCGAACTGGCGCTGGTCGAAACGCCCGATGCCAATCCGCGCGGCTGGTACAATGAAGAGACCGGCCATTCCGGCGCCTTCGTGCCGGTCTCCACCTATCGGCTGGCCGACGGCACGCTGTGCCGCGATTTCCAGGCCAGCTACACCGCCAAGGACGAAGCCAAGGCGATCAGCGGCACCGCCTGCCAGATGAGCGACGGCTTCTGGGCGCGGACGACCTAGACGCGCGCAACGCGCTTATTACCGCCAGCCCACCCGATCGAAGATGCGCACCGCTTCGGCGTTGCGCGCCCCGTAGAGGGCGACGTCGAGCGGGTCCATCTTGAAGGGACCCCACTCGGCCAAGGGGCCGGAGCGCGCCACGCCGGACTTGACCGGAAATTCGAAATTGACCTCAGCATAAAGGCGCTGGGCGGCGTCGGAGGCCAGGAATTCGATGAATTTCAGTGCCGCCTCGGGCTGCTTGGAGGCCGCCACCACGCCGGCGCCCGAGATGTTGACATGAGTGCCGCGATCGCCCTGATTGGGCCAGAAGAGCGCCACCTTGGCGGCCTGCTCGCGGGTCTTGGCGTCGGTCGAGGTCAGCATGCCGGCATAGTAATAGGTGTTGGCGAGCGCCAGATCGCATTCGCCGGCCGCCACCGCCTTGATCTGGTCGGTGTCGCCGCCTTGCGGCTTGCGAGCCAGATTGGCGACCACCGCCTTGGCCCAGGCTTCGGCCTTCTCCGGGCCATGATGGGCGATCAGCGCGCCCAAAAGCGACTGGTTGTAGACGTTGTTCGAGGAGCGGATGCACAGCCGCCCTTTCCAGTGCGGCAGCGCCAAATCCTCATAGCTGGTGAGCTCAAGCGGCTTAACCCGGTCCTTGGCGTAAAAGAAGACCCGCGCCCGCATCGACAGACCGTACCAGGCGCCGTTCGGATCGCGCCATTGCGAGGGAACGGCTTGGCTCAAGACTGTCGACCGCATCGGCCGCAGCAGATTGGCTTCCTTGGCGCGCACCAGCCAGCCGGCATCGACGGTGAGCAGCACGTCGGCCGGGCTGTTGGCGCCTTCGTTTTTCAGCCGCTCGAACAATTGGTCGGCCTCGGCGTTGAGCAGATTGACGGCGATGCCGGTGGTGCGGGTGAATTCGTCGATCAGGGGCTTGATCAGCGCTTCCTTGCGCGCCGAATAGACATTGATCGACGGCGCCGCTTGGGCGGCCGCCGTCCAGGTCGTCGCCACCACCAGAGCAAGGCCGAGAAGGCCAACCCGCACCGAATATCCCTTCATCCCGCACCTTGCCATCTTTCGCTCCTGTTCCGCCGGACCGCCTGGAGCGGCATCGGCTGCTCGTGTTGAGAATGACCATCATTCTCGAATGGCAGCCACCCTAACAAAAGTGGGGGCTCGGCGCAACGACAATTGCGAATGATTCGCAACAAAAATCCGACTCGGAATACCTTGCTGAAAAATAAAGTTTTTCTCTTAACTCAGGGCGACTTTGAGGCCGTCGAGCATGAATTGGGCGGCCAGGGCGGCCAGAATGATGCCCAACACCCGGCTGATGACGTTGCACCCCGTCACCCCGAGAAGACGGGCGATCCGCTCGGCCTGCAAGAGCAAGATCAAGGTGATGGCCAGCATGGCCGCCATCACGCCCAGCACCAAGCCGATGCGCAGCGCATCGGGCCCGGCCCGGGTCATCAGCAGCACCGACGTGGTCATGGCGCCCGGCCCGGCGATCAGCGGAAAGGCCAGCGGAAAGACCGAAAGATCGTGGCGGTGGCTGGCCTCGGCGTCCTCGTCGGCGGTCATCGAGCGCAGGCCCGAGGGCCGGGCGAACACCATGTCGGCGGCCAGCAGAAACAGCAGCGCTCCGCCGGCCAGACGAAGCGCCGCCAGACTGATGCCCAGTCCGGCCAGCAAAGCCTCGCCCAACAGGGCGAACAGCGCCAGGATGGTGGCCGCCAGCCCGACCGCCCTGAGGGCGGTGCGCCGCTTGCGGGGCGCCGCAAAGGCGTGGGTCATGGCGGCGAAGATCGCCGCCGTGCCGACCGGATCGAGCACCACGAAAAAGGCGGTGGCGGAATAGAGGAATAATTCCAACATTGTCTGATCTTACCCTTTTGCCGCCGGCTTTGCATTTCCCTGTTGCCCGGAGGGCGAATCGGGCATAATCACCTCTTCACGAGACTTGCGAGACATGCCGCTCAAAATCACCCTCAAGCCGCACGAAAAGGCTCTTATCGGCACCGCCGTCATCGCCAACGGCAGCACCAAGGCCGAGTTGGTGATTTTGAACAAGGTGCCGGTCCTCAAGGAACGCGAGATCATCACCGCCGACGAGGCCGACACGCCGGCCAAGCGCATTTACGTCTCGATCCTCAACATGTACGCCAATCCGCGCAACGAGCGCGACTACCACGATCTCTATTTCTCGCTCATCCGCCAGTTCATCGACGCGGTGCCGAACGAAAAGGTCCTGGGTCTCTTCATGGAGATGTCGCAGAAGATCCTGGAAGGCGATCACTACCAGGCTTTGAAGGTGTGCCGAAAGCTGATAGATTACGAAAAGGAGGTGCTCGACCATGGCAAAAGAAAAAGTTAGCGCCTATCAAGATGCCCAGCGCGCGACCATGTCGCCGCGCGAGGTCGAGGCGATGGCGCTCACCAAGGCCGCCTTCCTGATGGAGGAGGCGAAGAAGGACGTCGCCAACTACCAGGCCTACAGCCAGGCGCTGCGCTTCAACCATCTTCTGTGGACGATCATCCAGACCGACATCACCGACAAGAACAACCTGCTGCCGCCCGAGATCAAGGCCAACATCATGAGCCTGTCGATCTTCGTCGACAAGCAGACCGCCAAGGCCCTGGCCGACGGCACCGCCAAGTCGCTCGACGTGCTGATCAACATCAACCGCAATCTGGCCGAAGGCCTGCGGGCACCGGGCGCCGACCCCGCCAAACCGTAACCGGCCTGCCATAATAAGGAACCGCCACGCCGGCCCCTGGGGCCGGCGTTTTCGCGTTGGGGTGCCCGGTCAATACAATGAGAGGCGCACAAACGAAGAGGGCGCCCGAAGGCGCCCTCCCGATCGAACGAAACCGTGAGCGATCAGAACAGCTTCAAGATCGACTGTTCGGACTGGTTGGCCAGGCTCAACGCGGTGATGCCCAACTGCTGGCGGGTCTGCAAGCTCAGCAGGTTGGCCGATTCCTCGTTGATGTCGGCGTTGACCAGCTTGGCCGCGCCGTCTTCCAAGGTGTTGATGAGGTTCTTGGTGAAGTCCAAGCGGATCGACAGCACCGCGTTGTTGGTGCCGAAGGTTTCCGCTTCGGCGCGCAGCGACTTCAAGCCGGCGTCGATCTGGGCGATGCCCGATTCGATGGTCGACGAATCGGTCCAGTTGGCGGCGGCGATCGTCATCATCGTCATGCCCGAGGCATCGAGACGAACGCCCGAGATGGTGAGCTTGTGGCTGGAGAATTCGTCGAACACGACGACCAGCGAGGCGCTGGTGCCGTTGACGAGGTTTTTGCCGCCGAAGCTCGAATCGTAGGCCAGATCGTTGATCTGGGTGACCAGCTTGTTGTAGGAGCTGGCCAGCTTGGTCTTCTGGGCGGTGTCGGTGGTCGACTGGGCCGCCACCGCAAGCGCCTTGGCTTGCTCGACCAGTTTGGTCAAACCGTCGATGCCCTGGGTCGCCGCCTTCATCTGGCTGATCGACTGGTCCATCGTATCTTTGAGGTTGGCCAAGTCGGTCGCGCGGTTGTTGAGGCCGGACGACTTGAAGAACGCTTGCGCGTTGTCGAGCGAGGAGTTGACCTTTCGACCGGTCGACAGGCGGTCTTGGGTGCGCGAAATCAGCGAAGCCGTCTTCTGAAGGCTCAGCAGGTTCGTGCGGATCGCGGATGTCAGTGTGACGTCGGTAGCCATGAGAGATCTCCTTTTCTAGGCCGTTCGGTAGGCGCTTCTGCCTGCCTAGGGGTTTGGCATTCCCACCGAGAAGGAACTATGGAATACCCCTAATCTTTAAAATAATAGCACCGCGCCTAGTCCTGTCAATGCATTCCTTTCGGTCAAAGACCAAGGCCCCAAAGCGGGGATTCGCCGCTTGGCCGCCGACTCGAACCATGATCTTAACCCCTTGAGGTTACGAAAAAGTTAACCGTTTGCCGGCCGCCGGCCCGCTTCTACAGGAACTGGGCCAGGGAAAGCTGGCGGATGCGGCCAAAGGAGGTGTAGGAGGTTTCGAGCGCCCGGACGTTGTCGTTAAGCCGCGTCACCGCCTCCAGCATGTTGACATTCTCAAGCTCGGAAAGCCGCATTTCCGTGGTGTCGACGAACTCCTTGTGTTCGCTGATGGCGCGGCTGATCGAACTCTTGTTGGCGCCGACATTGTAGAGCATGCCGGTCAGGTCGCTCGTCTTCTCGGCGGTGTTGGCGGCGTCGTGCATGATCGAATCGTTCAAGAGGGTGATCGATTGGCTCACCAGATTGGGGGCGAGGGTCTCCTGCTGGCTCATGGCACCTTGGGCCATCATAAGCATGGCGCGCATGGCCTTCTCGATCGCCGGGTCGGCAGCGTTGATGCCCAGCGTGATCGAACGGATGTCGTCCAGGCGATGCTCGAGCTGAAGCGTGTCGCCCTCGTAGTAATAGCCGGTGCCGGCGGCGCCGCCGTTGTAGGTGGCGCTCAGATGGCCCGACCGGGTGGTGGGAAAGGCAGCGCCGGCGGTGCCCGAGGAATCGATCGCGTAATCGGCCTGGAATTCGGCCAGCGAGCCCCAGGGAATCTGCACCGGCATGGTGTCGGTCTTGCCGCCGCCGAAGACGTAATCGCCCTCGACCTTGACGTCGAGATAGGATTGCAACTGCTGCAACGCGTCCCAGGCGCGGGCCTGCATCTGTTGCAGGTTCTGCGGGTCTGAGGGTCCCACCGCCTGGAAGGCCTGCAATTCCGAACGGAAGGTGCGGATCACCTTGTCGACCGCCTTCAGGGACGTTTCCATGACGTTGAGCTTGGTTATCGCGGTCTGGTTGGTCTCGACGAAGCGCTCGGAGAGCGCCCGCTCGTTCTCCAGCGAAACCAGACGGAACGACGAGGTCGCCAGGCCCGCATAGTCCTGCGATTTCTTTTCGGTCGCCACCTGGGCCTGCGAGTCATGGACCGAGCGCTGGGTGTTCAGCATCCGCGCAATGAGCGACAGATGCGAGCCGTAGGTGCCGATGCGGGTCATGCGCGCCTCCTGCCCCTATCGTCAGCGGACCGCGTTGTTCAGGATGTCGAACAACTGCTGGGTCGTGGTGATGATCTTCGCCGCCGCCGTGTAGGCTTGCTGATAAAGAATCATGTTCGACATCTCCTCGTCGAGGTTGACGCCGCTGATCTCCGAGGCCTTGAATTCCAGATTCTCCTTCAGTTCGGTCTGGTAATCAAGCTGGAGCTTGTTGTTGTCGGCGTCCGAGGCATTGTTGGACAGAAGGGTGGCGCCGTAGCCCTCGAGGCTGAAGGACTGGGCGGCAATGCCGCCGGCGGTGCGGAAGCTGATTGAGTTGGTCATCTTCTCGGCCAGTTCGAGGGCCGTGGTGTTGTCGCCGGCCGAGAGGAAGAAGACGCCGGTGTCGGGATTGTATTGGGTGATGCCGCGGCTGATCAGGCCGGGCGCGGTGCGCAGATCGGTGCGCAGCATCAGGGCCGACGAGGTCCGCACCGCCGCCGGCTGCAGCGTGAGCGAGGTGATCAGCGTGCCGGCGGTCTGGGTGATCACCAGCTCCTCGCCGGTGTCGTCGACCAGACGCAGGCGGTAGCCCGAGCCCTCGGGCACCTTGCTCGCCGTGACGCCGGTGAGCGTGTTGGCGGTGACGCCGGCGTTGGTGTCGTTGTTGTTGATGGCGTCGACGATCTGGTCGAGCGAGGCGCCGGCGGCGATGGTGATCGATCCCAGGCCGCCGACGCCGTTGGTGAGGTTGCCGAACGACCAGGTGCCGCCGGCCGCCGCCACCCAGCGATTCGACTGGATGGCCGATTCCCAGATGTCGTTGGGCTTGCCGGTGACGAAGAAATCGTTCAGGCCGAAGAAATTGGCAAAGCCCTTAAGGCCGGTCTCGTCGTTGGTGCCGTTGCCGTCCTTGTCGAACGAGATCGTGGTGTCCTGGGCAGCCGAACCGAAGCCGAGCGCGTTGCCCAAGGCCGCCGTCGAGGGGCTCACGGTCAGGTCGCGGCCCGAGGTGGCGTGGGTAACCCGGATGTGGTAGCCGTTGGCGTCCTGGATGACGGTGGCGATGAGATTGGCGTCGGCGTCGATGTTGGCGGCGATGGTGGCGATGCTTTGGCCGGCGCCCACCGCGATGGTGGCGAGCGCCCCCACGCCCGACTGATCGTAGAACACCAGATTTCCCGCCTGGCCGGGCACCGAGGTGGTGGCGCTGAAGTTGATCGAACGCAGCTCGTCGGCCGACTGGTCGCGGAAGGTCAGCCCCAGGTCGGTGGCGTTGAGGGTGACGCTGAGCTGGCCGGTGGTGGCGCTGACCGCCGCGGTGGCCGAGGCGGCACCGTTGGCCTGCAACCAGGTCTGGACGACGCTGGCGACGTCGTCGATCACCCAGGCGCTGTTCATCGGGTCGCCGTTGGCGATCATCAGCTTGTTGAGGGTGGTGGTGGCGGTGATGGTGCCGCTCGAATTGTAGAGGCTGATGGCGACATCGCCGTCGGTCAGCGTCATCGTCTGGGTGGCGGATTCGATAAACACCCGGGTGCCGTCCATTTCGTTGACCAGATTGGGGTAGCTGGTGCCGCGGTTGTGGACGATGTTCAGCTCCTTCTTCAACTGATAGGCCAGTTCGTCCAACTCGGCCTGCAGGTTGGGCAGCTCGGTGTCGCGGATGTCGATCAGCGCCTTGAGGCGGCCGCTGGTGATCTCGGTGGTGATGTCGGCGTTGGCCACCGTGATGTCGGGAATGTCGCCGCCCGCCTTGGTCATCCAACTGTTGAGCAGGCTCGAGGGCACGTGCGCCAAGGGATTGGTCTCGTTGTCGAGCAGCGTCCGGCCGGTGCCGGTGAAGATGACCAGCGTCTGATCCTCGCGCTCGAAGGTGGTGACGTCGATGTATTCGGCGATCGTCGCCAGCGCCTTGTCGCGCTGGTCTTCGAGGTCGACGATCTCATGGCCCACCGCCGCCTCGCGGACGATCTTGTCGTTGAGGTCCTTGATGTTGGCGAGCTTGGTGTTGATGGTGCTGATGATCTGGCCGATTTCCTTCTCGGCGTTGAGCCGCAGCGATTGGATGTCGGTCGACATCTGGTTGAACTGGCGGGCCAGGGTGTCGGCGGCCAGCGCCACCCCCCATTGCGAGGTGCTTTTCTCGGGCTGGACGGAAAGCTGCTCGAATTCCTGGCCCAGTTCGTCGATCTTGTGGGCGACCGAGCGGTTCTCGGCCGGTTTGCCGAACATGTCCTGCATGCGGTCGTAATAGGTCTTCAGGGTGTCGACCTTGCCCCAGATGCCGGTTTCGGTGCGCACGTCCTTGTTCAGCCACTCGTCGACCGCACGGCTCACCTGAGCCACCTGCACGCCGGCGCCGCGTCCGATCAGCACCCGCGATTCGCGGTCGAGCGACTTGCGCGAAAAGCCCGGGGTGTTGACGTTGGCGATGTTGTGCGAGGTGACATCGAGCGCGCGCTGAGAGACCAGAAGGCCGCTGATCGCGCTTTGCAGGCCGAGCGTGAGCGACATCGCGGGTGTCCTTCCCTAAAGGGTCTGATTGACCGACACCGACACGGTGCGCAGTCCCTTGGCGGCGGTGCCGCCGATCTGGCCGTCGCGCGAATAGACGGCGCCGCGATTCTGCAGGCGCTTGGCGGTTTCGATCACCGCCTTCAAGACCCGCTGGTTGGCCTCGATCGAGCTTTTCAGGAGCCGGCCGTTCACCGCCACCAAGCCGTCCAGTTTCTTGGCCAGCGCCTTCAGGGCCTCGCGCCGCTCCGGCCGGACCTTGGCCAGCAGATCGGGGGCCTTGGCCAGCGCCTGCAGATGCGAGTCGTAAAGCTTGGTGAGCTTGGCCTTCTCGTCTTGGAGGCCGGCGACCTCGGCCGGCCGGCGCTGGCCGAGCGCCTGATTTTCCCGCTCCAGAAGCTTGGCCAGATGTTGGGCGACGTCGAAAATTTCGTCGACTCGGTCCGGCTTGGCGGGCGGCGCGGCCGCGGGCTTGGCGGGCGGCGGGGCGGCGGGCTTGGCGGGGCGTTGGAACCGATCACCGGGCGCGGGCATGGCCAACCTCCTGCTGACGCAACATCTGGGCGGCGATGTTCTGCGACAAACCCACCCGACCGGTGCGCGCCGTCAGCTTGGCGTACTCGTCGAGCATGAAGGAGCGGAACACCTCCTCGCCGTGACCGCCGCCGAAGACGCCGTCGGTGGCGATGCCGGCGAACATGTGCTGGTACATCTGGGACAAGAAGAAGGATTCGAAATCGCGGGCGGTCTTTTCGATCTGGGCCTTGCTGGCGCCGCCGACCTTGGGCTGGCGGGCGGCGGCTTGGTCGGCCAGGTTGAGGGCGGCGCCGGGCAGGGTGGCCTGGACGGTCATCACATCACCTCGATTTCGGCCTGCAGCGCGCCGGCGGCCTTGATGGCTTGCAAGATGGTGATCATGTCGCGCGGGCCCACACCCAGCGAATTCAAGCCGTTCACCAGCTCCTGGATGTTGACGCCGGTCTGCAGCATCGAGAGCTTGCGGTCGGCGCCCTCGTCGACCTGGATGTCGGTGCGCGCCACCGTGGTCGTGGTGCCGGTGGTCGAGAAGGGCTGCGGCTGCGACACCTGCGGCGTTTCGGTGATGCGGATGGTCAGGTTGCCCTGGGCGATCGCCACCGTGCTGATGCGCACGTTCTCGCCCATGACGATGACGCCGTTCTGCTCGTCGATCACCACCCGGGCCATCTGGTCGGGCTGGATGCGCAACTGCTCGATGTCGGTCAAGAGGCCGACGACGTTGCCGCGATAGCTGCCAGGCACCTGCACCTCGACGGTGCCGGGATCGGTCGGCCGGGCGGCCGCCTGGCCCAGGAAGGCGTTGATCGCCTGGGCGGTGCGCCTCGCGGTGGTGAAATCGGGATTGCGCAAGGTGACGCGGACGTTTTCCATGCGGCCGAGATCGAAATTGATTTCGCGCTCGACGATCGCCCCGCTGGCGATGCGGCCGCTGGTCGGCACGTTCTTGGTGATCGAGGCGCCTTGGCCCGAGGCGGTGAAGCCGCTGGCCACCGAGCCCTGGCCCACCGCATAGACTTCGCCGTCGGCGCCGACCAGGGGGGTGACCAAGAGGGTGCCGCCCTGCAGGCTCTTGGCGTCGCCCATGGCGCTCACCTGCACGTCGATCCGGGTGCCTTGGCGGGTGAAGGGCGGCAGTTTGGAGGTGACCATGACCGCGGCCACGTTCTTGGCCTTCAAATCGCTCGACAAATCGCGGGTGTTGACGCCCAGGCGTTCCAGCATGGCGATCAGGCTTTGGCGGGTGAAGGCCATTTCGCTGGCGTCGCCGGTGCCGTTCAGGCCCACCACCAGACCGTAGCCGATCAGCATGTTGTCGCGCACGCCTTCGAAATCGGCGATATCCTTGATGCGCGAATTGCCAAGAGCCGCCGGCGCCGGGGCGAAGGCAAGGCCCAGCGCCAGGAGAAAAGCGGCGATCCGGCGGATGAGGGTCGTGCGCATGGCGGGGTCCATCGACAAATCTAGAATCCGCTCCAAGCCTTGCGAAGTCCATGCCATCAAACACCGCGTTGTTTGAAAAGGATTTTTTATCAGGCTTGGCGGCCCGCCGGCCGCCCGACCGGCAGATTAAGCCCCCTTAAGGCGGCAAGTTCTGCCCACTTTCCTAATCGGGCGATTTACCGCATCTTAACGGCCCCCTGGCAGAGTGAGGCTGGGACCACAGGTTTTTTTTGCGAGGACCGTTCGCGATGAAGGTTTCCGGAGTCGGTTCGACCGGAGCCACCGGCACCACCCGCCGCGCCGGCGCCGCCAAGGCCAAGCCGGGGGACGAGTTTGCCCGCCATTTGGTCGATGCGGTCGAGGGAGCCGAGCTAACCCACGGAGTCGACACGGCAAATCCGGTTGCCGGGGTCGACGCGCTCCTCACCGTCCAGGCGGCGACCGACGCCACCGACCAGGAAGCGCGCCGCCGGGCCCGCAAACGTCTTTACGAACGGGGCGAAACCATCCTTCAGCATCTAGACGAGTTGCGTCACGGTCTGTTAATGGGCACTATCCCCCGCCAGCGCATCATCGAGCTGGCGCAATTGGTGCGCGGCAAGCGCGATCAGGTGGACGACCCGCTGTTGGCCCAGGTGTTGGACGAGATCGAACTGCGGGCCGAAGTCGAACTGGCAAAAATGGCGCCGAGGAGCTGATGGCGAAGAAACCGGATAGAAAAGCGAAGTCCCCCGCCAAACCCAAGGCGGTCCCGAAAGCGAAGACGGCGGCGAAGCCCAAGGCGGCCCCGGCCAAGAAAGCCTCCCCGAAGAAGCCGGCCCCCCCGAAACCCGCCAAGGCGGCGAAGCCCAAAGCCGTGCCGGCCAAGGTGAACGGCAAGGGAAAAAAGGCCCTGCCCTCGGCTCTGGTATCGCCCGCGAAGGCGGCCCTTGCGAAACACGCCTCCGATTCCTATAGTCCGCCCCGCAAAATCCGTACTCCGGAGCCGCGAGGCAAACGCATGACCGTGACGCTGCCGCCTGATTACCGCCCGAGCGAAAAAGAGCCGTTCATGAACGAACGCCAGCGGGCCTATTTCCGCCAGAAGCTGTTGCGCTGGAAATCCGAGCTTTTGCACGAATCGAGCGAAACCCTGATGCATCTTCAGGAAGGCGGTCTGCAGGAACCCGACATCGCCGATCGCGCCTCGGCCGAAGCCGAGCGCGCCCTTGAGCTGCGCACCCGCGACCGGGCGCGCAAGCTGATCGCCAAGATCGACGCCGCCTTGCAGCGGATCGATGACGGCTCTTACGGCTATTGCGAGGAAACCAACGAGCCGATCAGCCTGCGCCGGCTGGAAGCCCGCCCGATCGCCACCTTGAGCATCGAGGCCCAGGAACGCCACGAGCGCATGGAACGCACCCACCGCGACGATTGAGCCCCGAAAGGGGCCATCGGCGGGCGGGCGGCTGAAACTCCCGCTTTCCTCATACTGCGGAGGCCGCCGTCTGGCAGTCGGCTGAAGCTCCCGCTTTCCTCATGCCGAGAAGGCCGCCGTCTGGCAGTCGGCTGAAACTCCCGCTTTCCTCATGCTGAGGAGGCCACCCTTCGGCGGCCGTCACGAAGCATGCGGGCGCCAAGGGCGGCGACCAGCCTGCCCGTGTTCATCCGAGTCCATTCGTGTTTATCCGTGTCCTTATCGCCCGGCCCCGGGATTGAAGACACGGATCAACACGGATTCACACGGATCAACAGCTCGCGGTCTTGGCGTTTCATCGTCTTCCTTCCCCTCGATCTCCCCAATCGTCATCGCCGGGCTTGACCCGGCGATCCACGCCTTATCGGCGCCAACGACAAGAAAGACGTGGAAGCGCGGGTCACGCCCGCGCATGACAAGGAAAGAAGCGCCGCCGCCCTCCACCGGCCAGCGCCAATGATTTTCAGAAAAGGCGGAACCACCAAGACACCAAGACACGAAGGATCGATGATCTTTGTGCCTTCGTGTCTTGGTGGTTCGTTTGTCCTTTTGGCAGCCGACTGAAGAATTCTTGTCCCTTCGCGCCTCACCCTTCGCGACGGACCTGCGGTCCTCCTCGGAGTGAGGATAATGATCTCCTAAAGACGTGGATGCGCGGGTCAAGCTTGCGCATGACGAGCCAAGGAACGCCACCGCCCGGCGGCCGTCACGAAGCATGCGGGGCGTCGGCCAGGACTATTCCGCCAGCACCCGCGCCATCTGGCTCAAGGCCAGACGGATCGGCTCGTCGTCGATCTGGGCAAAGTTGCGCACCAAATCCAGGCACATCCGCTGGCGTTTGGACGGCGCCTCGGTCGGGGGGGCGTCGACGCCGGCGAAGAAATAGTCGATCGGCACCGAAAGAACCTGGGCGGCCTCGAACAGCCGGCCGGCCGAAATACGGTTCATGCCGCGCTCGTATTTATGGATCTGCTGATAGGTGATGCCGAGAAGCTGGGCCAACTGCTCCTGGCTCAAGCCCAGCATGGTCCGCCTTTCGCGCAGGCGTCGCCCGACATGCAGATCGAGGCCGGTCGGCGGCGTTCTTTGGGAAACGGCCTGATTGGTTCGTTGACGGGGCCGATCGGGGCGGGAAGCCTTGGTGGTGGTTGCGCCTTCTGCGATCGCAATTTCCGAAGCCTTCTGGTAATTCACGGACGGTCCCCTCTTATGGTTGGTCGCGCTCCCCCGCCAATCATGCTATCGACCTGGCGCCGCCATGAAACCTCGGGATGATTCCGAGGTCGGGCGATTCCCCTCCAAACGTACTAACGGTCGAAATTCATGCGGTTTTCTCCTGTCGCCAAGCGATGGTTGATGGGCATGAAAACTATTAGCGAGCGAATGAAGACGGCGACTTCGATCCATGGGTTGCAATCGACACCAGCCTTGATCTCTGCGTTCTCGCCGTCCGGCAAGCTGGGCTATCATGGCTGGTAGGAAACCGGGCCCTTGAGCCGGAGGTGTTGGGTGCCGACGCAGCAGGTGAGCCCCTATTGGGATTGGCTCGACGATCGCCTGACCGGCGTCGCCGGGGTGGCCGGCGCACCCGACAGGGCGGCGCAGCAGGCGGCCATTCTGCAGATCATTTTCGCCAACACCAAAATCGGCGTCGCGCTTTACGATCCCGATTACCGCTTGGTCACCTGCAACCACAATTACCAGCGGCTGATGAATCTGCCCTTGGCGCTGTGCAAGCCCGGCGCCCCGCTCGAGGACGTGATCAACTACAACGCTCGCCACGGCGTTTACGGCCCCGTCGATCTTGAGAGTTTTATTAAGGAACGGATGAGCGTCGTCCGCACCGGCCAGCCGATCGATCTCGAAGTTCCGGTCGGCGACCGTTTCGTTCTGGTCACCGGCATCCATCTGCCGCAAGGCGGCGTCGTCTACACCTATCAGGACGTCACCAAGGCCAGGATCGACGAACGGAAGCTTCAGGCGTTGCTCGCCCAAAGCGCCGCCCTCTACGCGCAGACGGTGCAAAAAAACATCGAATTCCAGACCCTGATCGACAATTTGCCGATCGGCGTCACGCTCTGGGACCGCGATTTCCGCATCGTGACCTTCAATCCCGCCGCCGAACGGATGTTCGAGTTTCCGCCCAGCTTCAAAGACACCCACCCGACCATCGAGGACGTGCTGGGCGCGCTGGTCGCACGCGGCGAATATGGGGGGCTTGATGCCCGCGAAGGGGTTCTTACCCGCCTGCGCGCCCTGCGGCAAGGAAAGACCGACTCCCATCTGAAAAACTTCCGCCGGACCAATCATCAGGGCGTCACCTACGAGATCACCGAAACGCCGCTTCCCGATGGCGGCTTCGTCACCACCCATATCGACATTTCCGCCAACATCGAAAACGAACGGCTGTTGAAGCTGGTCGCCGACCGGCAGGACGCCACCAACCAATTCTCCCGCCAGGCGATCGTCGATCAGATCAACGCCGGCATCGCCCACGAGATCAACCAGCCGCTGTCGGTGATCGGTATTCACGCCTATCTTCTCCAGGAACAGTTGGCGCAACCCACCTTCGACCGCGCCAAAGTGGCGGAAAGCCTGGCCGCCATCGCGGCGTCGACCCGACGCGCCCAGGACGTCCAGCAGAAAATCAAATCGCTCTTGGGCGCCAAGCCGCCGACCCCGACCTCGGCCGACCTCAACGTGGTGATCGACAAGGCGCTCGATTTCGTCTCGCCGCACATGAAAATCGGCCGGATCGCGGTCAACAAGCGCTACGCCTGGGCGCTGCCGCCGCTCCTCATCGACGAGGTCGCCTTCCAGCAGGTGATCGTCAACCTGATGCTCAACGCCCGCGACGCCATCGGCGAGGCGCAATCGCCCCGGCGCGCCATCGAGGTCGCCACCGCCTTCGATCCGGCGGCGGGACGGGTTCGGGTGACGATCGCCGATTCCGGCGCCGGCATTGCCCCGGAATCGCTCGCCGCCATCTTCGAGCCCTTCTTCACCACCAAGCTCAAGGGATATGGCATGGGGCTCGCCATCTGCAAAACCATCGTCGAAAGCCTGGGCGGGCGGATTTCCGTGGCCTCGCCGCCCGGCCAGGGGGCCACTTTCACGATCGAACTCGATTGCGTCTCGACTCTTTGGGAAGGCGCGCATGCCAGAGCTTGAGCAGCCGGCCCGGGTCGATATCGTCGAAGACGACGACCAGCATCGGGCGGCGCTCGACGCCCTGGTCGGCCATATGGGATTGGCGCGCCGCCTCTTCCCCTCGGGCGAGGCCTTTCTCGAGGCCGATCGGCCCGAGGGCCGGGCCTGCGTCGTTCTCGATCTGCGCCTGGGCGCGATGAACGGCTTGGCGGTGCAGGCCGAACTCAACCGGCGGTTCAATACCGATCCGGTGATCTTCGTCACCGGCCATGGCGATGTGCGCACGGCGGTGACCGCCTTGCGCAACGGCGCCTTTCACTTCCTGGAAAAGCCGGTCGATGCCGTCCAGTTCCGGGAAACCATCCTGGCGGCCTTTGACACGCCGGCGCCCATGGCCGGCTTGGCCGACCGCGACAATCCGAAGCTGGCGCTCTTGTCCCGGCGCGAGCAGGAGGTCTTCGCCGCCCTGGTGCGGGGCAAGACCAACAAGGCGATCGGCGCCGATCTGGCGATCAGCGCCCGCACGGTGGAGTTTCACCGCGCCAACATCCTGCGCAAGCTGGGCACCAAGACCCTGGAAGAACTGATCGCCCTGGCCTGAGCGCCCCCCGCTCGGGGCACCGCCGGACCCAAGGCGCAAAAAAGGCCGGGAGCGCTCCCGGCCTTTTCCGATCGAGGATTCGCGAAGGGCGGTCTAGCGCCTGCCCTTCTTCTTGGCCGGGGCCTTCTTTTTGGCCGGCGCGGCCATTTTCTTGGCGGGCGCCGCCTTCTTGGCCGGCGCGGCCTTCTTGGCGGGTGCCGCCTTCTTGGCCGGCGCCGCCTTCTTGGCCGGCGCCGCCTTCTTGGCCGGCGGAGCGGCCTTCTTCGGCTTGCCGCCGCCCATGATGCGGGCGAATTCTTTGACGGCGTTGGCGTAGTCGGCGGCGTTGGTCACCTCGTATTCGGCCTTGAGCCAATTGTCGAGGTCCTTGCCCAGCGGCCGGCCGCCCTTTTCCCAAAGCTTGTAGGCGCGCTCGCGGATCTTGTAGTTGGTGACCCCTTCCAAGAGGCCTTCCGAGATCTGCAAATTGAGATTGACCAGGCTGTCCAGGATCTCGTCGGTGACCCCGTTGGCGATTTCGAAGGTCTTCTGGGCGGCGTATTGGCTAAGCCGGATCAAATTGTCGCGCATCGGCTGGGGCATCGTGCAGTCGGGCTGCTGCATCATGGTGCGGATCGCCACCCAAAGCTTCAGGTTGTGATCGAGCGCCTCGGTCAGCACGGGACCGCCTTTCTTGCGGCCTTCGACGATCTGGACGGCGGCCTGCGCCAAGGCCAGGGCGTCCTCTTCCCCCTTGCTCAGAAGATTCAAATCGATACGCGCCATCGGTAACCTCCTCCCCTGCAATCAAGCAATCATGGCGGTCACGCTAGCAGGATTCGCGGGCCTTGTGAATTGCCCTTTGCGGGGGAAAAGGGTCTTTCCCCCCAAGGGGTCCGCAGGGGGCTCAGAAGGGGAAGATGATGTCGAAAATCTGCTGGCCGTAGCGCGGCTGCTGGAGGTCGGAAAGGGTGCCCCGACCGCCATAGGTGATGCGGGCCTCGGCGATCTGTTCCGATTTGATGGTGTTGGCCGAGGTGATGTCGGAGGGCCGCACCACGCCCGAAACGGTGAGTTCGCGCAACTCGGCGTTGACCCGCACTTCCTGCTTGCCCTGGATGACCAGATTGCCGTTGGGCAGGATCTGGGTGATGACGGCGGCCAAGGTGACGCTCACCTCCTCGTCGCGGTTGATCTTGCCTTCGCCCGAGACCGCGTGATCGCTGCCCATGGCGGCCAGGTTCGAGGCGTTGGCGGCGTTGCCGAACAGCTTGAAGAGCTTGGTCTCGTAGCCCAGGAGGTTGAAGGCATCCGTGGTTTCGCTGTTGTTGCGGGCCTCGGTGGTCTTGTTGTTCAAGACGCCCTTGTCCTTGATGCTGACGGCGACGGTGAGAATGTCGCCCACCTCGCTCGCCCGATTGTCCTTGAAGAAGGCGCGGGCGCCCGGCCGCCATAGCGAGTTGGCCTGGGTGACGGTGGGTTTCGGGGTCGGCATCGGCATGCTGACCGGGCGGTAGTTGGCGGCCTGGGTGGGGTCCTGAACCTTCGAGGTCTTGGGCGGCTCGCCCACCTCGGACAGGCGGTTCATGACGTTGCAGCCCGAAAGCGCGGTGCCGGCGGCCAACAGGGCCATCAGGGTGAGGATGGGACGGGTGGTCATGGCGGCCTCCTCGATCAATTGGCCAGCGTGCGCCGCCCGGACCGGACCGAAACCAGACCCGGACCGTTGACGGTCGCTTCGACGGTGGCGTTGCTGTTGGTGTTGAGCACCCGGATGGTCTCGCCGGCGCCGCCATCCTCGACCGCCTTGCCCTGGGCGGTGATGGTCATTCCGCCCTGCTGGACGATCATGGTGACCAGGCTGTGGCGCGCCACCAGCACCGGGCGCTGGACGTCGTTCTGGGTCATCGGCTGGCCGGCGCGGATCAGCCGGCGCGGCATCTTGCCGATCAACTGGCCGGCGTCGGTGATCATGTCTTCGCGCACCTGCTCGACCGCCAGCGGCGTCCAGCGGATGTCCTTTTCGGCGATGCGCTCGTCCTTGCCGATGTTGCGGGCCAGCACCGGCACCTCGACGACCTGGAAGACCCGGCCGCTCACCTTGATGCGCTGGGCGTTGGCCCCGTTGGCGGGCGCCTCGAGGGTGGCGGCGAAGCGCCGGGCGCGCGGGTCGTAGGAAAGGTCGCGCACCGCGACCACCGGCTTGGCGTCCATCGGCACGAAGATCTGCATGCCGCGGTTGGCCAGTTCGATGGCGGCGTTGCCCTCGATGCCGTGGAAGGCCAAGGCCGACAGGAGCACCGAATCGATGTCCTCGCGGGCGATCATCTGGCCCGGCCGGTCGACGACGATGCGCTCGTAGGCGGTCATCGGCCGCCAGGCCACGCTTTGCGCCCGGGCCACGCCGAAAAGCCAGTTGGCGTCGTAGGTGACGCGCTTGCCCGGCTGGGGCGCGTAGGCCACCGCCATCTTGGCCTTGGCCGGATCGAGATGGTCGAAGAGGTCGCCCAGGGTGATCAGCTCGCCCTCGACCACCGCCTGCGCCTTGAGCATGGGCGGGATGGGCGCCAGGGCCAGGCGGGCCTCGGGCTCGGCGGCTTGGGCCAAGCCGGCCCGAACGAGGCCGAGGAAAAGCAACAACAGGGCGAGGACGCGGGTCATGGCGGCGATCCGATCTATTTGAGGTTGCTCACCGACGACATCATCTCGTCCGAGGCCTTGATGACCTTGGAATTCATCTCGTAGGCGCGCTGGGCGCTGATCAGGTTGGTGACTTCCGCCACCACGTTGACGTTCGAGGTTTCCAAGAAGCCCTGGAGCAGCGAGCCGTAGCCCGGCTGGCCGGGATTGGCGGCGGTGGCGGTGCCCGAAGAGGGCGTCTCGATGAACAGATTGTCGCCGATCGCCTCCAGGCCGGCCTCGTTGGGGAAATTGGCCAACTGGATCTGGCCGGCGTTCTGCGGCGTCACCTGGCCGTCGAGCTTGACCAGCACCTGGCCCGAGGAATTGATGGTGACGCTCACTGCGTTGGCGGGAATGGTGATGCCGGGCCGCACCGTGTAGCCCTGATGGGTGACGATCACCCGATTGGGCGAGAGCTGGAAGGAACCGTCGCGGGAATAGGCGGTGTCGCCCGAAGGCAGGGTGATCTGGAAATAGCCCTTGCCCTGGATGGCGGCGTCGAAGGTGTTGTCGGTGTTGAGCAGGCTGCCCTGCTCGGTGATGCGGTAGACCGCCACCGTTTTGACGCCTAGGCCCAATTGCACGCCCGAGGGCACGATGGTGCCGGTGTCCGACGAGGTGGCGCCCACCCGGCGCAGATTCTGATAGAGCAGGTCGTTGAATTCGGGACGCCGGCGGGTGAACGCCGTGGTGTTCATGTTGGCGATGTTGTTCGAGATGACCTCGACGTTGGTCTGCTGGGCCAGCATCCCGGTGGCGGCGATGTTGAGGGACCTCATGGCGTCCGTCCTTCCTTACTCTCTTAAGGTCTAGCGCGAGGTGCGGCCGAGCACGTCGACCGCCTTGCGCGAGCGTTCGTGTTCGGCCTCGATCATCCGCTGCACCGCCTCGTAGCTGCGTTGCACCTGGATCATCGAGGTCAGTTCCAAGACCGGCTGGATGTTCGATTCCTCGATCATGCCCTGGGCGATTTCCGGCCGATCGACGTCTTGGGGCCTGGCCCCGGTCTCGTAGAGGCTGCCCTGGGTCTTGCGCAGCTCCTGGGGATTGTCGAAACGCACGACGCGCAGCCGGCCCACCCGGCCGTTTTCGGTCGCCACCGTGCCGTCGCGCCCAATCGAGATCGAGCGCTCGGTGGGGGCGAAGAAGAAGGGCTGGTCGTTCGAGGCCAGCACCGGATGGCCCTCTTGGGTCACCAACTGGCCGGCCTCGTCGAGCCTAAGATGGCCGTTCCGCGTGTAGCGGGGGCCGGCCGGGGTATCGACGACCAGGAACCCCTCGCCATGCACGGCGATGTCGAGCGGGTTGTCGGTCTGGGTGTAGGCGCCTTCCCGCATGTCGCGGTAGATGGCGCGGTCCTGGACCATGGCGATCTTGTCGCCGAAGGGGCGGTCGCCGGTCCGGCTGTTGACCAGATACTCGTTGAACATCATGTGCTCGCCCTTGAAGGCGGGCGTGCTCATGTTGGCCAGATTGTTGGCCACCATGTCCATCTGCCGCCACAGGGCGGTCTGACGGGATAGGGCGATATACGAGGCGCTGTCCATGGAATTCATCCCAACGGTCAATCCGGCCGGACCGTTGCACGGCCCATGCCAGAGGCGAATTTGTTGAAAACAAACGCCTATTTCCGAAAGCGGGCGCGGCGCCGACCGGGCCTTGGCAAGCCCTGCCCGGCAGTTATTGCCCGCCCCCCCCGCCTGTTCTATGGTGCGCGTTCCTTAAAGAACGGCCGGAGCCAAAGGGCTTGTCCGGCCTCGCCATAGGCAAGGCCGGCAAGAAATGCCCGGGCTTACCGGTTGTTAACCTCCGCCGGCTAGGATTCCACCCTCGGGACGGATCGCGGGCCGCGCGGTCCACCAGCGGGAAGAGGGCATGGTCCAGGATCTCGACGAAACCCAAGGCGAAGGCGGCGGGGGCGACGACGAAGGCGATGGCGAAGGCGCGCCCGCGAAGAAAAGCGGCGCCAAGAAGCTCATCCTCTTCATCGTCCTGCCCCTGGTGCTGGTTATCGGCATCGCCGCCGGCCTCTATTTCTCCGGCTTGGCCGACCCCATCTTGGGCGCGGTCACCGGCAAGGAACCGGGTGCGGCCAAGGGCGAGGACAAGCCGGCATCCGTGCAGGCGGCGGTGTTCTACGATCTGCCCGACATGCTGGTCAACCTGAACGCCACCGGTCGGCGCCAGGCCTTTTTGAAGATCCGCGTCAGCCTGGAGCTTGAGAAGGCGACCGACATTCCCCGCATCGAACAGGTGATGCCGCGCATCGTCGACAACTTCCAGGTCTATCTGCGCGAACTGCGCTTGGAAGACCTCCAGGGCGCCGCCGGCGTCTACCGGCTGCGCGAAGAGCTTCTCTCGCGGGTCAACACCGCGGTGCGACCCGCCAAGGTCAACGACGTCTTGTTCAAGGAAATGCTGGTTCAATAAATGGCCGAGACCGATACCAAGGACGAAAAGCGAGGCGCCGCCGACGAGGAAGCCCTGATGGCCGAATGGGCCGCCATGGCCGACGAGGGCGATAAGGGCGGCGACGCGAAGGCCGACGGTGGCGGTGGCGGTGGCGGTGGCGGCGGCGAGGGCGACAAGGGCGCCGCCGAATGGGAAGCCATGCTGGGCGGCGAAGGCGGGGGCGAAGGCGGGGGCGAAGGCGGCGACGGCGCGCCCCGCGAATCGACCCGGGTCCTCAATCAAGACGAAATCGACAGCCTGTTGGGCTTCGACGAGGTCCACGAGAAGATCGCCGAGAAATCCGGCATCCAGGCCATCCTCAATTCGGCTCTGGTCTCCTACGAACGCCTGCCGATGCTCGAGGTGGTCTTCGACCGCCTGGTGCGCATGATGTCGACCTCCTTGCGCAACTTCACCTCGGACAACGTCGAGGTTTCGCTCGACAACATCCTGTCGCTGCGCTTCGGCGACTACCTGAACTCGATCCCGCTGCCGGCCATGCTCGCCGTCTTCAAGGCCGAGGAATGGGACAATTTCGGCCTCCTCACCGTCGATTCCTCGCTCATCTATTCGATCGTCGACGTCCTTCTGGGCGGCCGGCGCGGCACCGCGGCGATGCGCATCGAGGGCCGGCCCTACACGACCATCGAGCGCAATCTGGTAGAGCGCATGGTCCATGTCGTGCTCTCCGACCTCTCCGCCGCCTTCGATCCGCTGTCGCCGGTTACCTTCCGCTTCGACCGCCTGGAAACCAACCCGCGCTTCGCCACCATCTCCCGGCCCTCCAACGCCGCCATCGTCGCCAAGCTTCGCATCGACATGGAGGATCGCGGCGGCCGGCTCGAACTCATGCTGCCCTACGCCACCTTGGAGCCGGTGCGCGAGCTCTTGCTCCAGATGTTCATGGGCGAGAAGTTCGGCCGCGACTCGATCTGGGAAACCCACTTGGCCGAAGAGCTGTGGATGACCAACATCAATCTCGACGCCGTGCTCGACCGCCAGATCATGCGCCTGCACGAGGTGCTGAACCTCAAGGTCGGCTCGCAGATCATGCTCAACGCCACCCCGGAATCGCGGGTCGATCTCAAATGCGGCGAGGTCGGCATGTTTCACGGCCGCATGGGGCGCAAGGGTACCCACATGGCGATCCGCATCGAGGGCAAGGGCACCGTCGAAGAGGCCGAGAAGGCCAAGAAAGGGAAGCAGGCATCGTCATGACCTGGTCGCTCGTCGTCGATCTGCTGCTGGTCCTGCTGCTGGGCGCCGTCCTGGTCTACGCCATCTTGCTCAACCGCAAGTTGGGCGAGCTGCGCGACAACAAAAGCGAGCTGGCCCGCCTGATCGCCAATTTCAACGACGCCACGGTGCGCGCCGAATCGAGCATTCCCCGGCTGCGCAAGGCCGCCGACGACGCCAAGACCAATCTGCAGGAGAAGCTCGACAAGGCCCAGACCCTGAAGGACGACCTCGCCTTCATGATCGATCGCGGCGAGAGCATGGCCAACCGGCTGGAAAGCTCGGTCCGCATGGCGAGGGGCGAATCGATGCCGGCGGTGGCGCCGCGCGCCGCCGACTCGCGGGCCGAATCGCGGGCCGAATCCCGTTATGTCGAAACGCCGGTCCGCGCCCCCGAACCCCGCGCCACCGAGCCCCGCATCCCCGAAGCAAGGGCCGTCGAGCCGGGACGCGGCGAAACCCGGCTGCGCGAGGCCAAGCCCACCGAGGCCCGCAACGGCGCCGCCCGGCCGGGACGCGCCGCCGAGCCGCGCCTTGATGAATTCCGCCGCCTGGAAGCCGATCTCGACGAACGCTCGGAAGCCGAGCGGGCCTTGCTCAAGGCCCTGCAATCGGTCCGTTAGGAGGGGGCGTTGAAAAAACTGTTCGCCCGCATCCGCCTGTTGCCGGTCATGATCTTCATGGGCGTGCTCCTGATGTCCTTGAAGGTGGGCGGCCTGATCGATGGCTTCGCCAACGCGCCGCGCCTTGGCTTGACGGCCAGCCAGGCCCAGCAGGCCACCCAGCCGCCGCCCGCCAAGGCGCCCACCAGCCCGGCCAAGGGCAAGGAGGCCGCCGCCCCGGCGCCCGCGCCGCCCGCCGGCAAGGAAACCCCGCCGCCGCCCCCACCCGGCCTCACCTCTCCGGGCGGACCCGACAAGGTGGCGCCGGTCAATCTGATCACCGGCGAGCCCGGCGCCTATTCGCAGGGCGAGCTTGAGATTCTTCAGAAGCTGGCGGCCAGGCGCGACGAACTCGACGCCCGGGCCAAGGAGATCGAACTGCGCGAGACCATGGCCAAGGCGGCCGAGGTCCGGGTCGACAAGAAGCTGGCCGAATTGAAGCAGATGCAGACCACCATCGAGGGTCTCCTGCGCAAGCATGACGAGCAGGAAGACGCCAAGATGAAGAGCCTGGTCAAGATCTACGAAACCATGAAGCCCAAGGACGCCGCCCGCATCTTCGAGGAATTGGAGCTGCCGGTCCTTTTGGGCGTCATCGAGCGGATGAAGGAGCAGAAGGCCGCGTCGGTGATCGCCGAGATGAACGCCCAGAAGGCCAAGACCATCACCGGCGAGCTGGCCGAACGCCGCCGCCTGCCGCAGCCCACCCAGCGGCCCTGAGAACGAAATGGAATCGTCCAATTCAACCGGGAAATCCTTGAAAAGTCTTGCGCAAGACCCGGCGTTTCCTTTACTTTCGTCGGAATCCCCCGCCGATTCGGGGGCATAGGTGGATTCTTGGAATCCGATTTGGATGGAGTTTTGAATGGCTGTCGACATCAACATGCGAGTCCTGATCGTCGATGACTACAAGACGATGCTCCGCATCGTCCGCAATCTCTTGAAGCAGCTCGGCTTCATGAATGTCGACGAGGCCACCGACGGCTCGATGGCCCTGCAATTGCTGCGCAACGGAACCTATGGGCTGGTCATCTCCGACTGGAACATGGAACCGATGACCGGCCTCCAGCTCTTGAAGGAAGTGCGGGCCGACCCCAAGCTGAAGGCCACCCCCTTCATCATGGTCACCGCCGAGAGCAAGTCGGAAAACGTCATCGCCGCCAAACAGGCCGGCGTGTCCAACTACATCGTCAAGCCCTTCAACGCCGAGACGCTCAAGGGTAAGATGGTGAGCGTGCTGGGCGAATTCTGATCCCGGTCCCCCGGGGACCGGCGGAACGGAAGGGTTCGGGGATGCCGGCGGCGACCATCGATCGCGATCTGGAAAGGCGACTGACCGAACTCAAGGAACGCCAGGGCGACACCGTCGCCCTCGGTCAGGTGGGCCTGGTGGTTTCGGCGCTGCTCGATTCCTTGCGCGGCGATCTCACCGCCGCCGATCTGCGGGTCTATCAGGAGCTGGAGGGGCTGGTCTCCTACATCCACGCCGCCCGGGCCGAGATCGCCCAGCTTCGGCCCCAGGACATCCAGACCGAATTCATCCCCTCGGCCACCGACGAGCTTGACGCCATCGTCGACGCCACCGAATCGGCGACCAACTCGATCCTTGATGCCGTCGAAATGGTGGAATCCCTGGCCGCCAAGGCGCCCGAGGAGCTGGCCCAGCAACTGACCGATTGCACGACCCGCATTTACGAAGCCTGCAATTTCCAGGACATCACCGGCCAGCGGATCACCAAGGTGGTGAAGGCCCTAAAGCACATCGAAGACAAGATCGAAGCCCTGGTGACCGCCTTAAGCGGCGAGGCGGCGATCGCCAAGGCGGCGGCCAAGGCGCCACGGGCCGAGAAGGCGGTCGACATCACCAACGAGGCCGATCTCCTCAACGGTCCGCAATTGCCCGACAAGGCCAGCAACCAGGCCGAGATCGACGCCCTGTTCTCCAACTCCGACTAGCCCATCGATGATCGGCGCCGATCGCCCCTTCCCTGACCTTGGTTGCCGGGGTCTTCTGCGTGCCCTGGTGATCGCCGCCTTCGGTCTTTTCGGTCTGGCCGGGGTCGCCCAGGCGGCCGGGCTGCGTGGCGCCGCCCATGCCGATTTCGGCCGCCTGGTCTTTGAATGGGACGAGCCGGTCACCTACACCGCCGAGATCGCCGGCAACCGCCTGCTGGTCGCCTTCGACCGGCCCCTGCCCGGCGATCCGCGCGCCCTGGTGGGGGCGCTTGCCGGCTATCTCGCCGACGTTCAGGTGGCGCTCGACCGCAAAAGCGCCAGCTTCACCCTGGCCCAGCCGGTGCAGATGCGCACCTACACGGTGGGCGGCGCCGTGGTGGTCGATTTGCAGCGCCATCAGGGCGCGGTGTCGGCGAACACGCCCGCCCAGGGTCAGCCCGCCGCCCGCCCGGCGCCGATGGCCGACGCCCAGGGCACGGTGCCGGTGCGCGTCGGCGATCACGACGATTTCAGCCGCCTGGTCTTCGATTGGCCAAGCCCGGTCGGCTATCAGGTGACCAAGCAGGGCGAACAGGTGTCGGTGGTCTTCCAGCGTCCGGGGCGCGTCAACACCGAGGCGGTGAAGGCCAGCCTGCCGCAATTCCTGTCCGGCATCGATGTGGCGCCCCAGCGCGGCGGCCTCACCGTCACCCTCTTCGTGCCCGAGGCCTCGCGGGTGCGCCACTTCACCAGCGGCCCCAAGGTGGTGGTCGACATCCTGAAGCCGGCCGGTGCCGAACCGTCCAGCGCTGCCCGCCGCGCCCCCGCGGCCGAGCCGGCCGCCAAGGCGGCGCCGCCGATCACCGATTCCGGCCTGCCCACCGATCTCCTGGCGCTGGCCAAGGGCCGCCAACCCGCCCCGGCCGCGCCGCCCACCAAGGGCGCGGCGGGCAACGGCGCGCGACCGCCCGCTCCGGCCACCGCCGGCCGCGAGCCGGTGAGCGACGCCCCCGCCCCGGCGCCGCCCGTCGGCATGGGCGGCCAAGCCGCCCCCGCCCAGCCGATGGCCGCTACCCCGCCGCCCCTGCCGGCACCGGTCCTTGACGACGAGGAGATCGAGGCTCTGCCCAGTACCGGGCCGCCGCGCACCGCCTCCTTGAGCTTCACCTGGAGCCAGGCCACGGCGGCGGCGGTCTTCCGCCGCGCCGGCTATCTGTGGGTGATGTTCGACCGTTACCAGGAAATCGATCTTCGCCTGCAACGCCAGTTGGGCAACGAAATCGTCCGCTCGGTCGAGCAGATGCCCAGCAAGAATTTCACCATCCTGCGCATGGTGCTCGAGCAGGGCTACAGCCCGACGCTGCGGCGCGAGAACCTGCTGTGGATTCTCGATCTCGGCCGCGGGCCGCTTCGGCCGGTCAAGCCGGTCGAGGTCAAGCCGCAGGCGGAAAGCGTCACCGGCCCCCGGGTGATGATCAACGTGGCCGAGGCGGGCTCGGCGCTGCCCCTGGTCGATCCCGAGATGGGCGACACCATCTTCGTGGTGCCGGTGGTGACGCTGGGGGTGGGCGTCTATCCGGGCCTCGACCTGCCCGAGGCGGAGATCCTGCCCACCGCCCAGGGCATCGCGGTGGTCAAGCGGGCCGACGGCGTCGAGGCGCGCTCGTCGCGCGCCGGCATCGAGGTGGTGCGGGTGCCGGGCGGGCTGCATTTCACCAAGGACGCCGACCGGCTGGGCGGCGCCTACGCCGCCGCCCCGGTCGACAGCGCGGCCTTCGGCATCGACCGCTGGCAGCAGGGCGAGCCCGAGAAGTTCCTCGACACCTTCCACGACCTCACGGTCGCCGCCGGCAATCTGTTGCCCGAGCAGCGCGGCCCGGCCAGGCTCACCCTGGCCCGCTTCCTGGTCGCCAACGGCCACGGCGCCGAGGCCTTGGGCGTTCTGCGCACCCACATCCTGGCCGAGCCGTCGGCGGCCGAACTGGCGCCCTTCCGCGCCGTGCGCGCCGTTGCCAACGTCCTTCAGCACCGCACCCAGGACGCGCTCGACGACCTCACCCATCCGAGCCTGGCCAACCTGCCCGAGGCGCAGTTCTGGAAGACGATCGCCATCGCCGAATCGGAAGGCCGGCCCGAGCGCCATAACGAAGCCCTCAAGGAGGGGCTGGGCAGTCTCGGCGGCTATCCGAGAGCGCTCAAATTGCGCGCCGGCATGATCGCCGCCGAGGCGGCGGTGGCGGCGGCCGACGATCTCACCGTGCAAAGGCTGATGGAGGTGCTTCAGCCCCTGGTGGAAACGCCGCTCGACAAGGCCCGCCTCGCCCTTCTCGAAGGCGGCTTCGACGACATCACCGGCGCCACCGATTCGGCGCTCGAGAAATACAAGAAGGCCGAGGACGGCCCCGGCCGGCTCGAGCGCGCCAAGGCGCAACTGGGCCGGATCGAGCTTCTGCTGCGCAACAAGCGCATCGAGCGCAAGGAGGCGATCCGCGATCTCGAACGCATGCGCTTCGCTTGGCGGGGCGACGATTTCGAATTCAACCTGCTTCGCCGCCTGGCCGAACTGCAGCTCGAGGAAAAGGACTACGTCAACGGCCTGCGCACCTTGAAGCTGGCGGTGGCCGGCTTCCGCGAGCACCGCGAGGTGGAAAGCGCCGCCGCGGTAATGACCGACGTCTTTGCCCGCCTCTATCTCGAAGGCGACGCCGACGCCCTGCCGCCCTTCACGGCCATCGCGCTTTACGACGAATTCAAGGAACTGACGCCGGTGGGGCCGCGCGGCGACGAGATGATCCGCAAACTGGCCGACCGGCTGGCCGCCGTCGATCTCTTGGACCGCGCCGCCGAACTTCTGGGCCAGCAAGTCCGCTTCCGCCTGAACGGGGCGGAGAAAAGCCGCATCGGCTTCCGCCAGGCCTTGCTCAACGTCCTCGACAAGAAGCCCGAGAAGGCGCTGGAAGCCCTGGCCGCCAGCGACGTCCAAGGCATGCCCGAGGACCTCGAGCGCTCGCGCCGCCTCTTGAAAGCCCGGGCGCTCGCCGATCTCAACCGGGTGCCCGAGGCCCTGACCGCCATCGGCGCCGACACCCACCGCGACGCCCTGCTTCTCAAGGCGGAAATCCATTGGACGCGGCGCGAATGGGGCCCGGTGGCGCAAACCTTCGAGGCCCTGGTGCCCAAGCCCGAGGCCAAGGTGGAAAAAGGCGGCCAGCTCACCGATCAGCAGGCCCGCTTCGTCCTCAATTGGGCGGTGGCGCTGATCATGGGCAATGACGAGCGCGGCTTGGCCAAACTGCGCCGCACCTTCCTGCCCTACATGGAAGCGACCGCCTACAAGGATGCCTTCCATCTGATGACCAACGAGCCCAACGCCGACGGCGTCGACTCGGGCCGCGGCCTGAGCCGCATCAAGGAAGTGGAGAATTTTCAAAGCTTCATGGCCGGCTATCGCGACCGCTTGCGCAGCGAGCGCTTGAGTGCTATAAATTAATTGGGAATCAACGTCCTGACCCCGCCCTCGGCGAGTCGGTCGGGATTTTTTTTACCCGGGTGCGTTTTTTTCTTGCTCTGGGGGGTTAAATCATGGATAAGCCCCCAAATTTCGTTGGTCCATCTACTGGTTAGGAGTGGGGCGATGTCGAAAGTCGTTCTGGCCCAACTGGGGATGAACTCGGGGGCTTTTCCGAGGACTACCCAAGGCACACGCGAGACCGAGCCGGCGGGCGAGGAGCGCAAGCTCTGGCCCGTGGTCGACAACGGCAAGGACTACTTCATCGAGCGCGACGGCGTGAAATTCGCCGGGACGCATCTGCTGATCGATCTGTGGGGCGCCACGAATCTCGATCAGCTCGAGATCGTCGAAGATGCGCTCAAGGAAGCGGCGGAGGCCTCCGGCGCCACCCTTCTGCACTGTCACCTGCACCATTTCTCGCCCAACGGCGGGATCTCGGGCGTTCTGGTGCTGGCGGAATCGCACATCAGCATCCACACCTGGCCCGAGCGCTCGTTCGCGGCGCTCGACGTCTTCATGTGCGGCGAGTGCGATCCCTTCAAGACCATTCCGATCTTGAAGCGCGCCTTTAAGCCGCAACGGGTCGATCTGGACGAGCAGAAGCGCGGAACCATCACGTGACCTGGGTCCACGAAAAACTCTATCCGCACTGGCGCCAAATCTACGAATCGACCCGGATCTACTTCGAGGCCCGGACCGAGCACCAGCATCTGGTGATCTTCGACAACCCGACCTTCGGCCGGGTGATGGCGCTCGACGACGTCGTCCAGGTCACCGAGGGCGACGAGTTCGTCTACCATGAAATGCTCACCCATGTGCCGATGCTGGCGCATGGGCGCGCCAAGCGGGTGCTGGTGGTGGGCGGCGGCGACGGCGGCATCCTGCGCGAGGTTTTGAAGCACCCGGTCGAGAAGGCGGTGCTGGTCGAGATCGACGCCAGCGTGGTCGCCATGAGCAAGGAACACCTGCCCGGCATCTCCAAGGGCGCCTTCGACGATCCGCGCACCGAGGTGGTGATCGCCGACGGCGTCGATTACATGGCCCGCGCCGAGCCCAAATTCGACGTCATCATCATCGATTCCACCGACCCGGTCGGTCCCGGCGAAGTCCTGTTCACCGAGGAGTTCTACAAGAACTGCGCCAAGCGCCTGACGCCGGGCGGCATCCTCACCTGCCAGAACGGCGTGCCCTACATGCAGCGCGAGGAGTTGGTCTACACCCAGAAGCGGCGCAAGCCGCACTTCGCCGATTGCGCCTTCTTCGTCGCCGCCGTGCCCACCTATGTCGGCGGCTTCATGGGGCTGGGCTGGGCCAGCCACGATCCGGCGCACCGCGCCCGCCCGGTTGAGGAAATCCGCCGGCGCTACCAGGCCAATCCCTTCCCCACCCAGTATTACACGCCCGAGATTCACGTCGCCTGCTTCGCCCTGCCCCGCTTCATCCTGGACCTCTTGGCCCAGGCCTAGCCGGGCCGGAGGCGGGCGATGGCGCGCACGCTGGGCACCATCGTCATCCCGGCCTACAATTGCGCCGCCACGCTGGTCCGGGCGCTGACCAGCGTGTTCGCCGCCATCGCTCGCTACCGCGACGCGCGCGGTTCGGGCGATTTCGCCATCGCCGTGGTCGATGACGGCTCCACCGACGCCACCGCCGCCATCGCCAGGGACTGGGCGGCCCGCCATCCCGATCTGGCCCTGTTAAGCCTGCCCGGCAATTTCGGCCCCGGCGCGGCCCGCAACGCCGGCGCCCGGGCCGCCATCGGCGAGTACCTGTTCTATCTCGACGGCGACGACGAGTTTCTGCCCGACCATCTGCTCGAATGCGCCGACGGGCTCGATCGGCTGGCCGAAGCCGGCTTCGTCAAGACTGGGGTGGCGATCGACGCGCCGGGCGCCTTGCATCCGGCCTGGCGGGAATCGATCGCCAACAGCATCGTCATCAATCTGGCGGTGCGCCGGGCCTGCCACGAGTTCATCGAAGGCTTCTTCGACGAGCCGCCCTTCCGGGCGCTGCACGCCGAGGACGCCCTTTATTCGGGCCTCCTGATGACCTTCTTCACCCAGTTGCGCCGGCCCAAGGTCACGGTCCGCCATTACCGTTTTCCGGGCAACGCCTTCGACCGCCAGCGAGCCAAGTTCGAGGCCGACCCGGCGCAGGCCATCGATTCGATGACGCCCGCCGAACGGGCCGCCTACCCCGAGGTCACCGCCCTTTACGAGGCCAGGCGCCAGCGCCTGGTCGCCAAAATGGCCCTTCCCTGGAGCGGGCCGCCCTTCAACGAAGCCGGTCCGCGCACCATCTTGATTCAGGAGGGCGATTGATCGCCTGCCGAGAATAAGGGAGAATCCCTTCATGGCCGAAGAAATCGACATCCTGTTCATCAATCCGGGCGACCGCAAGCAGGTCTACCAGAATCTGGCCGACGAATTCGGCGCCGTCGAGCCGCCGGTCTTCGCCGGCCTCTTCGCCGCCTACGCCCGCGCCCAGGGAGCCCGCGTCGCCATTTACGACGCGCCCGCCCTGATGGCCTCGGCCGAGATGGCCGCCCAGGCGGCAACCGTCGACTTCGCCCCCAAGCTGGTCGTGCTGCCGGTTTACGGCTTTCAGCCCTCGGCCTCCACCCACACCATGAGTTCGGCCGGCAAGATCGCAGCCCGCATCAAGGAGGCCAAACCCAACCTGCCGATCCTGATGACCGGCACCCATCCGGCCGCTTTGCCCTTGCGCACCATGCAAGACGAGGCGATCGATTTCGTCTGCGACCGCGAAGGTCCGGTGACCATAGTCAAGACGCTGGAGGCGATCAAGGCCGGGGTTGGGGATTTCTCCAACGTCCCCAGCCTGTGGTGGCGCGACGAAGGCCGCATTCGCTCGCCCGGTTCGGCCGAAGCGCTGGTGACCGATCTCGACCGCGCCATGCCGGGCGTGGCTTGGGATCTGCTGCCGATGGAGCGCTACCGCGCCCACAATTGGCACTGCTTCGCCCATATCGACCGGCGCCAGCCCTACGCCTCGATCCACACCAGCCTGGGCTGCCCCTATTCCTGCAGCTTCTGCTGCATCAACGCGCCGTTCGGCAAGCCCGGCTACCGGATGTGGAGCCCCGACGCGGTGGTGGCCGAGATCGACCATCTCGTCGAGCGCTACGGCGTCAAGAACATCAAGATCGTCGACGAGATGTTCGTCTTGAACAAGCGCCATGTCGGCGGCATCTGCGACCGCCTGATCGAACGCGGCCACGATCTCAACATCTGGGCCTATGGCCGGGTCGACACCGTCGAGGACGAGGCGCTCTTGGCCAAGCTCAAGGCGGCCGGCTTCCATTGGCTGTGCCTGGGCATCGAAAGCGCCAGCGACCATGTCCGCGACGGCGCCAAGAAGAAATTCGGCAACGACGACATTACCGCCGCCGTGCGCCGGGTGCAGGCGGCGGGCATCCGCATCATCGGCAATTACGTTTTCGGCCTGCCCGACGATTCCCTGGCCCGCATGCAAGAAACCCTCGATCTCGCCCTCGATCTCAATTGCGAATTCGCCAATTTCTATTCGGCGATGGCCTATCCGGGTTCCAAGCTCTACGAGCAGGCCAAGGCCGAGGGCCGCGAATTGCCGGCCGAATGGCATCATTATTCCCAGCACGGCTACGAAACCCTGCCGCTCTCCAACCGCTATTGCAGCTCGGCCGACATCCTGGGTTTCCGCGACCAGGCCTGGATGACCTACTTCACCCACCAACCCTATCTGGCGATGGTGCGCGAGAAATTCGGCGCCCCGGTGATCGAGCACATCGCCCGCATGGTGGCGATGCCGCTCAAGCGCAAGATTCTCGGTCAATGAGATGACGGCCCGCCGCCAGGGATGCCGGGCATGACGGGCGAGCGGGCGCTGGTCACCCTGACGATCGGCGACGACTACCAGGCGTTGTTCGAATCGCGCCTGCGCGCCAACTGGCAAGCCTATGCCGCTCGCCACGACTACGATCTGGTGGTCTTCGATCGCCCGCTCGACGACAGCGCCCGCGCCCAGGCGCGCTCCCCCGCTTGGCAGAAATGCCTGATCTTCGAGCGCCCCGAGCTGACCCATTACCGCCAACTGGTCTGGATCGACAGCGACATCGTGCTCAATATCGACCGCGCCCCCGCGGTCGGTGCAACGGTGCCCGACGACAAGGTGGGCGGGGTCGACGCCTACGCCATGCCGACGCCGGAAATCTTCGCCGAGGTGCTGGCCCGCATGTACGCGGCCTGGCGGGCGATGGGCGCCGCCTTCCTCGACAGTTCGACGCCGGACCTGTTCTACCGCAACCGCGGCCTCGCCAAGGGGCCCGAGCGGGTGATGCACACCGGCGTGCTGGTGGCCTCGCCCCGCCATCACGCTCGGCTGTTCCGCACCGTCTATGACGGCTACGAGGATCAGGGCGGCAAGCTCGCCAATTACGAATGGGCGCCCTTGAGCGCCGAAATCGTCGCCGGCGGCCACGCTCATTGGCTCGATTGCCGCTTCAATCTGATTTTGTCCGATCAGATCGCCCATCATTATCCCTTCTTGCACGGCAATCTCTTCGCCCCGGTGCTGGCCCAAGGCCAGGAGGCGGCCGCCCAGGCCCTGCAGCGTCTGGTTTTCGACGCCTGCCTGAAGGCGATCTATGACAACGCCTATTTCCTCCATTTCAGCGGCCTGGCCGATCTGCTCAAGGATTTCCGACCGTGAGTTCCGCAGCCGGCCGAACCGGGCGCATCACCGATCTGGCCCATTTCGGCGAAGGAGCGGGCGATCGACGCCGTCATTGTGCCCTGGCGCCGCCCGCCCAAGGCCTGGAGGCCGATTCGCTCGTCCCCGCCTGGCAAACCCTCGCGCTGTTGGAAAGCGAAAGTTACGCCAAAGGCCTGTGGGCGGTGTGGGCCCGCCAGGTGTCGCTCCACCTCAATCTCTGGCGCTATCCCAACGGCATCGATCTCACCTTGCTTCCGGTTTCGTCCGACCACGATCTGCTGCTCGATCCGCCGCACTGGGCGGCGCATCTGCTGGGGCGCGGCCTGATCGCGGCGCTCGACGCCGACGGCCAGAGCTGCCGCCTCGATTCGTCCGGCTACGCAAATTTGCCGCCCTTGGCGGCGCCGCATCTTTATCTCGGCGGGTCGCCGAAATGGGGCCACTGGATCGCCGACATCCTGCCCCTGCTCGCCGTCCGCAATTTCTTTCCCGAATTGGCCGAGCGGCCGCTCCTTCTTGGTCACCTCGATCCCCTCCAGGCTGAATGTCTGGATCTTCTGGGCTTCGATTCAAGCCGACGCACGCTGATCGACCGCCAGGGCACCGACGCCGCCTTGCTGCCGGCGGCCGATCTGGCGTTCCTTTCGGCCCCGCCCTTGACGTTGGGCATCGACTGGGTGGGGCGGGTGCTGCGCGCCGCCGCCGGCCCGCCCGACGCCGACGCCCCCGAGCGGGTCTATCTCTCGCGGCGCACCTTCCACCCGGTGCATCGCGTCGCCAACGAGGACTCGGTCGAGGCGCTGTTCGCCTCGCGCGGCTTCGCGGTGATCGCGCCGGAAACGCTGGGGGTCGCGGCGCTGATCCGCCGCCTGGGCCGAGCCAAGATCGTCGCCGCGCCGCTCGGCGGCGCCTTGGGCAATTTCGTCCTCGCCCCGCCCGACGCGACCTTTCTCCATTTGATGCCCGATTGGCTGATGGGCGAGGTCGGGCGTCACGATTTGCTGATCGGTTGGATGCGCTATTATTACCCGATGCGCGAGCGGATGATTCTGGTCTATGGCCGCGTCGGTCCGGCCGAGCGGGCCTTCGCCGCCCAGCACGGGCTTGGCGCCCACGACGTTCCCGCCCATTATGATTTGGCGGCGATCGACCAGGCGCTGCTGCTGGCCGAAAAGCCGGCCGCTGGCATCGCCGCCCGCGCCCGCGCCCGGCAAAGGGAGGACGGATGAGCTTGCCCATTGCCACCTACGACGAAGCCGCCCTGGCCGGCCATTTCGGCATCGGGCCCGCCGATCTGCCGGCCTCGGTGCGGACCCTTCTCGCCGCCAGCGATTTGCGCCACCGCCCAATCATCGGTGCGGCGCGCGACGCCATCCTGCTGCGGGCGCTGCGCGAGCTTGAACGCGATCTCGAAGCGGCCGGCGCGCATCGTCAGGCGCGCTGGGAAGAGGGCTGGAGCGAGAACCGCGACGCCTTCCGCGCCTCGGGTTACGATCTGGCCGCTTTGGTGCCCAAATTCGTGCGCAGGGGCGAGCCGGTGCGCATGCTGGGCGACTACATTCAGCCGCTCTCCGAGCGTTTCGATGTCGATTACATCCGCCTGCTCGTCACCTGGCTTTACGCCCGCTTCTTCGCCGAGGTCTCGGAAATCCACGAGTTCGGCTGCGGCACGGCGCAGAATCTGGTGCCGGCGGCAAGGCTTTATCCCGGCCGGCCGCTGTTCGGCTACGACTGGGCCAAGGCCAGCCGCGACATCATCGCCGATCTTGCCACCCATCACGGCTTCGCCATCCAGGGCCGGGTGTTCGATCTCTTCCACCCCGATCCCCTGCTGCGGCTGGCGCCGGGCGCCGGCGTGATCACCATCGGCTCGCTCGAACAATTGGGCACGGGCTTCGGCCCCTTCCTCGATTTTCTGCTCGCCCAGCGGCCCGCCATCGTCGTCAATGTCGACAGCTTCAACGAGCTTTACGATCCCGATCGCCTCACCGACGCCCTGGCGCTGCGCTACGACCGCAAGCGCAACTACCTTTTCGGCTGGATCACCCGGCTGGACGAGCTGGCCGGTCAGGGCAAATTGGAAATCCTCGATCGCCGACGCACCTATGGCAGCCTGTTCCATGACGGCCACAGCCATGTCGCCTGGCGACCCCTGGGCTAAACGGTCATGACCGGCGAGCGCAGGGTCTATTTCAACGAGTTCAATTTGCTGATGGGGCAGACGACCTATCTGCCGCTGGTCTCCGGCCTACTGCAGGCCTATGCCGAAACCCGCCCGGCGCTTCAAGATGGCTTTGCCTTCATGCCCTATCACTTCCACATCGATCGGCCGGGCCGCATCGTCGAGCGCCACGACCGGCCTTTCCTCGCCGCCTTTTCGCTCTCGCTTTGGAACGAACAGCTCAATCTGGCGGTGGCCCGCACCGTCAAGGCGCGCTTTCCCGCCTGCACCATCGTCATGGGCGGCGCCCAGGTGCCGCACGATCCCCGCGCCTTCTTCGCCGCCCATCCCTTCCTCGATATCGCGGTGCGCGGCGAGGGCGAAGAGGCCTTCGCCGACATCCTGGAACGGCTGGACGCTGGCCACGATGTCGAGGGCCTAGCGGGAATCGCCTGGCGTACGCCCATGGGCGAGGTGCGGGTGAGCCAGGAGGAGCGCCCCTTCAACCGCGATCTCGACGTCTATCCCTCGCCCTATCTCGGCGGTCATTACGAATCGCTGATGGCGGCCCATCCGGAGATGACCTTCCAGGCGATCATCGAAACCAACCGCGGCTGCCCCTTCCACTGCACCTTCTGCTATTGGGGCAAAGGCGGCTTGAGCCGCAAATACCGCTACACCAGCCTCGAGCGCACCTTCGCCGAGATCGAGTGGATGGGGGCGCACCGCATCCGCTATCTCTTCAACGCCGATTCCAATTTCGGCATGAACAAGCGCGATCTCGACATCGCCAAGAAGATCGTCGCGGTCAAGACGCGCACCGGCTTCCCCGAGGCCTTCCGTAGCTGCTACGGCAAGAACACCAACGACAAGATCCTGGAGATCGGCACCCTTCTGCACGCCCACGGCATCGAGAAGGGCATCACCATCAGCTATCAAAGCCTCGATCCGCAGGTGCAGACCAACATCAAGCGCGACAACATCAAGCTGGCGGTGGCCGAGCGCCTGCAGCACGCCTTCAACGAGGCCGGGGTGCCGGTCTACACGGAATTGATCCTGGGCCTGCCCGGCGAAACCGCCGAAAGCTGGCAACACGGCATCGACACCGTGCTGGCCTCGGGCCTGAAGAACCAGCTCTATCTTTACATCTGCCAGGTGCTGCCCAACACCGATTTGGCCGATCCGGCCGAACAGGCGCGCTTCGGCATCCAAACGCGGCGCATCGTCGCCAACCCGGTGCATGGCAGCGTGCGCGATCCGGAATGGGTCGACGAGTACGAGGACATCCTGGTGGCGACCGCGAGCATGCCGCTTTCCGATTGGCGGCGCATGCTGGTCTTTTCCTGGCTGGTCATGCTGCTGCACAGCCTGAAATTCGGCTTCTTCCTTCAGGCATGGCTGTTCGCCAGGCTGGGCGTGCCCTATCGGGCGCTGGCGGCTTGGTTGGCCGAGGGCCGCGCCAAACCCCACCAAGCGCCCCGCCTGGCCAAACTGGTGGCCGGGCTCGAGGCCAAGGTCGATTCGCTGTTGGCCGGCGGCGGGCGCGGCACGGCGATGGCAGGCTTCGGCGATCTCTACTGGGAAGAGGAAGAGGCGGCCTTCCTCGAACTTTCGATCGATCTCGAGTCCGTTTTCGCCGAACTGGAAGGGGAGATCGCCGATCTTCTGGCGGCGCGGGGCCTGACCTGCGATCCGGCCGAGCTGTCCCAGGTGCTGCTCTATCAGCGCCTGCGCCTGCCCGCCCCCACGGCGCCTGCCAAGCGGGAATGGGATTTCACGCTCAACCTGCCCGAATGGTTCGAGCGCTTTTTCGACGCCGACCGCCCGGCGCTGGCGGCCCGGCCGCAGCGCCTGATCCTCGACCCCCTCGATTACGCCGGCGATCGGGTGCGCTTCGCCCGCGAAGCGCTGCTGTGGAGCCGCAAGAGCGCCCGGCTCCTGGTGCCGGCCCGCTGGGAAAATCGCTAGGACGGGTTCAGGCTATACAGCCTCATCCTGAGCGGCGAGCGACGTTCGCCGGTCGAATGATGGGCCCCCACAATCGAGATTTGCCGCCGTCTGTTAGGGCGGCCCCAAACCCAATTTGCCGTCCTTGGCGATGATCGTGGCCACCGTCGGATCGTGCCGGTACCATTCCTCGATCTTGGGATCGTCGGCGGCCAGGCCACGGGCCTTGGCCCAGTCGCGGACAAAACCGTTGGCGGCGATCCAAGTCCCGCCCTTGGGCTTGACGCGCTGAAGCGCGAACACGGTAACGCCCTCGTTGGTGGCGAACAGACCGTCGGCGGTAACGCTTTTACCGCAATAAGGCAGCAGGTCGCGCACCGCGCCGGCAAAGGGATCGGCGTTCTTCATGGCGAGAACAAGCTTGCCCGCGGGCGTGAGGATGGCCAATTGCCGCTTGCCCGCGCCGCAGCCCTTCGGGCAATCGCCCACCAGCACGCAAAGCGCATCGACCACCTTGCCTTCGATCATCGCCGGCTGTTCGTTGGGCAGGCCCCAGGATTCGGCCGCCCAGGCCGTCGGGGCGGCCAGCATCAAGGCGAGGATCGCCAGAAACGCGCGCATGGTCTTACTCCCCGAACGGTTGGATGCCGTGTTCGGCATCGGTGTGGTTGACGATGCCCTGATCGGTTCGCACCTGGTCGATCAGAAGATAGCGCAGCCCGTCGCGCTCGATCACGTCGCCCTCGACCGTCACCTGATGGGTTTGGATGGACAGCAGACGCGGATTGGCGACGTTGGCCTGATCCTTCTCGACCCGCAGAATGGTGTAGAGCGTGCCGTCGGCGGCGCGCAGGCTGGTCGGCACCCCGCCCGCCGCGCACCAGACGGCGCATTGGTGATGCGCGGTGCCCAGCGCGTACATGATGCCGGTGGCCTGACACCAACTGTCGACCAGTTCGCCGGTCAGGGTGACCCGCCGGGGTGGGGCGGGCGCCGCGGTGCCGAACGAGGCCGCCAGCACCAAGGTCGCCAGGCAAGCGGTGCCCAAGAGCAGATGCTGGCGCGAGGGTCGGGGAAATCGCATGGCCGGACTCCGAACGATGAGGGGATCGGCAAGCGCCGCCGGCGACGCCTGGGCGCCGCCGGCGGGATTACGGGCGCGCTATTTCTTCGGGGCGCAGGGGTTGGAAGCCTTGGGCGCGCAGGGATTGGCGGCCTTGGGCGCGCACGGATTCGAGGCCTTGGGCGCGCACGGATTGGCCGCTTTCGGCTTGCAGGGATTGGCGGCTTGGGCATAGGCCTCGCCGGGAGCGCCGACCAACAGGCCGCCGACCAACAGGGTGCCGAGAGCGATGGCAAGACGATTCATGATGATTCTCCGTGTGTGGATGAAAGGAAGACGAAGCAACGCACGATTAGAAACGGGTGGTGAGGTCGACCAGCCAAGCGGGCATGATCGCCACCAATTGGGTTTCCAGGACCTTGTCCCAGCCGGCGGCGACCAGCACGCCGATCAGCAGCAGCATCGCGCCCATCGTCGGCTTGGCCTTCTTGGCGAATTGGGCCAACCGGTCGCGGCGTTGGCGCATCGCCTGACGCGAGCCATAGGCCAGCGCCAGCACCGGGGTGGCGGCGCCCAGGCTGAACACCGCCATCACCGAGGCGGCGTAGATCAGGGTCTGGCCCTGCGCCGCCAGCCCGACGGCGGCGCCCAGGGTCGGCCCGGTGCAAGGCGCCCAGACGGCGCCCAGCACCAAACCCAGAAGGAATTGGCCGGAAAGGCCCTTGGGCGTCAGGCGTTCAAGCATGCCGTTGGCGCCGCCGGAAAGCGGCGCCACCCAGCCGGCGAAAGCCAGTTGCAGACGGGGCGCGATCAGGATGGCGCCGAAGGCGATCATCAGAAGCGCGGCCGCCAGACGCACCGGCCCGGAATCGAGCCCGACCGCCAGCCCGACCGTCGCCAGACCAAGGCCGAGCAGGGTGAAGGAGACCGCCAGACCGCCCGCCAGGGCCAGCGGCCCCAGTCGGTGCTCGTCGAACGCTCCCACCAGCAGCAGCGGCAGCAGGGGCAGCACGCAGGGCGACAGGGTCGACAGCCCACCGGCCAGATAGCCGAACGCCAGACTGCCGACCGCTGCCGACATGGCTAAAGCCCCTTTTCGAGCTGCAGGCGAATGCGGGCGGCATCGGTCTCGCCGGTCGAACGGGCGATTTCGGTCTTGCCCTTGAAGACGATGAGCGTGCTTTGCGACGTCACCTTGAAGGATTTGAGCGCGTCCTTCTGGGTGTCGAAATCGACTTTCATCACCGCAACCCCGGCGAATTTGGGGTCTTTCTCCAGGCTTTGGATGATCGGCTGCTGCTTGGCGCAGACCGGGCACCACGAGGCGGTGACATCGACCAGAATGGTCTTCCCCGACTCCTGGGCGCTTTGGAACATCTTGGCGTCGAAGGGGGTGGCGGCCTGCACGGCGAAGGCCAGAAGCAAGAGCACGGCGCCCAACACGCCAGCAATCGATTTCATGGGGGTCATGGTTCCTCTCCCGGTTGGCGACGAGCGAGGCGGTCAAATCCGCCTCTCCCTTCGTCCTTCGCCCGGTCTTGGAAAAAGGTTACAGTCGCCGGCAAGGACGCGGTCAGGGACGGGCGATGAGCCAAGCGCAAGCCGACGAACGCGAGCGGGAATGGGCCGAGCTGATGCGGGCCGCTCAAGGGGGCGATGGCCGGGCCTATGCCCGCCTGCTCGCCGCCATCCTGCCCTTGCTGCGCGCCCGGGTGCGCCGGGTGGTGCCGGCCTCCTTCGGCATCGAAACCGAGGATCTGGTGCAAGATATCCTTTTGTCGCTGCATGCGGTCCGCCACACCTACGATCCCGCCCGCCCCTTCGGCCCCTGGCTGATGGCGATCGCCAAGCATCGGGTCCTTGATGGCCTGCGCAAGAACCGGCGGCTGCGCGGGCGCGAAACCGCGCTCGATTTTTTCGATGAAACCTTTTTGGGGGTTGCGGCGAAGGAGGAAGAGGAGGGTTACGGCGACCCGCAGGCGCTCCGCCAGGCCATGGCCGAGTTGCCCCAGGGCCAGCGCCAGGCGATCGCCATGACCAAGCTTGAGGGCCTTTCGCTCAAGGAGGCCTCGCACGCCAGCGGACAAAGCGTCGCCGCCCTCAAGGTGGCGGTGCATCGCGGCCTAAGGGCCTTGCGGGGCGTGCTGTCGAAGGAGACGACGGAATGATGACGACGGAACGGTTGATCGAGGCCCTGGCGGCCGACGCCCGGCCGGTCGCGCCCTTGCCGCCGCCGGCGCAACGGCTTGGCCTCTGGCTGGCGATCGGCATTCCCGCCATGGCGGTGGCGGTGCTGATCGGCCGGCCGCGCCCCGATCTCGCCTTGAAAGTCACCGAGCTTCCCTGGCTGATCGAACAGGGCGCCGCCTTCCTCACCGCGCTGTTGGCCGCCTACGCCGCCTTTTCCCTGGTGGTGCCCGGCCGATCGCGCCAGGTGGCGTGGCTGCCGCTGGCGCCCTTCCTGATCTGGCTCGGCACCTTGGGAATCGGCTGCCTGCGATCCTGGCTGGCCCGCGAATCGGCCGGGCTCGCCTTCGAGCCCGAGCTTGAGTGCCTGCCCAGCATCGTTGCCGTGGGCGCGGTACCCTGTCTGGCGATCTATTGGATGGTGAAACGCTGCGCGCCGCTCAGGCCCGGCCTGACCCTGGCGCTGGCCGCCTTGGCGGCGGCGGCGCTGGGCAATGTCGGCCACAGCATGACGCACGAGCAGAATTCCGGCCTGATGGTTCTGGTCTGGCATTTCGGTTCGGTGGCGGCGCTGGCCGGGCTGGGCTGGGGGCTGGGACGCCTGCTCCTCACCTGGCGGACCGTCCGCCCGGCATGAGGGCGCTGGTAGGCCTTCTGCTTGCTCTTCTGTTGGCCGGCGGCGCCTTGGCGCAATCCCTGCCCAAGGATCATTGGCGCCAGCCCCTGGCGGCGCAAGGCAAGGCGCCAGCCCTTTGGGAGCCGCTCGAGCAATCCTTGAAGCCCGAGGATTGCGGCCAGTGCCACGCCGAGCAATACGAGGCTTGGAAAACCTCGCTGCACGCCCAGGCGCTCTCGCCCGGTCTGGTCGGCCAATTGCTCGACATGACCGCCCCGGAAACCCGCGAATGCCTCAATTGCCACGCCCCCTTGGCCGAGCAGGCCCAGGCCTTCGAGGCGGCGCGCCGGCAGAAGCGCGCCCACGATCCCAAGGCGCAGGGGCTGGCGGCGGCGGGCATCGCCTGCGCCGCCTGCCATGTGCGCGGCCACCGCCGCTTCGGCCCGCCCGAGCGGGCCAGCGGCCAGACCGGCCCCAGCGCCAACGACCGCCCGCATGGCGGCGTCTTCCGAAGCCCGGATTTCTCGGCCTCGGAATTCTGCGCGGTCTGCCACCAGTTTTCCCAGGACCAGGCGATCAACGGCAAGCCGCTCGAGAACACGCTGGCCGAGTGGCAGGCCAGCCCCTTTGCCAAACAGGGCCTTGCCTGCCAGGGCTGCCACATGCCGGATCGCCGCCATCTTTGGCGCGGCATCCACGATCCCGAGATGACCCGATCGGGCCTGGAGGCCCGCGCCCTGGCGCAAGCCGACCGGGCGCGCTTCGAGCTGACCAGCGTGCGGGTCGGCCACGCCTTTCCCACCTATGTGACGCCGAAGGCGGTGCTGCGCGCCGAGACCTCGGACGGCCGCACCGCCCAGCATGTCATCCAGCGCCGGGTGATCGAGAAGGATGGGGAATGGACCGAGCTGTCCGACACCCGCCTGCTGCCCGGCCAGACCGCGATCTTGGAGATCGCCTGGGGGCGGGCGCGCAGCGTCCGCTTCTGGCTGGACATCCATCCCGACGATTTTTACGACCACGAGGTCTATGACGGGCTGTTGGCGGCGCTGCCCAAGGGCGGCCCGGCGGCGCGGCTGATCGCCAAGGCCGACGCCGAGGCCCAGGCGCGGCGCTACCGCCTGTTCGAGACCGTGCTCGAACGGCCCTAATCGGCGGTGCGCGCCAGGGCGTCGAGCGCGCCTTGCAAGATCCAGGCGGCGGCCATCTTGTCCTTGGCGCGGGCGCGCTTGGCGCGCGAGAGGTCGGCCTCGTCGACCATCATCCGCAGGACGGCGGCGGTCGACAGCCGCTCGTCCCAGAACAGCACCGGGCGTTCGATCACCTTGGCCAGATTGCGGGCGAACTGGCGGGCCGATTGGCAGCGCGGCCCTTCGGCGCCGTCCATCTCGATCGGCAGGCCGATCACCAGCCCGCCCACGCCCTGCGCCTCGATCAAGGCCGCCAGGCGTTCGGCGTCTTGGGCGAACTTGGCCCGGATCAGGGTTTCCATGGGCGTGGCGATCATCCGCGAAACGTCGGACAGCGCCAGCCCCAGGGTCTTCGATCCGTGATCGATTCCCAGCAGCCGCTGGCCGGGCGCCAGGGCTTTCTTGAACGCCGCAAGGTTGCGGTCCGTCATGCCAGATGCTACCTTCCGCGCCATTCCCGTCACCCGGAGATCAATAGCCGATGTCGCTCGACAACGCCACGGTCCGCACCATTGCCAATCTGGCCCGCATCGAGGTCCCCGAGGCCGATCTGCCCCATCTGGCCAAGGAATTGTCGACCATTCTGGGCTGGGTCGAGCAGTTGGGCCAAGTCAACACCGAGGGCGTGGCGCCGCTGGCCAGCGTCACCGGCGAGCTGGCGCTGCCCTGGCGGGCCGACGCGGTCACCGACGGCGCCTACCCCGACAAAATTCTCGCCAACGCGCCCGAGGCGGCGAACGGCTTCTTCCTGGTGCCCAAGGTGGTCGAGTAAGGCCGATGACCCAGCTCACCGATCTCACCTTGGCCCACGCCCGGCTGGGCCTTCGCAACAAGCACTTCTCGGCCGTCGAATTGACCCAGGCCTATCTCGATGCGATGGCCAAGGCCAAGCCTTTGAACGCCTACATCACCGAGACGCCGGAACTGGCGCTGGCCCAAGCCAAGGCGGCCGACGCCCGCCTGGCCAAAAGCGAGGCCGGGGCGCTCGAGGGCCTGCCGATCGCCATCAAGGATCTGTTCTGCACGGCGGGCGTGCGCACCACGGCCGGCTCGAAAATTCTGGGAAGTTTCGTGCCGCCCTACGAATCGACGGTCAGCGCCAAACTGAAAGCCGCCGGCGCGGTCATGCTGGGCAAGGCCAATCTCGACGAATTCGCCATGGGCTCGGCCAACATCACCAGCCATTTTGGCCCGGTCGAAAATCCCTGGAAATCGAAGCGCGATCCCCAGGCGCGCCTGGTGCCGGGCGGGTCCTCGGGCGGCTCGGCCGCCGCGGTGGCGGCCAAGATCGCCTTGGCGGCCACCGGCACCGACACCGGCGGCTCGATCCGCCAGCCGGCCTCGTTTTGCGGCATCGTCGGCATCAAGCCCACCTATGGCCGCTGCTCGCGCTATGGCATCGTCGCCTTCGCCTCCTCGCTCGACCAGGCGGGACCGATGGCCCGCACGGTGGAAGACGCCGCCCTGATGCTGGTGGCGATGGCCGGTCACGATCCCTTGGATTCGACCTCGGCGCCCCAGCCGGTGCCCGATTTCGCCGCCGCCATCAACCGCGGCGTCCAGGGCCTGAAGGTGGGCGTGCCCAAGGAATACCGGCCCGACGGGCTCGATCCCGCCATCGCCCGGCTGTGGGATCAGGGGCTGGAATGGCTGGTGGCGGCCGGCGCCAAGGTGGTGCCGGTGAGCCTGCCGCACACCTCCTATGCGCTGGCCACCTATTACATCGTCGCCCCGGCCGAGGCGTCGTCGAATCTGGCCCGCTACGATGGCGTGCGCTTCGGCCTGCGGGTGGGGGGCGAAACGCTCGACGATCTATACCGCAAGACCCGCGCCGAGGGCTTCGGGACCGAGGTGCGACGGCGCATCCTGATCGGCACCTATGTGCTGTCGGCCGGCTATTACGACGCCTATTACGCCAAGGCGCAGAAGGTGCGGGCTTTGATCGCCAAGGATTTCCGCCAGGCCTTCGACCAGGTCGATTGCCTCTTAACCCCCACCGCGCCCTCGGCGGCCTTCGCCATCGGCGCCAACAGCGACGACCCGATCACCATGTATCTGAACGACGTCTTCACCGTGCCGACCTCGCTGGCCGGCCTGCCCGGCCTTTCGCTGCCGGCCGGCCTGTCGGCCGACGGCCTGCCCTTGGGCCTGCAACTGATCGGCCGGCCCTTCGACGAGGAAACCCTGTTCGCCGCCGCCCAGGTGATCGAGAACGCGGCCGGGCTGTTTCCGGTGGCGGGAGGCCGGCCATGAGCGACAGCGCCTATCGCGTCGAGGGCCAGACCGGCACCTGGGAAGTGGTGATCGGGCTTGAGGTGCACGCCCAGGTGATTTCGAAGGCCAAGCTGTTTTCCGGCGCCGCCGCCGATTTCGGCGCCCTGCCCAACAGCCAGGTGTCGTTCGTCGACGCCGCCTTTCCCGGCATGCTGCCGGTGATCAACGAAACCTGCGTCGAGCAGGCGGTGCGCACCGGGCTGGGCCTCAAGGCCGCCATCAACCCGATCAGCGTTTTTGCGCGCAAAAATTATTTCTACGCCGATCTGCCGGCCGGTTATCAGATCAGCCAGTACGACAAACCGATCGTCGGCGAGGGCACGGTGCTCCTCGATCTCGCCGACGGCAAGACCCGGGCGGTGGGCATCGAGCGCCTGCATCTCGAGCAGGACGCCGGCAAAAGCCTGCACGACCAGCACCCCTCGAAATCCTACATCGATCTCAACCGCGCCGGGGTGGCGCTGATGGAGATCGTCTCCAAGCCCGATCTGCGCTCGCCCGAGGAGGCCGGCGCCTATTTGCGCAAGCTGCGTTCGATCCTGCGCTATCTCGGCACCTGCGACGGCAACATGGAGGAAGGCTCCATGCGCTGCGACATCAACGTCTCGGTCCGCCATCCGGGCGAGCCCCTGCGCACCCGCTGCGAGGTCAAGAACGTCAACTCGGTCCGCTTCGTCATGCAAGCGATCGAGGCCGAGGCCACCCGCCAGGTCGAACTCTACGAATCGGGCGGCACCGTGGTCCAGGAAACCAGGCTTTACGATCCGGCCAAGGGCGAGACGCGCTCGATGCGCTCCAAGGAGCACGCCCACGATTACCGCTATTTCCCCGATCCCGATCTTCTGCCCCTGGTGCTGGCGCCCGATTTCGTCGCCCGCATCAAGGCCAGCCTGCCCGAACTGCCCGACGAGAAGAAGGAGCGGTTCATGCGGGATTACGGGCTTTCCCCCTACGATGCCGGCGTGCTGGTCACCGATCGCGCGGCGGCCGATTACTACGAAGCGGTGGCCAAGGGCCGCGATCCGAAAACAGCGGCCAATTACGTGATGGGCGATCTGTTCGGCGCCTTAAACCGCACCGGGCGCACCATCGAGAACCCGCCGGTCGCCGCCCAAGCGCTTGGCCAGTTGATCGACCGCATCGGCGACGGCACCCTTTCCGGCCGCCTGGCCAAGGAGGTGTTCGAGCTGATGGTGGAAACCGGCAAGGATGCCGACGCGCTGATCGCCGAGAAGGGCCTAAAGCAGGTGACCGACACCGGCGCCATCGAAACCGCGATCGATCAGGTGATGGCCGCCAACGCCGACAAGGTGGCGGAATACCGAAGCGGCAAGGACAAACTGTTCGGCTTTTTCGTCGGCCAGGTGATGAAGGCGACCCAGGGCAAGGCCAACCCGGCCCTGGTCAACGATCTTTTGAAACGGAAACTGGCGGGGTGAGGCAATGAACGACAACGATCTGATGATGATTGTCCAGCCGGCCAGCTCCTTTCCCTACGAGCCGGAAATCGCCCGCAAGCTGGCGGTGCTGATCGCCAGGGCCGACGGCCAGGCCAAGCTGGCCCGGCTGTTCGAGGTCTTGCGCAGCGCCCAGGGCCTGGAACTGACCGAGCAGGAGAACGGCATGGTCTCGCTTGCCCGCCAGGGCGGCGAAACCTCGCTTCTGTTGCTGCCCACCGCGCCCCTCATTCCCATGCTGGCCGAGACGGTGCTGAAATTCCTGGTCCCCCAGGCGCTCCATCATTTGCTGGTGCCCAACATGGACGAAGCGGCGCTGACCATGCTGCTCAAGGGCGGCGGGGGGTAACGAAAAAGGGGGACCGAGTTGGCTTGATCGATTGTTAGCTGTGCTTTCATCGGATTTTCTGCACTTCGACACGCTGCTTCGCGTCGTAATTAAAGCCAATATAGGCGGCAGACGCTTAATTGTGCGAACCTCCATCCGCCACGTCAAATGTCCACCACTTGAGATACGCGCAAAAATCGTACATTCTTTAGCGAAGTCCATTTCTATGTTGGGGGAGGAGCGATTTGGCGGAGGGTTTTTTGAACCGCTTGGCGGCAAAGGTTCGGGAACAAATGAAGGCCAGCAAAGTTGGCTTTCTACTTGGGGCCGGGTCTTCTTACCTCAATGGCGAGGGCTACCCGCTGGCATTCGATCTCTGGGAATATATCAAGGATCGGGTTCCCGCCGATCAGCGGGCTGATATTCAATCCAAGCTGGACTCGGAAAACATCGGCATCGAGAAAGCCCTCGACCTCCTCGATGTGGGAAAACATAATGAAGGACCTCATCGGCATAGCGTTGTCCGGGCCATTGGCGAATACTTCTCGGAACTCAACCCGGATCTTGCCGTTCACAGACGGTTTGTCCAGGCGTTGAGTTATTCGGCAGAGAGAAAGGTTCTTGTTTTCTCACTAAATTATGACCCGTTGATTGAACGCTCTGCGGAAATCGAATGTATTAGATTGGTTGACGGCTTCACCGGGCATGACAGAGCTTTCTTTGATCAATCTGTTTTTACCCATGACATTGCAATTATCCAGTCGAGCTACCAAGGAGGGCTACGACGAGCCATTCCAACATGGATAAAGCTGGTAAAATTGCATGGCTCATTGGGCTGGTACGATGATCCAGAATTTGGATTACGACGCGGGGCATTCAATGCCCCCGTGAACGCTCCGGCACAACGCCTCATGATCCCGCCACAGCACCGCAAGGCCACCGATACCGTCACCGCACCCTACGCCCGGCTCTGGACGGAATTCCGTGGGAGCCTTATTCACGGCCCGGACTACATTAACCGTCTGGTCTGTATCGGCTACGGTATGGCTGATGAGCATGTGAGTAATGTGATTGAGGCTGCACTTACCCGTACCAATTTCACCCTAATCATCGCAACAAAGGCCCTTCACGACCAAGATTTTGAACGTTGGTCAAAGTACAAAAACGCCATCGTTGTGACTAAAGATAGGTCATCGCATTACGGAACAATCGGTGAAGGCCATGAGGCGCTTTCGACATTTGAAGGCATCGTTGAGGAGTTGATGAAATGATGAATTTTGCCGAAGAAACGCGCATTGGCTACGTCACCGATGTTCAAGCGGGAACTGTCGGCGTTACTTTGAGCGATATCGAGGAGGTTGGCCCTCTGATCGTTACCATTGGCGATGAAGACGTCCTTGTCGGCCGCGTCGGCTCTTACGTCGCCATTGTTCAACGAAATATCGCCACACTGGCGATGGTCACGAGAATGAGCGAAAACGAAAAGCTTGTTCCGCTGGAACCTGGACAGGCGGGGCAAGACGCCATCCGGGTAATCAAGGTCTGCCGGGAACTGAGCGTCACGCCATTAGGTGTGTTGGACAATAACGGCGAATTTCAGCGGGGCGTGAGCACCTTCCCAACCACCGGAGCCGAAGCACACGCCCTAGGAGCGAAAGCCATCGGCAAGATGTTCAATCGCTTTCAGTCCAAAGGGTATGAGGTTGGCTATCTACCTTCCGCCCCATCCCAAGGCGTCTACTTCGACCCAACCGGTCTATTCGGTCGTCACTTTGCAATCTTGGGCCAGACCGGCGCTGGCAAGTCCCATACCGTTGCAAGCCTGCTTCAACGAGCTGTCAAGATCATGCCTAAATCTCACATCATCCTTCTTGATCTTCATGGAGAATATAGCTGGATCGATAGCCACGGCATGCGCCAACACGCCTTTGACGACGGCATTGCGAGATATGTTGATGCGAGGGAACTTGAAGTACCATATTGGCTTATGACATTTTCCGAGCTTTGCGACCTACTTGTTGACCATTCCGAACGTGAAGCTGCGAATCAAATTGCGTATTTTCGGGATACGCTTTTTCAGCTTAAGGAAGCTGAAAAAGAAAACGTCAATCTTGATCGTATTTCCGTTGACACTCCAATTTTCTTTTCACTAGAGCGTCTTGTAACGACTATTGAGAAGAAGAATAGCGAGAAAGTTCAGGGTGAAAAAGGATTAAAGAATGGCCCGCTGTTTGGAACATTTGATCGGTTCCTAATTCGCCTCAATAGCAAACTGAATGATGTCCGATATGATTTCTTGTTAAAGCCGAAACAACGAAAGACATCTAACACGCTTGAAGCCCTTTTGCGTGACTTTGTTGGGCTTGGTGATCCCAAAAGGCCCGTTACAATCATTGATCTAAGCTCCGTCCCATTTGACGTACGTCCAACCGTTGCAGCTCAGATCGGTCGGCTTGCTTTTGAATTCAATTACTGGAACCCCCAATACAGGGATTTCCCACTCCTTCTTATATGCGAGGAAGCTCACGCCTACATTCCTCGGGCAGATGCTGGGCAATATGCCGGAGCACGAAAATCCATGGAGCGGATTGCCAAGGAAGGACGCAAGTATGGTGTTGGGCTTGGCGTCGTAAGTCAGCGTCCTCATGAGCTATCCGAGACCGTGTTGGCTCAGTGCGGTTCGTTTATTTGCTTGTGCATTACCAACCCAACTGATCAAGCCTATGTGAAGAACCTCGTACCCGAAGCGGAACGCGACTTGGTTGACGTTCTTGCGGGTTTGGGAAGAGGCGAGGCCATGGCCCTGGGCGAAGCAGTACCCCTGCCCTCTCGCGTTCAGTTTCATCGAGCTAGTCCCGAGCCGAACAGTAATGATATCGACTTCTTTAGGCGCTGGATCGACGGCCCAGATGATATCGACGTTAATCAGATCGTTGACCGCTGGAGACGCCAGGAACGGTCTGAATAGTTCCCACATAGCTGCGCTCTTGCAACTTAGGTGGTGGTTAGACGCTCATTACCATCCCCCTCTCCCCCCTTGCCCCTACTGCGGCATTGCCGCATAATGGGCGGCGATGGATGTCTTTACCACCAAGACCTACGAGCGGGCCATCGCCAAGCTCCTGGCCGAGGCGGAACGTCAGACCATGGAGGCCGCCATCGCCCGGGCGCCCCAGGCGGCGCCGGTCATTCCGGGCAGCGGCGGCATCCGCAAGCTGCGCTGGGCGGGATCGGGGCGGGGCAAGCGGGGCGGCATTCGAACGATTTATTTCTATCACGCCGGCCCCGACACGCTTTACCTGCTCACCGCCTACGCCAAGGCCGAGCGGGACGACCTGACCGCCGCCGACCGCAAAGCGTGGGCGCGGTTGGTGGCGGCGATCAAGAAGGACGAGGAGAGCCGATGATGACCAAAGCGCGCAGCGCCCTTGGGCGCGAGGTGGAAGCGGCCTTAAGCGAAGTGCTCGATCATGTGCGGGGTCGGCGCAAGCTTGCCCGCCGCCTGATCGACGACCCGTCCGCCCAGCGTATCCGCAAGGTGAGAAAGCGGCTCAAGCTCACCCGCCAGGCCTTTGCCGAACGGTTCGGTCTCGATATCCGCGCCCTGCAGGAATGGGAGCAGGGCCGTCGGGTTCCCGATCGCGCCGCGCGCGTGCTGCTCACGGTGATCGATCGCGAGCCCGAGGCGGTCGCCCGCGCGCTCGCCGGCTGAGCCGCGCCCTCGCCCCACCCCCCCCAGCCTTCCCCCTTGCCCCTGCCGCCCGATCCGCGCTTAGCTCGGGTCGGCCACGCTTGGCCAGCCAAGGGAGAGGGGACCCATGCGCATCGATCCAAGCCAGACATCGCCCGCCGACAATTACGCGCTCTTGACCAGCCTGGTGGTGCCGCGCCCGATCGCCTGGGTGACCAGTCTGGGGCCCCAGGGCGTCGTCAATCTGGCGCCCTTCAGCTTCTTCAACGCGGTGGGCGGCGATCCGCTTTATCTGGTCTTGAGCGTCGGCAATCTCGAATCCGGCCAGCCCAAGGACACGGCGCGCAACATCAAGGCCGGCGGCGAATTCGTGGTCAATCTGGTGAGCGAGGAGCTGTTCGACGCCATGAACCTTTCGTCGGCCAGCTTTCCCGCCGATCAAAGCGAGCTTGAGGCGGCCGGCTTAAGCGCGGCGCCCTCGGCCCGCATTCAGGTGCCGAGGGTGGCCGAGGCGCCGGCCAGCTTGGAATGCCGCCTCCATTCCGCCCAACCCTTGGGCTCCAGCACGCTCTTCATCGGCGAAGTGGTGATGTTCCATGTCGCCCCGGCGTTTCTCGACGCCAAGGGCCGGGTGCGCGATTTCGCGCCGATCGGGCGCTTGGGCTCGCCCTCGCTTTACTGCCGCACCACCGATCGCTTCGACAAGCCGCGCCCAAGCTACGCCCAATGGCGGGCAGGCCGGACGACGCCCTAGGGCTTGCGCATTCGAGGGAGGCGACGGCCGGCACCCACGAAAAAGCGCGGCTCGCCGGATGGGTCCGGGAAGCCGCGCCTGTTCGAACGTCGTCGTCGACGGTTCTTCCGTCGGTCTCTTAGTGGACTTGGTGTTCGCTGTCGCCCATCCAGCGATGCATCAGATTGACGGTCTGGAAGGCCTCGTTCTCGCGGCCGGCGTTGCACGACGTCTTGGCAAAGCCCAGGGCATCGCCCACGCTTTTCCACGAACTGCCGTCAATGCCAGTCACCTCGGAAGAAAAGCCCTTCCATTTCATCTCGACGGCGGCGATTTCGTCCTTGCAGGTGTTGGCAGCAAAGGCCGGAGCGGCACTCAACGCCAAGATCGCCGCGGCGGCAAAAAGATTCGTACGTTTCATGATGATCTCCTGTTAAGCAGGAGCCACAAATAGGCTTTCGCCGCCGGCATTACAAGAAATATTTTAATTTTATTTACGTTTGTTAATTTCTGATCTTTTAGTAAGACCGCGTTTTTTATAATATTTTTTACGTTAATTTATTTTTATTTTATACGTATCAAATTATTATTTCAACGACGAGAACGAATTCTTTAGGCCCTGGCCCCCGGAATTGGCCGGCCAATTCGCCGTCCCCCGCGCGCTCGGGCAACCGCCCTTCGGTGCCATCGTGGGAGTTTCGCTTCCCCTGAGCGCCCTTGACGCGCCGGGCGACCTTGGTGTCGGCCTTATGATCGGCCCCCGCATGGGCGACGCCGATCGGGTTAACGGTTGGCATCGATGGCACCTCCCGGCGCCCCAACTCACGAAAAAGCGCGGCTCGCCGGATGGGTCCGGGAAGCCGCGCCTGTTCTCGGGTCGTCGTCGACGAGTCTACCGTCGGTCTCTTAGTGGATTTGATGTTCCTTGTCGCCCATCCAACGGTGCATCAGATTGACGGTCTGGAAGGCCTCGTTGTCGCGGCCTTCGGCGCAGTATTTCTTGGCGAAGTTGATCGCATAGCCGACGGTCTGCCAGGCGCCGCCATCGGTGCCGAGGGTCTCGTGGACGAAGTTCTTCCACTTCATCTCGACGGCGGCGATTTCGTCCTTGCAGCTATCGGCGGCAAAGGCGGGCGAGGCAAAGCCGAGCGCCAGAATGGCGGCGGCAGCAAGCATGGTCCGTTTCATGATGATCTCCTGGTTAACAACAAGAAGGCATAGTTGGGCGCCGGCCGGCGACGATTCAACCCCGTCGCCCGATTTCTTTGCGATTATCTGTATAATTATTATGAATATTTATATTTGCCTTCTTAATGTGTGGGTAAAATCCATTTTTGTTTCAGGCGTGGCGCTTTTGCGGTCTCGATATTTATGGTTATTCTTGACGCCCGGGCCGGCCGCGGGCAGCCGCCCCCGCCCGGCCCGGCCCGCCGCCGGGACTTTTCCGCCCCCCCGCCTGCCCATTGGTTTCTTATTTGTTTATTAAATATCTGGTAAAAGTTCTTGACAGCCTTTTTGCCACCGCCTAGGCTTTGCAGGCCCCCTTCTTGGGGTCATGGCGCGTTGGGGAAGGCCGGCGTTGCGAACGGTTCTCGGAATGACGGAAATTTGCCATTCACGTCAAGGCGCTAATGGCAATAATGCTAAAGAAACGGCCCGAAAACCGGGGTGAATCGTGCGTTTTCAAGATGTTACTTGAGTCAAAGCGGCGCCGCTAAGGTTCCGATCGGGCCTGGATCGGCGCCGATCGGGCGCCAATCGGGCGCAAATCGGGCTAGGATCGGCGCCAGGCCGGTGGCGGCGGCGCCAAGCGGGCACCAATTCATCCCCAGCTTCCTCGGTTTGCCGGCCCAGGGACCACTGGCATCGGGCGACCCTCCTCTGCTATAGAGTCCTCCCAAGCCGGGGTTCTCCCCGGCCCTTCCTTTCGGGGGACGATGCATGGCCAGACGCCGACAGATCTACGAGGGCAAGGCGAAGGTGCTGTTCGAGGGCCCCGAGCCCGGCACGCTCGTCCAGTACTTCAAGGACGACGCCACCGCCTTCAACAACAAGAAGCGCGGCGTCATCACCGGCAAGGGGGTCTTGAACAACCGCATCTCGGAATATCTGATGATGCGGCTGGGCGAGATCGGCATCCCCACCCATTTCGTGCGCCGGCTCAACATGCGCGAGCAGTTGGTGCGCGAGGTCGAGATCATCCCCCTCGAGGTGGTGATCCGCAACGTCGCCGCCGGCTCGCTCTCCCAGCGCTTCGGGGTGGCCGAGGGCACCGCCCTGCCGCGCTCGATCATCGAGTACTACTACAAGAACGACGAGCTGGGCGACCCCATGGTGAGCGAGGAGCACATCACCGCCTTCGGCTGGGCCAACGTGCACGACCTCGACGACATCATGGGTCTGGCGCTTCGGATCAACGATTTCCTGACCGGCCTCTTCCTCGGCATCGGCATTCGGCTGGTCGATTTCAAGATCGAATTCGGCCGGCTGTGGGAAGGCGAGGAAATGCGCATCGTGCTGGCCGACGAGATCAGCCCCGATTCCTGCCGGCTGTGGGATCTGAAGACCAACGAGAAGATGGACAAGGACCGCTTCCGCCGCGACCTCGGCAACGTCGAGGAGGCGTATCAGGAGGTGGCGCGGCGCCTGGGCATCCTGCCCGAGGGCGGGCCGCGCGACCTCAAGGGTCCGGCGACGATGCAATGAGCGAAGGACGGAGCCGCTGACGTGAAAGCCAAGGTGCATGTGACGCTGAAGAACGGGGTGCTCGACCCCCAGGGCAAGGCGGTCGGCCACGCCCTCGAATCGCTGGGCTTCCAAGGCGTCGGCGACGTTCGGGTGGGCAAGTACATCGAGATCGAGCTGGCCGAGACCGATCCCGCCAAGGCCAAGGCGGCGGTCACCGACATGGGCAAGCAGCTTCTCGCCAACACGGTGATCGAGAACTTCACCGTCGAAATCGTCTGATCCGTTTCGGGGGTTGTTGTCCGTGCAGGCCGCCGTCATCGTCTTCCCCGGCTCCAACTGCGACCGCGACGTGGCGGTGTCGCTGGCTCACATCATGGGCCGGCCGCCCCTCATGGTCTGGCACCGCGACGCCCAGCTTCCCAAGGTCGATCTGGTCGTGGTGCCGGGCGGCTTCTCCTATGGCGACTATCTGCGCTCGGGCGCCATGGCGGCGCACTCGCCGATCCTGCGCTCGGTCAAGGAGGCCGCCGCCAAAGGCACAAGGGTGCTCGGCATCTGCAACGGCTTCCAGATCCTCACCGAGGCGGGCCTTTTGCCCGGCGCCTTGATGCGCAACCGCGGCCTTAAGTTCGTCTGCAAGGACGTGCATCTGTCGGTCCTGCGCGCCGACACCGATTTCACCAGGCGCTACCGCAAGCATCAGGTGATCCGCATTCCCATCGCCCACGCCGACGGCAATTTCTTCGCCGACGACGACACGCTGGAGCGCATCGAGGACAACGGCCAGGTGGCCTTCCGCTATGTCGACGAGGCCGGCAATCTCGACGACCGCGCCAACCCCAACGGCTCGGCCCGCGCCATCGCCGGCCTCTACAACGAAACCGCCACCGTGCTGGGGCTGATGCCGCATCCCGAGCGGCTGGCCGATCCGGCCTTGGGCGGCACCGACGGGGTGCCGATGTTCGAAAGCCTGCTGGAGGCCCTGTCGTGAGCGAGGCCATCACGCCCGAAATCGTCAAGTCGCATGGCCTGTCCGAGGCCGAGTACGCGCGCGTTATCGAGATCATGGGCCGCCAACCCAATCGCACCGAGCTTGGCATCTTCTCGGTGATGTGGAGCGAGCATTGCTCCTACAAATCCTCGAAGAAGTGGCTGAAGACCCTGCCCACCACCGCGCCCTGGGTGATCTGCGGCCCGGGCGAGAACGCCGGCGTCATCGACATCGGCCAGGGCCTGGCCTGCATCTTCAAGATGGAAAGCCACAACCACCCCAGTTTCATCGAGCCCTATCAGGGCGCGGCAACCGGAGTGGGCGGCATCCTGCGCGACGTCTTCACCATGGGGGCCAGGCCGATCGCCAATCTGAACGCGCTGCGCTTCGGCGCCCCCGATCATCCCAAGACCCGCCATCTGGTGGCCGGCGTGGTGGCGGGCATCGGCGGCTACGGCAATTGCGTCGGCGTGCCCACGGTGGGCGGCGAGTGCAATTTCCACCCCGCCTACAACGGCAACATCCTGGTCAACGCGATGACGGTGGGGCTGGCGCCCGCCGACCGCATCTTCTATTCGGCGGCCGCCGGGGTGGGCAATCCGGTGGTCTATGTCGGCTCGAAGACCGGGCGCGACGGCATCCACGGCGCCACCATGGCCTCGGCCGAATTTTCCGCCGACGCCGAGGAAAAACGGCCGACCGTGCAGGTCGGCGACCCCTTCACCGAGAAGCTTCTGATCGAGGCCTGCCTGGAGCTGATGGCCACCGACGCCATCGTCGCCATCCAGGACATGGGCGCGGCGGGGCTCACCTCGTCCTCCTTCGAGATGGCTTCGAAGGGCGGGCTGGGCATCGAGATGGACCTCGATCGCGTGCCGATGCGCGAGACCGGCATGACCGCCTACGAGATCATGCTCTCCGAATCGCAAGAGCGCATGCTGATGGTGCTGAAGCCCGGCCGCGAGGATGTGGCGCGCGCCGTCTTCGAGAAATGGGAGCTTGATTTCGCCATCGTCGGCCATCTCACCGCCAGCGGCCGCATGGTCTTGAAGCGCCACGGCCAGGTGGTGGCCGATCTGCCGATCGATCCCTTGGCCAAGGCCAGCCCCGAATACGACCGGCCCTGGGTGATGCCCAAGAAGGCCCAGCCGCTCGATCCCTTGGAGGTGCCGGCCCTGCCGGCCCTGAAGGCGCTGCGCACCCTTCTCGCCACCCCCGATCTGTGCTCGAAGCGCTGGATCTGGGAACAGTACGATCACATGGTGATGGGCGACACGGTGGCGCGGCCAGGCGGCGACGCCGCCGTGGTGCGCCTGCACGGCTCGAACCGCGCCCTGGCGCTGACCTGCGACGTCACGCCGCGCTACTGCCAGGCCGATCCCTATGAGGGCGGCAAGCAGGCGGTGGCCGAGGCCTGGCGCAACCTGTCGGCGGTGGGCGCCAAGCCGATGGCGGTCACCGACAACCTCAATTTCGGCAATCCGGAAAAGCCCGAGATCATGGGCCAGATCGTCGAGGCGATTCGCGGCATGGGCGAGGCCTGCAAGGCGCTCGACTTCCCGGTCGTCTCCGGCAACGTCTCGCTCTACAACGAGACCAACGGCAAGGCCATCCTGCCCACCCCGGCGATCGGCGCCGTCGGCCTCTTGGAGGATCTGGAACGCCGCGCCGGCATCGCCTTCGAGTCCGCCGGGCTGTCGATCCTGCTGGTCGGCGAGACCAAGGGCTGGCTTGGCGCCTCGCTCTATTTGCGCGAGGTCGTGGGCCGCGAAGAGGGCGCGCCGCCGCCGGTCGATCTGGCGCTGGAAAAGAAGAACGGCGAGTTCGTGCGCAAGATGATCGCCGCCAACCGCATCGCCGCCTGCCACGACGTAGCCGATGGCGGTCTGTTGGTGGCGGTGGCCGAAATGGCGATGGCCGGCGGCATCGGCGCCACTCTTTTGCCCTCGCGCGAGGTGCTGTTGCACGCCTGGGCCTTCGGCGAGGATCAGGGCCGTTACCTGATCGCCGCCAGCAAGGCCAACGCCCGCGCCATCTTGACCGAGGCCGACCGCGCCAACGTCAAGGTCGAGACCATCGGCGAGACCGGCGGCGACGTGCTGGCGCTCTCGGGCGGCCAAGCGGTATCCTTGATCGATCTGGTGGCGATCCACGAATCCTGGCTGCCCAATTTCATGGCCGCCCCCGACCGCAACGCCTGAGAGGTGCCCGATGCCGATGGAAGCCCACGCGATCGTCGCGCTGATCAAGGAAGCCTTCCCCGACGCCGAAGTGACCATCGAGGAACTGGCCGCCGACAACGACCATTACGCCGCCCTGGTGGTCTCCAAGGCCTTCCAGGGCAAGAGCCGCGTCCAGCAGCATCAGATGGTCTACGCGGCCTTGAAGGGCCGCATGGGCGGCGAGCTGCACGCCCTCTCGCTTCAGACCGCCGTTCCCGACGGGGCGTGACCCAGCCCCCAGCCCCGGCGGAGGTCGCCCAGGCCCGCACCGGCGGGCTGGTGATGTTCGCCGCCTATGTGATGTGGGGCTGCTTCCCACTCTACTTCTATCTCTTCACCGGCGTCTCGGCCTGGGAGGTGCTGGCGCACCGGGTGGTCTGGTCGGTGGTCTTCGTCTCGATCCTCATCAGCCTGATGGGGCGCTGGGGCGCGGTGGCCCTGGTGCTGGGTTCGATCCGCCGGCTGTGGATGTTCCTGTTGAGCGGCTTCTTCATCTCGATCAATTGGGGCGTCTTCATCTGGGCCAGCACCAACGGCCATATCATCGATGCCGGCATGGGCTATTTCCTCAACCCGCTGGTCGCCGTGGCCTTGGGCGCCCTGTGGCTCAAGGAACGGATGAGCCGTCGCCAATTGGCCGCCCTGCTTCTGGTGGGGGCCGGGGTGGCGGTGCTGGTGGTCAAGCAAGGCCAGGTGCCCTGGATCGCGCTTGCCCTGGCGCTGGCTTTCGGCCATTACGGGCTGGTGCGCAAGCAGGCTCCGGCCGATCCGCTTACCGGCCTGTTGGCCGAGACCCTGATGGTGACCCCCTTGGCGTTGGGCTTCATCGTTTATCAATACGCCAGCGGCCAGGGCGCCTTCCTGGTCGGCAACCCGAAGATGGACGCCCTCTTGGCCTTTTCCGGCGTCGTCTCCTCGGTGCCGCTGATCCTGTTCGCCTTCGGCGCCAAGCGCATCCGGCTGGCCACGGTGGGCCTGTTGCAATACGTCAACCCCACCATGCATGTGCTGTTGGCGGTGTTCCTTTTCGGCGAGGCCTTCAACGCCGCCTACGGCCTGGCCTTTGCCGGCATCTGGACCGGCCTGGCGCTCTATTCCTGGGATACGCTGCGCCAGTTGCGCCGTTGACAGGCCGGGGCCGCATCCCCATATGCTTTGCCATGTCTTTGACCACGGCTTACGAGGAAAACCGATGAACGACAACGCCGTCGCCGCCCGCATCCGCCAGGAAATCACCGACAACCCGGTGGTGCTCTACATGAAGGGCACGCCGATGTTCCCCCAATGCGGCTTCTCGGCCCGGGTGGTGCAGATCCTCTCCACCCTGGGGGTGGGGTTCAAAGGCGTCGACGTGCTCACCGACCCTTCCTTGCGCGACGGCATCAAGGCCTTCGCCAACTGGCCGACCCTGCCGCAGCTCTACGTCAAGGGCGAGTTCGTCGGCGGCTGCGACATCGTCAGCGAAATGATGGAATCGGGCGAGCTGCAAACCCTGCTCAAGGACAAGGGCATCGCCGCCAAAGGGTAGGGCGTTAAGTCAAGTCATCCCTCTCAAGGCCGGTATGGCGGGCGACCCGCGCCACCATGCGCGGGCCGATTTCGTCCGAATCGTGGAAGGCAAAGACCACATCGGGCCAACCCGCCTTGGCCAAGGTTCGAAGCGATCCCGTCTGCCGTTTGATTGCCCACCCCTGCCGCAACAGCGCCGCCAAAAGCCTTCGCGCTTTGACCGACGGCCAAGCGCTCATGCCGCGCGAAATAGGGCGCCAAGCTCGGGAACGGACTCGCCGTTTTCCAGGCGCTCGGCCAGCACGCGCAGGGCCAGGGCTTCCGCCTTGGCGATGGCGTCGTCACGATTTTCGCCGTAGGCCAACACGCCGGGAAGGGCGGGAACCTCGGCGATCCAGCGGCCGTCCGTCTCGCGTTCGCTTTCGATGGTCAAAATTGTCGCCATGCCCGATCCTAGCATCAACCGGGATTCGACGCCATTCTCTTGACCGGCGGCAAGGCGGCTGTGGGCCGGCCGGCTAGGCTGGCGGGACCATGGCTGACGACCTGCCCGCGCTTCGCCTCGATCCCGAGGGCTATCTGATCGACCCCGCCGACTGGAGCGAGGCGGTGGCCTTGGCGCTGGCCGCCAAAGAGACGATCGTGCTCACCGACGAGCATTGGGCGGCGATCCGCTTCATGCGCGCCTGGCTGGACGAGCACCGCACGGCGCCCGACTCCCGTCACGTCATTAAGCATCTGACCAAGACGCTGGGCGCAACCCGCAACCGGCTGTTCGAGCTGTTCCCCTATGGCTATGTCCAGCAGGCCTGCAAAATAGCCGGCATGAAACGCCCGCGCGCCTGGAGCAGCGGTTGAAAGCGAAAACGCAACGGGCCGCCCCAGGGGCGGCCCGCGCGGTTTTCAAAGACGCCCGATTTAGCGCGAGTAGAACTCGACCACCAGATTGGGTTCCATCTGCACCGGATAGGGCACATCGGCCAGCTTGGGAGCACGGATGAATTTGCCGCTCATCGCCTTGACGTCGCATTCGAGATAATCGGGCACGTCGCGCTCCTGCGAATCGAGCGAGCCGATCACCAGCGCCATCTCCTTGCCCTTCTTGCGCATGGAAATCACGTCGCCATCCTTCACCCGATAGGAGGGGATGGTGACGCGCCGGCCGTTGACGTCGATATGGCCGTGATTGACGATCTGGCGGGCCGAGAAGACGGTGGGCGCGAATTTCAGGCGATAGACGATGGCGTCCAGCCGCCGCTCGAGAAGCTCGATCAGATTCTCCGAGGTGTCGCCCTTGCGGCGCGACGCCTCATCGTAAAGCTTGCGGAACTGGCGTTCGCCGATGTTGCCGTAATAGCCCTTGAGCTTCTGCTTGGCCATCAACTGGGTGCCGAAGTCGGAGGGCTTCTTGCGCCGCTGGCCGTGCTGGCCGGGACCGTATTCCCGCTTGTTGAGCGGGCTCTTGGCCCGACCCCACAAATTGGCGTTGAGACGCCGATTGATCTTGTATTTGGATTCCGCGCGTTTGGTCATGGAAGGTTCCTTGCTTCCGTTGTTCCGTCATGTCCTGGTAGGTCCATCCCCCTTTAGGGGCGGACGGGGCGGGCGGGCCTTTGGCCTTGCCTCCCACGTTCCCGGGAATGGCCGGGAAAATGGCGGGAACGGGTTAAGATGTCAATCTATAATTGGTTTTTTGGTTAACCGGCATGGCGCCGGGCAAAGTCCCAATAGAGCGTGCGGGCCAGGCTGGCCGTTGGCCCCACCGGGTAATGGATTTCCTCCAGCCGCGTGCAGGGCTGCACCTTGGCGTAATTGCCGGTGGCGAACAATTCGTCGGCGGTGAGCAGTTCCTCGAAGCCGATGGCGCGCTCGACCACCCCGATGTCGGCCTGGCGCAAAAGGGCGATCACCCGCTGGCGGGTGATGCCGTTCAAGAAGGTGCCGGTGGGCGCCGGCGTGTGCACGGTGCCGTCCTTGACCATGAACAGGTTGGTGAAGGCGAATTCGGCGACGTTGCCGTTGGCGTCGAGCACCACCGCCGATTCGAAGCCGCGCGCCTTGGCCTCGCGGCCGATGCGCGCGATGTTGGGATACAGGCACGAGGCCTTGCAATCGGTGGGCGCCATGTCGCGCGCCGCGCGCCGGTAGCTGGAGCGGCAGGCCGAGAAGCCGGCGAAGGGCGGCAGGGGCAATTCGTAGACCGACAGGCAGAAGCGGGTGGAGGCCGGATCGGGATAGACGAAGCCGCTTTCCGCCCAGAACATCGGGCAGATGTAAAGTTCGGCTGCGGGCGGGAAGCGCCGGATGCCCTCCCAGGCCAGCTCCTCGATCTCGCCCGGCGTCAGCATCGGATCGAGCCCCATCGCGCGGGCCGATTGCACCACCCGCGTGCAATGGCGATCGAGATCGGGCACCAAGCCCGCCACCGCGCGGGCGCCGTCGAACACCGTCGAGGCCAGCCAGACGCCATGGGTGAGCGGCCCCATCAGGGCCGGATTGCCCTCATGCCAGTCGCCCGCATGGTAGGTGAGCGCGCCGCCGCTTGCCGCCATGGCTCCCTCCCTCGAACCGGGCCTTAGCATGGGGCCAAGCTGTGGAAAAGTCCAGGCGGGGCGGCGGGGCCGATCCCCCCGTTTTTCGTCGATTTGCCCTTGGTCTTGGGCTAATCTCCGCCGCCATGGCCCCCACCACGATGCCCTCGGAACCCGATCCGATCGGACGATCGGTATCCGCCTTGATGCTGGGCGCCATCGGCATTGTGTTTGGCGACATCGGCACCAGCCCGCTTTACACCATGAAAGAGACCTTCGCCGGGCCGCATCCGCTGCCGCTCGACCGCGCCCATGTTCTGGGCGTGCTGTCGCTGGTCTTCTGGTCGATCACCTGCATCGTCTCGCTCAAATACGTTATCGTCGTCATGCGGGCCGACAACCGGGGCGAGGGCGGCAGCCTGGCGCTGCTGGCGATCGCGGCGCGCGCCGCCGAGGGCAAGGCCAAGCTGATGACCTTGGTGGGCGCTTTGGGCATCTTCGCCGCCGCCCTCTTTTACGGCGACAGCATGATCACTCCGGCGATTTCGGTCTTGAGCGCCGTCGAGGGCTTGAAGGTCGTGCGGCCGGAGCTGGAGGATTTCATCATCCCCATTACCGTCCTGATCCTGTTCGGCCTCTTCCTGATCCAGCGCAAGGGCACGGCGGCGGTGGGCGCGCTGTTCGGGCCGGTGATGGTGATCTGGTTCCTGGTTCTGGCGGTGCTGGGCATCCGCAGCATCGCGCTCATGCCGGGGGTGCTGTGGGCGCTCAGTCCGCACCACGCCGCCCTGTTTCTGGTCAACAACGGGCTTAACGGCTTTCTCGCCATGGGTTCGGTGGTCTTGGCGGTTACCGGCGCCGAGGCGCTTTATTCCGACATGGGCCACTTCGGTCGGCTGCCGATCCGGCTCGCCTGGTATCTCCTGGTCCTTCCGGCCCTGCTGCTGAATTATTTCGGCCAGGGCGCGCTGTTGCTCGCCCGTCCGGAGACCGTCGAGAATCCCTTCTTCCGTCTGGCGCCCGACTGGGCCGGCCTGCCCCTGGTGGTGCTGGCGACCATCGCCACCGTCATCGCCTCGCAAGCCGTAATCTCCGGCGCCTTTTCGGTCACCCGCCAGGCGGTGCAGTTGGGCTATCTGCCGCGAGTCTCGATCCGCCACACTTCGGAAACCGAGATGGGGCAGATCTACATTCCGATTCTCAACGGCGCCCTTCTGGTGATGGTGACGGTGCTGGTGCTGGGCTTCCAAAGCTCAAGCAATCTGGCCGCCGCCTACGGCGTCGCCGTCACCGGCACCATGCTGATCGACACCTTGCTGATCGCCATCGTCATGGCGATGGTCTGGCGCTGGCCGCCAATGCGCTGGCGCGTTTTGGTCGGACTCTTTCTGCTCGTCGATCTCGCCTTCTTCCTGGCCAACGCGGTCAAGATCCCGCATGGCGGCTGGTTTCCGCTGGCGGTGGCGTTGGCCGTCTTCGTGCTCCTCGTCACCTGGAAGGACGGCCGCGACCGCATTCTCGCCAAGCGGGTCGAGAAGGCCGGCTCCTTGGCCGACTATCTCGCCACCTTGCCCACCGACATCACCACCGTGCCCGGCACCGCCATCTTCCTCACCGGCCCGCAGACCGACATTCCGGTTTCGCTCCAACGCAACATCCGCCACAACCGGGTGCGGCACGAGCGCATGGTGCTGCTCACCGTGCTGGTCGAGGATATTCCCTATGTGCGGGAGGCGCGCCGGGTGGAATCGCTCGATCTCGGCCACACCATCTTCCGGATCAATCTGCGCTTCGGCTACATGCAAGACACCAACATCCCCAAGACGCTGGCCAACGCCCGCGCCGACCAGTTGGGCTTCTTTTACGAGCCGATGTCGATCACCTATTTTCTGTCGCGCGTCACCATCTTGCCCACCCCGGGTTACGAGATGGCGGAGTGGCGCCAGAACCTGTTCGCCTGGATGGTGCGCAGCTCGACCAACGCCATGGAATTCTTCCACCTGCCGCCCGACCGGGTGTTCGAGCTGGGCACCCAGGTGGAAATCTAAACTCTCAGGCGGCGACGCGACGGCCAAGGCCGTCGAGGACCAGGCCGCGGAAGGTCGCCACCAGCCCCGGATCGAGCGCGGCGTTCATGGCGCCCATCCGATCGAGCGCCGCCTCGGACCCGAGCGGAGGGCGATAAGGCCGCCGCTCGGTGAGCGCGCAATAGACATCGACCACCCCGACCAGGCGCGACAGCTTGTTGAGTGCCTCGCCCTTCAAGCCGCGCGGATAGCCCGAACCGTCCAGGCGTTCGTGGTGGGTGGCGGTGATTGCTAAGATCGCCGGCGGCAGATCGGGCGTGCGCGCCATCAGATTGAGGCTACGGGCGACGTGGCTATTCATGACCTGACGATCGTCGGGCGTCAGCTCGCCCGGCTTGTTCAGGATGGTGAAAGGAATCTCCATCTTGCCGATGTCGTGGAGCAGGCCGGCCACCGACAGCGCCACCAGACTGTCGTCCTTGAGACCCACGGTTTGGCCGAACCGGGCGAGATGGCCGGCAACCCGGATCGAGTGGCTAAGGAGATAATTGTCGTGACCGTCGAGCGCATCCAGCAATTCGGGCAACAGGCCCTGGCGCGCCACCTCGGCCAGTTCGCGCCCGGCCGCCAGCGCCTCGGCGGTGGGCAGCGCCGCCGGCAGCCCGACCAGATCGGCTAGGGTCTCGAACATCTCGGTGACCCGCAGGAGCGGCGCCGCCACCAGCGGCGACACCGTCTTCCAGCGCGTTTCGACGACGCGGTTGATCAGCGCCGAGACCGCGCGGAGAAGATGGCTGTGCTTGAAGGGCTTGACCAGGGTGGCGCCGACGCCACGCTTCACCGCCATTTCAAGGAACGGCGACTCGGCCTTGGCGCCCAGCGCCAGAATCTGCGGGCGGCGCGCCGCCGGCAGGCGGATCAGGGCCTCCAAGGTGCTGAGACCGCCCAGCGGTTTGGTGTCCTCGTCGAGAATGACCAGCACCGGCCGGTCGGTGCGCAGCCAGTCGAGGCCTTTTTCCGAATCGGCAAAGGTGTAGATGCGGTAGTAGGGCATCAGCGATTCGGTAATGACCGCCCGATGCTTGTCGGAGCCGCCGATAAGGCCGATCAGGGTTTTGTGCGCCAGGAAATCGCCGGAAACCGTCATGCCTTGTCGTCCCCCCTCACCCGTACCCCCTTTTCGCCCTAGGCCGCCTCAAGCGCCGCGTCGAGCAGGACGTGGCGGAAGAGGGCCAGGAAATTCTGGTCGAGCCCGTCGGTCATCTCGGCCATGATGCCCAGGGCCTTTTCGGGCGGCATCGGGTCCTTGTAGACCCGCCGGTCAGTCAGCGCGCCGAAGATGTCGACGATCGCCGCCATGCGCGCCAGCTCGTTCAACTGGCCGCCCTTGATGCCGTTCGGATAGCCGGTGCCGTCGAGCTTCTCGTGATGCTGCTCGGCGATCACGATCACCCCCTTGGGAATTTCCAGGCCACTGTTGAGCAGCGCCACCGAATTGGTGACGTGGCTTTTCATCACCGTGAATTCCTCGGACGAAAGCTTGCCCGGCTTGTTCAGCACGTCGTGCGGAATGGTCATCTTGCCGATGTCGTGCAGCATGCCGCCCGAGGCGAGCAGCAGAAGCTCGTCGCCCTTCATGCCGATGGTGGTGCCGAACAGCGACAGGAAGGTCGCCACCCTGAGCGAATGGACGTAGGAGTAGTTGTCGTGCCCCTTCACGCCCTTCAGGATGTCGCGGTAGGACTGGGTGGCGATCGCTTGCGCCAGGGGCTTGCAGCTTTCCCGCACCGAGGCAAAGGGAATCGGCTCGCCGCTTTCCAGATTGTCGGAAATGTCGTTGAACAGGGCGACGGTCTTGGTGAGCGCCTGGCGCTGCACCGGCTCGATCTTCTCCCAGCCCTGCTCGACCGACTTGTTGATGAGGCCGGAAATCGATTTCAACAGGCGGCTGCGCAGAAAGGGCTTGGCCAGCGCCACCCCCAATTTCTTGGCCTCGATGAAATCCAGGAGATCGGATTGCGGCCGCCCGCTTAAGCCGACGAAAGGCACGCCCTGCAGCGAGGGCAGCAGCAGGAGATTGATCAGCAGCTTGTAGCCGCCCTTGGGCGGCACCTCTTCGTCGATCAGCACCAGGGCGGGCGTGGTCTTGGCCAGCATCGCTTTGGCCGCCTCGGCCTCGGCGAAGCTTTGCACCTTGTAAAAGGACATCAGGGCCCGTTCGATCTCGGTGCGTTGGCGCTCCGAGCCGCCGACCACGACGACCAGAACCTTGCGGGAAACGTCCGGCGTCATTCGTTTTCCTTAACCAAAGGCGAACCGGCTTTCCCAGAGCCTCCGCCCTTCTGGCGGATATTCTTATATTGTGATGTTTAACGTAACAGCCGTTAATCTTCCGCTCACCCAATCAATGCTGGGAAATTCAGGCGGAACCTAAACTTTCTATTGAATCCTTTGCGGCCTTACCGGGTTTTCAACAGGTACAGGTGATCGGCGCCGGAGGCTGGCAACCAAACTTCTCCGGGTATTCCAAGGATTTGCCGGACCTCGGCGCCGCGATGGGGAAAGGTGAAGGATTGGAACGTTTCATTCGCCGGATCGAAGCGCACCAGGGCATTGGCGGAGAAATCGGTGATCCAGACGATGTCGGCCTCATCGACATAGACCGCATAGGGGCTGGGCTTGGCGCCGGGCAGGCGCCAGCGCTTCCAGCTTCGCTCGGCGGGATCGTAACGGGAAAGATCGCCCGACAGCCATTCGCTGATCCATTGCCGGCCCTTGGAATCCGACCAGACCCGCCTTGCTCCTTGGTTGGGCGTGGGCGGCTCGATGACGCGGGCCTGCGAGGTGACGGAATCGAGATGGGCCAGATAGCTGCCGGCCAGCGAGACGTAATAGACCTCGCCCTTGGGCGTCGCCGCGATGCCATAGGGGCCGCGCCCCTTGGGCGCCGGAAAGATCTTCGCCATCGGCTGGCCGGGATCGAGCCGGCCGAAATAGCCGCTCTGGCCGGTGAACCACAAGACGCCGGCGCCGTCGAAGGCCGCCGTGTTGAGATTGGCGTAGGGCGTGCCGGCGGGCAGTGGAAAGACGGTGACCGCCTCGGTCTTGTAGTCAACGCGGACGATGGCGTTCAGGCCGGAATCGGTGACCCAGGCGGCACCGTCGGGCCCGACGATCACCCCGTGCGGGCTGGAACCGTTGCCGAGTGCAATTTGACGCACGGCACCGGTCCGGGAATCGAGCCGGCCCAGCGCGCCCTGATGTTGGGCGGTGTACCAGACGGTGCGGCCGTCGCGATCGGCCGCCACATCGTGCGGATGGGCGCCGGCGGGAACCTTGAAGATCGTGAAGGGCGAAGCCGCCTCTTGGGCCGTGGCCCCGGCGGCCGCGCCGACAAGCGCCAAAAGACCGACACCGATCGCCGAAAGATTCCGTCGCATGCCACGCCCCTCCGCCATTACGCTACCGCCAAGAGTAGCAGAAATCCGCCGCCGCTTCCCCCCCCATCGCGGGCCTGGACCGCATCGGCCAAAAGCCCGACAATCCCCCGAGCGAAACGGCAGGAATGAGGAATCGGCATGATCACCGGCATCTACGGCATGAACATCGCGGTCAAGGATTTGGCGGCGGCGACCAAGACCTATGAAGGCCTGTTCGGCGTCAAGGCGACGCCCCTGGGCGAAGGCGATTTCGCCTTTCCGGGGCTGATCGGCGCCACCCTCGACATCAAGGGCTTTCACATCAACCTGATCGCCTCGACCCAGCCCAACACCTCGGTCGCCGGCTTCCTGGAACGCAAGGGCGAGGGCGTGTTCCTGCTATCGGTCGCCGTCGACGCCATCGACCAGGACGTGCCGGCCTTGAAGGCCAAGGGCATGCAGTTCGTGCTGCCGGAAACGGTGGCGGGCGATTTCGGCGCCGTCAACTTCATCCATCCGAAATCGCTGAACGGCGTGCAGGTGGAAATCTTCCAGCCGGCCAAGGATTAGGCGGCTCATTCCGGGCAAGATGGCGGCTCGTCGATCACCGAAGGCCGGCGGTTGATAAGAATGGGTGAGAGCCACCAAGGCACAAAGGCACCAAGCCAAAAATATACCGGGCTGTGCCTCTTGGGGCCTCGGTGTCTTGGTGGTTTTATCCTACGGAAAGACGCCCGGCCTTTTTCGCTGATAGAAACAGCCTAGACTCCCAGATAGCGGTGCTTGAGCGAGGGGTTGGCGAGCAGATCGGCCGAGGGGCCGCTCCACACCACCTGGCCTTTTTCCAAAATGTAATGGCGGTCGGCGACCTGGGCCAGGCGCTCGATGTGCTTGTCGATCACCAAGATGGCGTGGCCGCTTTCCTTGAGCCGGCCAAGACAGGTCCAGATTTCGTCGCGGATGAGCGGCGCCAGGCCCTCGGTCGCCTCGTCAAGGATGAGCAGTTCGGGATTGGTCATCAGGGCCCGCCCGATCGCCAGCATCTGCTGCTCGCCGCCCGAGAGGCGCGAGCCAAGCTGGTTGCGCCGCTCGCCCAGGCGCGGGAACAGGTCGTAGACCTTGGCCAAATCCCAAGGGGACGGGCCGTTCGGGCGCGGCCGGGCGGTGGCGATCAGATTCTCCTCGACCGTGAGCAACGAGAAGACGTGGCGGCCCTCGGGCACCAACCCCAACCCATGGCGGGCGATTTCGTGCGATGGCCGCCTTTCGAGCGCGTGGCCGCGATAGGCGATGCGGCCGCGCTTGGGCACCACCAGGCCGAAGATGGAATGGACGGTGGTGGTCTTGCCCATGCCGTTGCGGCCCAACAGCCCCACCACCTCGCCCTCGCCCACCTCAAGCGAAACGCCGAACAGCGCCTGGCTGGAGCCGTAGAAGCTGTCGATGCCGTCAAGCACCAGCATGGTCGCCCTCTCCCAGATAGGCGGTGCGAACGTCTTGGTTCGAGCGGATCGCGTCCGGCCGGTCGGTGGCCAGCGCCCGGCCGCCGATCAGCACGGTGATGCGGTCGGCCAGGCGGAAGACGGCGTCCATGTCGTGCTCGATCAGCAGCATGGTCTTGGTGCCGGCCAGCGATTTCAAGAGATCGGTCATGGTCCGCGATTCCTGGACGCTCATGCCGGCCATCGGCTCGTCGAGCAGCAGGAGTTTGGGCTCCAGCGCTAGGGCCATCGCCAGTTCGAGCTGGCGCAACGCGCCGTGCGCCAGATCGGCGGCGCGCGATTGGGCCGCCGCCCCCAGACCGACCCGATCGAGATAGCGTTGGCTGGCGGCGCGCAGATCGGGGTGGCGGCGCGCCCGGCCCCAGAAACGGAAATTATGATCCTGCGCCGCCTGGGCGGCGAGGATGACGTTGTCCTGCGCGGTGAAATCGAGAAAGACCGAGGTGATCTGGAAGGAGCGCGCGATGCCAAGCTCGACCCGGCGCGCCTGCGACAGGCCGGTGATGTCGTGACCGTCGAAAAGAATGCGGCCGCGATTGGGCTTCAACTCGCCCATCAACTGGCCGATCAGCGTCGTCTTGCCGGCACCGTTGGGGCCGATGAGCGCGTGGCATTCGCCTTCCTCGACCTCGACGTTCAACTGATCGGTGACCTTGAGAGCGCCGAAGGATTTGTTCAAATCCTCGATGACCAGCAGCGGCCTAGCCATGCCCGCCTCCGCCGCCCCTCGACCCGGCCAATAGCCCGAACAGGCCGCGCCGGGCCGTCAGCACCACCACCAAGAGGATCGGGCCCAGGATCACCTGCCAATGCTCGGTCAGGCCGATCAGGAACTCCTCGAGCAAGAGCAGCACCGCCGCCCCCAGCACCGCGCCAAAAAGCGTGCCCTTGCCGCCCAGGATGACCATGATCATGATTTCCGCCGAGCGGGTCCACATCAAGAGGTCGGGGCTGACATAGCGGGCGTGGTTGGCGATCAGCGCCCCGGCCAAGCCGGCGCCGGCGGCGCCGATGACGAAGGTCACCAACCGGTAGGAATAGACGCGATAGCCGAGCGCGTGGGCGCGCCGGGGATTCTGGGCGATCGCCTGCAGGACCAAGCCGAAGCGCGAATGGACGATGCGGTCGCACAAGAACAGGTAAAGCGCCAGCGCCACCAGACTGACGTAATAAAGGGCGGTCTGGCTTTCGATGGAAAACCCGACGACCGTGTTGCGCACCGGAATGCGCAAGCCGTCGTCGCCGCCCAGTTCGCGCAGCGACGCCAGGAAGAGCACCATCTGGGCGAAGGCAAGCGTGATCATGATGAAGTTGAAGCCGCTGGTGCGCAGCGCCAAGGCGCCGATCACCAGACCGAACAGGGCGGCGACGACAATGGCGATCGTCCACACCGCCAGGCCCTCGACCGGCGGCACCCAGCCCCAGACCAGCGGCTTGCCGGCCGCTGCCAATTGGGTGAGCAGCGCGGTGGCGTAGGCGCCGGCGCCGAAGAAGGCGGCGTGGCCCAAACTCACCATGCCGCCGAAGCCGATCAGAAGATCGAGACTCACCGTCACCAAGGCCAGGATCACCACCCGGGTGGCGACCGAGATGACGAAGGGTTGGCGTAGCGCCTCGGCGATCGGCGGCAAGAGCAGCAACAGGACGGCCCCGATGAGGACGATCAGGGTCGGGCGCGACGGCGGCCAGAACGTCATGCCTTAGACCTTGCCCGCAAACAGGCCCTGGGGCCGAACGATCAGCACGGCGGCCAGGATCACATAGGCGCTGGTCGAGGCGAACATGCCGCTCAGGAAGGTCACCGTCGAGGTGTCGACCACCTTCTCGAACAGATAAGGGACCAGGGTGCGGCCCAGCGATTCGGCGATGCCGACGAAGACCGAGGCCACCAGGGCGCCGCGGATCGAGCCGACGCCGCCGATGACGATCACCACCAGGGCGAGGATGATGATGTTCTCGCCCATGCCGACCTCGACCGCCTGCATCGGGCCGATGATCGCCCCGGCCAAGCCGGCCAACAGCGCGCCTAAGGCGAAGATCGCCAGGAACAGGCGGCCGACATTGACTCCCAAGGCGCCCACCAGGTTGCGATGCGTCGAGCCGGCGCGGATCAACATGCCGAGCTTGGTCTTGGCGGTGAGATACCAAAGCCCGATCGCCACCGCGACGCCGACCCCGATCACCGCCAAGCGGTAGATCGGGTAATAGAGATCGCCGAACAGATGGACGGCGCCCGCCAGCAGCGCCGGCTTGTCGATCTGATAGGGCAGGCGGCCGAAGACAATGCGGGCCAGTTCGTTGAAGAAGAGGATGAGGGAAAAGGTGGCCAGCACCTGATCGAGATGGTCGCGGTGATAAAGGCGGCGAAAGACCGAGGTTTCCAAGAGCAGGCCGAGGACGACCACCGACGGCACCGCCACCGCAAGGCCCAGCCAGAAGGAGCCGGTGACGGTAGCGATCTTGGCGGCGATGTAGGCCCCGGCCATCACCAGGGTGCCGTGATTGAGATTGATGAAGCCGACGATGCCGAAGACGAGCGTCAAGCCGGCGGCGGTGAGGAACAGGGTCACCCCGGCTTGCAGCCCGTTCAGTATCTGCTCGGCAAAGAGGGCGAAATCCATCGGCTGGCCTGGCTGGTCGTGGCGCCGTCGCCGCCCGGACCGGGCCTAAACCCGGTCCGGGACGACCTCCGGAGATGTCCCTAGGGCTGCTTGCACTCGGCCGAATAGGGATCCTTGTAATCCTTGAACAGCAGTTCGGCCGTCTTGGTGGCGTAGGTGCCGTCGGCGTTCTTCACCACGTCGCGGGCGTGCCAGGTTTGGATCGGATGGTTGTTGTTGGCGAATTTGAAGGAACCGCGGATGGAGACGAAATCGGCTTTCTTGAGGGCGGCGCGGAAGGCGTCCGTCTTGGAGACGTCGCCGCCCACCGCCTTGAGCGCGCTGGCAATCAGCCGGGCCGTGTCGTAGCCCTGGGCGGCGTAGGTGGTGGGCACCCTGCCATGCTTCTTCTTGAAGTCTTCGACGAACTTCTTGCTCGCCGCGTTGTCGTAATCCCAGTTCCAGAAGGTGGTGCTGCGAATGCCCATCGCCTTGTCGCCCAAGGATTCGACGATGCGGTCATCGACCGTCAGGGGCGCCAAGAGCGCCGTGTTCTGCAGGCCGGATTCCTTGACCTGCTTGATGAAGCTCACCCCCATGCCGCCCGGCAGGAAGAAGAAGACCGCGTCGGGCTTGAGCGAACGGATGCGGGTAATCTCGGCGGCGTAGTCGGTCTGGCCCAGCTTGGTGAGAATCTCGCCGGAGATGGTGCCCTTGAAGTAGCGCTTGAAGCCGGCGATCTGGTCCTTGCCCGCCACATAGTCGGGCGCCACCAGCACCACGTTGTTGGCCTTGATCTTGTCGGCCAACAGGCCGGCCATGTCGCTTTGGGTGCCGGCCTGCCACGAGGCGATGAAATAGTTGGGATGGCAATCGGCGCCGGCCATGTTGTTGGGGGCGCCGTTGGGACCGACATAGAAGCCGCCGGCCTTGACGACGTCGGGCGCCACCGCGGCGACGATGTTGGAAAAGATGACGCCCGAGATGATCTTGGCGCCATCCTTCTGCATCATCCGTTCGACGAGTTGCTTGGCGACGTCGGGCTTGACGCCGTCATCGGCGATCATCAGCTCGACGGCGACGCCGCCCAGCTTGTTGCCGCCTTCCTGGTCCATGGCGATGGTGAAGCCGTCGCGCGTCTCCTCGCCGATATAGCCGGACGGCGTGGTGAGCGTGGTGACGAAGCCGATCTTCACCGGGCCCTGCTGCGCCAAAGCGCCGCCGGTGGTGACGAGCGTCGCGGCCGCCAACGCGGCCCAAAACGATTTCCGGATCATGTCTCCCCCTGTTGTCGTGGTGTGCGTGGACGTTGTCGTTTGTTCGTCAGATTAGACGACTTTTTCACGCCTGCGTCAATCGAACCCGCCGGGCGGATCGGCCGAGGCGCGGTGGAATCGCCGCCCGCCGTCAACAACCGTTCGAGGGCGTTGACGTCGGCGTGCAAGAGACGGAAACGGTCGGCCAGGCTGGGCGCGGCCGGGTGCGAGGCCCCCGGTCGCCGCACGGCCTTGAGCGCCATGTCGGTCATCATGGCGATGATGTCGGAAGTGCCGAGCCCGCCACCCGGCTTGTACCAGCGCGCCGTCCAATTGCACATGCCGAGGACGGCGAAAGCGGCGACGCGGGCGTTGACGACGTCGAACTGGCCTTGGGCGACGCCGCGCTCGATCACTTGGGTGAAGCTTTCCAGAATGCCGCGCCAGGCCGCCCGCACCTCGGCCCACTTCTTGGGCGAGAGGTTGACGGCGTCGCGGTCGGAGACCCGAAAGCGCATCGGGCTGGCAAGAATGAGATCGATTTGCTGGGCCATCAGGCCGCGCAGCGCCTGAGTGGGATCGCGCCCGCGATCGGCCGACAGCCGCGCCGCCATCGTCTTGGCGGCGAAGGTGGTGTCCTCGGTGATCGCGTCGAGGATCGCCCCCTTGTTCTTGAAGTAGTAATAGACGGCGGTGCGCGTCACGCCCAGCGCGTTCGCCACGTCTTGGATGTTGGTGCCGAGGAAACCGCGCTCGATGAACAACCGTGCCGCCGCGTCGATGATGGCGGCGCGGAAGATTTCGCCCTTGCGGGTGCGCTTGGTCATCGGCCGGGCCCAGGCCCGCCTTACGACCCCGATCCCGCCGCCAGACCGCGCAGGCGGAAGCGCTGGATCTTGCCGGTCGCCGTCTTCGGCAGCTCATCCATAAAGGCGATCTTGCGCGGCACCTTGAAGCTGGGCAGGGTCTTGTGGACGTGCGCCTGCAATTCGGCCTCCAGGGCCTTGCGGTCCGGGTGCTGGGCCGGCTCGCGCAGGGTGACGTAGGCCATCGGCTTGGTGAGGCCCTCGGCGTCGGCGGCGCCGATCACCGCGGCCTCGAGCACGGCGGCATGGGTGACCAGCGACCCCTCGACCTCGGCCGGCGAAACCCAGATGGCGCCGACGCGCAGCATGTCGTCGGAGCGCCCGACCATGTAGAGATTGCCTTCGTTGTCCTCATAGACCATGTCGCCGGTGAGCACGCCGCCTCGGCCCATCACCTGCTTGGTCTTTTCCGGATTGTTCCAATATTGGGTGGCCGCCGAGGGGCCGTAGACATGCAAATTGCCGGTCTCGCCCTTCTTCACCGGCTTGCCTTCGGAATCGAGGATTTCGTAACGGTAGCCGTCGCTGATGCGACCGCAGCTTTGCTCGATCGGATGGCCAGGCCGGTTCATCAGGAAGACATGCGTCATCTCGGTGGTGCCGACGCCGTCCAGGCATTCGATGCCGGTGTAGTCCTTCCAGCGATGCATGAGGGACGGCGGCAGGATTTCGCCCGCCGACAGCACGAAGCGCATGCGGGCGCAGGCCTGGCGCGCCACCTCTTGGCCCAATTCCTTTTCGGCGTATTGCAGCATGCCGTTGTAGAGCGTCGGCACCGCCATCGAAACGGTGGGCCGGTTCTTGATCCATTGCTCCCACACCCGCTTGGGGGTGATCGGGGTGGCGCTGACCAGGGTTTCGGCGGCCACCCGAAGCGGGAAATAGATTTCGCCGCCCAGCCCGAAGGCGAAGAACATCTTGGGCGGACAGGTGATGACGTCGTCGCGGTGGATGCCGAGCGTGCCGATGCCGCCCAGTTCGGTCGCCCAATAAAGATGGGCGTGGGTGTGAAGAACGCCCTTGGGCGCGCCGGTCGAGCCGGAACTGTATTGCCAATAGGCGATCTCGTCGGCGCCGCAGGCCCGGGTTTCCAACTCCTCGGGCAGGCCGGCCACCGCCGGCTCGAAAGCCTCGTAGCCCGGCGCCTTGCCGCCCAAGACGCCCCAGAAGCGGCAGCTCTTGGCCTGGGGACGGATCTGATCGATGGCGCCGACCAGGCTGTGATCGACGAACAGGGCGGCGGCGGCGCTGTCGTTCAGATTGTGCAGGTAATCCTTGGGATTCTGGTAGGTGGAAAGCGGAATGACCACCACCCCCACCTTCATGGCGCCCAGGAACAGGGCGACGAAATCGGGCCCGTCCATCACCGCCATCAGCATGCGCTCGCCCGGCTTCAAGCCGATCGCCTTCAGGTAATGGCCGACCTGGCAGACCCGCCGGTATTGCTGATCGAAGGTGACGGCGCCGTCATCGAGCCTGAGGAAAACCCGGTTGCGGTTCTCGGGCCTGAGCGCCCGCTCGAACAGATAATCGACGCAATTGCCTTGCGGCGCGCCCTTGGGATCGCGTTCGTTGGCCATCCTATCCTCCCCTGTGCCGGCGCGGTCCTTTGACGCCCCAACGACGTCCGCGCACGAAATTTGACACAAGTGTAGGGAAGGACGCGGCGGCGATCAAGCGCCCGTTTCGAGGGCCAGCGCGCGAAGACGGAACCGTTGGATCTTGCCGGTTGCGGTCTTCGGCAGTTCTTCCATCGCCTCGATGCGGTGCGGAGTCTTGAAGGCCGGCAATTGGCCATGCACATGTTTCTTCAATTCCGCCTCCAGCGCCGGCCAGTGGGCCGGATCGACGGGGTCGCGCAGCGTCACATAGGCCCTGGGCTTGGTAAGCCCGCCCTCGTCGGGGGCGCCGATCACGGCGGCCTCCAGCACCGCCGGATGGGTGACCAGGGCGCCTTCGACCTCGGCCGGCGAAACCCAGATGGCGCCGACCCGCAGCATGTCGTCGGAGCGCCCGGCCATGAACAGATTGCCCTCCTTGTCCTCATAGACCATGTCGCCGGTGAGCACGCCGCCCTTGCCCATCACGATCGCGGTCTTCTCGGGGTTGTTCCAATATTCGACCGCCGAGGTGGGGCCGTAGACATGCAGGTTGCCGACCTCGCCCACCGGCACCCGGTTGCCCTGGGGATCGAGGATCTCGTAGCGATAGCCCTCGACGATGCGCCCGCAGCTATGCTCGACCGGATGGCCGGGCCGGTTGAAGATGAACATGTGGGTCATTTCGGTGGTGCCGAAGCCGTTCAGGCATTCGACGCCGGTGTAATCGTGCCAGCGATGCATCAGGGTGGGCGGCAAGACCTCGCCCGAGGAGAAGGCGAAGCGCAGGCGCCCGCAAGCCTGGCGCGCCACCGCTTGGCCGAATTCCTTTTCGGCCAGTTGCAGCATGCCGCTGCACAGCGTCGGCACCACCATGGTGACGGTTGGCCGGTTCTTGATCCATTGCGCCCACACCCGCGGGGGCGTGATGGCGGTGGGGCTGACCAGCGTTTCGGCGCAGGCGCGCAGCGGCATATAGACCTCGCCGCCCAGGCCAAGGGCGAAGAACATCTTGGGCGGGCAGGACACGACGTCGTCCTTGTTGATGCCCAAGGCGCCGATGCCGGTCAGCTCGGTCGCCCAGTAGATGTGGGCGTGGGTGTGCACCACGCCCTTGGGCGCCCCGGTCGAGCCCGAGCTGTAGAGCCAGAAGGCGACCTCGTCGGCCGAACAGGGACGCGTCTCCAGCGTTTCCGGCTGGGCGTCGGCGCCGGGTTCGAAGGGCACGAAGCCGGGTGCGCTGCCGCCCAGCACGCCCCAATGGCGGCAGGCCTTCACCTCGGGGCGGATTTCGGCGATGGTCCCGGCCAAACTGCGATCGACGAAGATCGCCGCCGCGCCGCTGTCGTTCAGATTGTGCCGGTAATCCTTGGCCTTCTGGAAGGTGCTTAAGGGCACGGCAACGACGCCGATCTTCAAGGCGCCCAGGAAGAGGGCGACGAAATCCTTGCCGTCCATGACGCTCATCAGCATCCGCTCGCCGGGTTTGAGCCCGATCGATTTCAGATAATGGCCGGCCTGGCAGACGCGCCGATGCTGCTCCTCGAAGGTGACGGCGCCGTCATCAAGCCGGAGATAGACCCGGTTGCGGTTTTGGGGCTCCAGCGCGTGTTCGAACAGATAATCGACGCAGTTCCCCTGGGGTCCGCCTCGCGGATCGCGCCTGCCGGCCATGCCTGTCGCTCCCTTGCCGCCCGGGCTTGGGCGCCCGGTTCGATTGAAAATGAGGACCTCTTCCGGGGCCGATCAATCGCCTTCGAATTTCGGTGTCTTCTTGTTGATGAAGGCCTCGTAGGCGCGCCGGTAATCGCCGGTGAACATGCTGATCGCCATCGCCTGGCCCTCGGATTCGATCGCCTCGTCCAGGCCCATGTCCCATTCCTTGTGCAGCATGCGCTTGGTGACGCCGTGGGCGAAGGAGGGACCGTTGGCCAGTTCCGCCGCCACCTCGCTGGCGCCGGCCAGAACCCGTTCCGGCTCCATCAGCTCGTTGTAGAAGCCGATGCGCAGCGCCTCCTCGCCGCCGATCGCCCGGCCGCGATAGAGCAATTCCGAAGCCCGGCCATGGCCGATGATGCGCGGCAGAAGGGCGCAGGCGCCCATGTCGCAGCCGGGCAGGCCGACGCGGGCAAAGAGGAACGCCACCTTGGAGCGCGCCGTGCCGTAGCGCAGATCGGACGACATCGCCAGAATGGCGCCGGCGCCGGCGCAAACGCCGTCGATCGCCGCCACGATCGGCTGCGGGCAGTTGCGCATGGCGCGCACCAGATCGCCGGCCATGCGGTTGAAGGCGATGATCTCGGGCATCTTCATCTGCAAGAGGGGACCGATGATCTCGTGCACGTCGCCGCCCGAGCAGAAATTGCCCCCGGCGCCGGTGATCACCACCGCCTTGACGTCGGTGGCGTATTGCAATTCGCGGAAGGTGTCGCGCAATTCGCCGTAGCTTTGGAAGCTCAAGGGGTTTTTCTTTTCCGGCCGATTGATGGTGACGGTCGCCACCTTGTTCTCGACCTTCCACAGGAAATGCTGGGGTTTCCATGTGGCGGCCTGGACTTCCTTGAAGACGGACATGACGCACCCTCCCTGTCTTTGGGTTTCCGACACCCAACGGTGTCGTGATTCTTTATTAGGCCCTCAATCGCCGGGCGCTCGCCTCCGCTCGCTTGGCTCCCGCGCCATGCGGCGCGCGGCCGCCTTGCGGCCGACCCTACGCGAGGAGGCGCCTCGCTCGTTCTGGGTATAGTTTCATATCGAATTGTTGTCAATCGAAGCGGGTGGCGGCACTTCGATTGACAAGGGCGGGCGGCGGAAAATAAGATGGCCGCACAAAAAGCTATAAGGGGGGGACGGTGTCCGACGTTCTGGCCGGCATCCGGGTGCTCGATTTCGGCCGCTACGTGGCCGGCCCCTATTGCGCCACCCTGCTGGGCGATTTCGGCGCCGACGTCATCCGCATCGAACGGGTGGGCGGCGGCGAAGACCGCTTCCTGGTGCCGGTGGGCGAGGCGGGCGACGGCGCCATGTTTCTCGCCATGAGCCGCAACAAGCGCGGCCTCACCCTTGATCCGATGACCCCCGAGGGCCGCGAGATCGTGCGCCGCCTCGTGCGCACCGCCGACGTCGTGGTCGTCAACATGCCGGCCCCGGCTTTGGCGTCGATGGGGCTCGATTACGATTCGTTGAAAGCGGAAAAGCCCGACATCATCCTGGCGCTCGCCACCGCCTTTGGCAGCACCGGCCCCTACGCCCACAAGCTGGGCTTCGACGCCATCGGCCAGGCGATGTCGGGCGCCATGTATCTCACCGGCACCCAAGACCGGCCGCAGCGCGCCATGGCCACCTATTCCGATTACGGCACCGCCATGTTCCTGGCCTTCGGCGTCATGGCCGCCCTGATGGAGCGGCAGAAATCCGGCCAGGGCCAGATGGTCGAGGGCGCCCTGATGGCCACCGGCCTTTCCTTCCTCGGCACCTATCTGATCGAGCAAGGGGTGCGGGCGCCCAACCGCATCGCCCAGGGCAGCCGTAGCCAGCAGACCGGCCCCGCCGATGTGTTCAAGTGCAAAGACGGATGGATCACCGTGATGACGGTGGGCGATCCGCTGTTTCGCCGCTGGACCAAGCTGATCGGCGAGCCGCAATGGCTGGACGATCCGCGCTTCAAGGACGATCAGGGCCGCGGCGATCATGGCTCGGTTTTAAGCGAACGCATGGCCCTTTGGTGCGGCCAGCGCCACGCCGCCCAGGCGCTGGCGGAACTGGAGAAGGCCGGCCTGCCGGCGGCGCCGATCCTGTCGCCGCAGCAGGCGATCGACGATCCGCAAGCGGTGGCGGCGCAGTTTCTTAAACCGATCGAGTATCCGGGCCTGCCCAAGCCGGCGCCGGTGCCCAACGTGCCGGTGCGCCTGTCGCGCACGCCGGGCCGCATTCGCGCCCGCCCGCCCACGCTGGGCGAGCACACCGACGCCATTCTGGCCGAACTCGGCTATGATGCGGCCGCGATCGCAACGCTGCGCGACAAGAAGGTGGTGTGAGTATGGGTGCGCCAAGACTTGCCAACCAGATCGCCTTGATCACCGGCGCCGGCTCGGGGATCGGGCGGGCCACCGCCCTGCTCTTCGCCGAAGAAGGCGCCAAGGTGGCGGCCACCGATGTCGATCTCGCGGCGGCGCAAGAGACGGCGGCCGCGATCGAGGCCAAACATCCCGGCCAGGCGCTGGCCCTCGCCCACGACGTCGCCCTCGAGGCGCAATGGCAGTCCGCCCTGGACGCCGTGGCGGCGCGCTTCGGCGGGCTGACCATCCTGGTCAACAACGCCGGCATTCCCGGGCGCGGCTCGATCGAGGAGATCGACTACGCCTTCTGGCAGAAGGTGCACCGCATCGATCTCGACAGCGTCTTTCTGGGCTGCAAGCACGCCGTGCCCCGGATCGCCCAAAGCGGCGGCGGCGCCATCGTCAACGTCTCCTCGGTGGCCGGCATCGTCGCCGGTCACAATCTGGCCGCCTACAATTCGGCCAAGGCGGCGGTGCGCCATCTGTCGAAATCGGTGGCGCTGCATTGCGCCAAGCAGGAATACAACATCCGCTGCAATTCGGTGCATCCGGCCTTCGTCAAAACGCCGATCCTGGCCGACCATGTTCGGCGCTTCGGCGAGGACGAGGCCTACGCCAAGCTGGGCCGCCAGATTCCCCTGGGCATCATCGGCGAGCCGCTTGACGTCGCCTACGCCATCCTGTTTCTGGCCGGGCCGGAATCGCGCTTCATCACCGGCACCGAAATCATTCTCGATGGCGGGCTTTCCGCCCAGTAACGAACGCCTTTGCCAACGAAAGGACCGACCGCATGACCGAAGTAACCGTGACCGGCGAATTCCAATCCCCGGCCGACACGATCTGGGCCGTGGTGCGCGATTTCTGCGGGGTCGGCCAATGGCTGCCCGGCATCGCCCGCATCGAGGCCGCCAACCAAAACAAGCGCCGCCACGTCCATCTGCCCGACGGCAAGCTGATCATCGAGGACGAGGTCTTCCGCGACGAGGCGGCGATGACGCTTTCCTACGTCATCGTCGAGGGTCCGATGCCCTTCGCCGATTACCAAGCGACGATGACCGTGCTGCCCAAGGGCTCGGGATGCCAGGTGCGCTGGGTGGGCCGCTTCACGCCCAAGGGGCCCGAGGAAAAGGTCGCCAAGCTGGCCGAGGCCATCTACGGCTCGGGCCTGAAGGCGCTGAAAAGGTTCGTCGAGCCATGATCGATCTCGAGCGCCAAGGCGAAATCGCGATCGCCACCCTCAACCGGGCGCCGGTCAACGCCATCCATCCGGAATGGATGGCCCGCTTCCATCAGGTGCTGGACGCCATCGAGCGCGATCCGGCGATCAGCGTTCTGCACATCCGCAGCGCCCACAAAGTGTTTTGCGCCGGTTACGACATTGCCTGGATGCGCGACAATCTGCGCCAGCGCGGCGGGCCCCAGACCCAGATCGACGACACGCTCGATTTGCAGAACCTCAATTTCCGCATCGCCCGCCTGCCCAAGGTCGTGCTGTGCGAAATCGGCGGCGCCGCCTTGGGCGGCGGCTTCGAACTCGCCCTTTCCGGCGATCTGCGCATCGCCGCCGACGAGGCGATGATCGGCCTGCCCGAGGCCAATCTGGGCCAGGTGCCGGGCGCCGGCGGCACGCAAAGGCTGACCCGGCTGTGCGGGCCGGGCGTCGCGGCGCGCCTCATCTTGGGGTGCGAATCGGTCTCGGGCGCCGAGGCCCGCCAACTGGGCATGGTGCAATGGTCGGTGCCGAAGGCGGACTTGCCGGCCAAGGCCCGGGCGATTGCCGAGCGCGTCGCCACCTTCCCCGTCAACACCCTGGCCGAGATCAAGGGCTGCATCGCCGCCCAGGGCGATCACGGCCGCAACGGCTTCGACCGCGAGATGATGGCCAACCATCGCCTGCTGCACACCCCGGAGACGGTGGCGCTGATCGACGCCTTCCTCGATCGCCGGAAGGGTTGATGCTCGACAAGTTGCGCCGCATCGTCACCGGCCACGACGCCCAGGGGCGCTCGGTGGTGCTCGACGATGCGGTGCTCGCCAAGCGCAAGGGGTCGGCCTCGCGCGGGGTGACCGAGGTCTGGAACACCGACCCGCGGCCGATCGATTCCCAGGCCTTCGCCGACCCGGTGAACCTGCCCTTCGAGCTGATCCCCAAACCGGGCGGCAGCAAGTTCTTGTTCTTCGCCGTGGCGCCCGAATCGGCCGACGGCGACGACGAAACCGCCAAGGCGCGCGCCGCCGCCGCCTTCGCCTCCTACGGCGCCGACGCCGCCCGGCCCGACACCTCGATCAGCCCCTGGATGCACAAGACCAAGACGATCGACTACATCATCGTGCTCGCGGGCGAGGTGACGCTGCTTCTTGAGGGCGAGGAGCGGACGCTCAAGCCCTTCGACGTGGTGATCCAGCGCGGCACCAACCACGCCTGGATCAATCGCGGCACCGAGCCGGCGCTTCTGATCGCCATCCTGATCGACGCCGATTATTCGGGCTGACCGAGCCCCTTGTAGAGCTTCAGCATCAGCTTGCGCAGGCTCTCGACCTCGCCGGCCGAAAGCCGATCGGCAATGAGATGGTGGTGGCGGTCGACCAGCACGCGGCATTGGCGCGCCACCTGACGGCCTCGGGCGGTAAGCCGCACCAGCACGGCGCGGTTATCCTCTTCGGGCCGCTGGCGGGTAACGTAACCCAGCTTGGCCAAGCGGGTGAGCAGATGGGAGAAGGTCGAGGGCTCGATGCCGCAGCGGGCGATGATCTCGAACACCCGGAGCGCTTCGCCGTCGGCCAGGGCCAGCATCACCCGGGCGCCGCGGACGTTGAGGCCGAAGGCCTGGTAATCCTTGTTGCCGACCGCCACCACCTTCTCCATCACCCGGTTGATCAGGGGCGGCAGGGTTTCGTAGGGGCGGGGCAAGGTTTTCGGGGACGACTTGGCGGAGGTGGGAGCGCGCGAGGGCATGGGACCAGGGCCGAACAAGGTTGATGCGGGCAATAATTGCACGCATCAACCTTGATGACAATCGGCTCCAAGCGCCCTATTTCTTCGCCGCTTCGGCGGCCTTCAAGCCAAAAAGGATGTCTTCCGGGCTCATCGGCAGGCGGGTGAGGCGCAGGCCGGTGGCGTCGTAGATGGCGCTGGCCATGGCGGCAACCACGGCGGTGCCGGCGCTTTGGCCGGCCTCCTTGGCGCCGAAGGGGCCCTCGGGCTCCCAGGTGATGATGCTGCTGTGCCGGAAGTTGGCGAGCTTCGGCAGATCGGTCGCCAAGGGCATCTTGTAGTCGCGCAGCGAGGGGTTCATCACCTTGCCGTCGACGCGAATCAGATTCTCGTAGAGCGCCTGGCCGATCGACATCACGGTGGCGCCGATCACCTGGCCTTTGACCGCCAGCGGATTGAGCGGCGTGCCGCTGTCGTCGGCGCCCCAGACGCCGACCACGTCGACGAAGCCGGTTTCCGGATCGATTTCGACCTCGATGACGCAGGCGGTGGGGTTGTAGGCGGGCGACAGATTGCCGTGCCCGGTTTCGAAATCGATCTTCTCCTCGGCCGGAGTGTAGGCGCCGCGCCCGGTCACCATCCGGCCAAGCTGGAAGCTGCCCCAACGCACGATGTCCTTCAGCTTGGCGCGCTGCTTGTCGTTCTTGCGGTTGATGACCTCGCGCCCCTTGAAGATGAAATCCTTGGGGTCGACGCCCAGCTTCTCGCCGGCGATGGCGGCGATCTGGTCGCGCGCGTCCTCGGCGGCGCGCTTCACCGCATGGCCGGTGAACAAGGTGACCCGTGAGCTGAAGGTGCCGGGATCGACCGGCGTCGTCTCGCTGTCGACCATGGTGTAGGAGATGTCGTCGGTCTCGATGCCCAGCACCTCGGCGGCGATCATTGCCATCACCGTTTCCACCCCCTGGCCGACGTCGGTCGAGCCGGTGGTGAGGTTGACCGTGCCGTCCTCCTGCAAGCGAATCTCCGCCGCCGACGCCGAATGGCCCATCAGGCGGGCGCCCGACAGATGGCCGCCGCAACCGATGCCGATGCCGCGGTATTTCGGCAGCTTGCCGCGCTTGTCGCGCCAGCCCGATTCGTTGACCACCCGTTCGATGCATTCCCGGAAGGCGAAGGTGCCGATGCGCAGGCCGTTGGCGGTGACGTCGCCTTCCTCGATGGCGTTGCGCTTGCGAATCTCGATCGGGTCGATTCCGAGATCGTCGGCGATCATCTCCAACTGCGAATCGCGGGCAAAGCAGATCTGCACCACCGTGTGGCCGCGCAACGCGCCGCAAAAGCCGTTGTTGGTGTAAATGCGTTCGCCGTCGTAGCGGATGTTGGCCACCCGATAGGGCAGGTTGAGCATGGCCCCCGCCAGATAGATGCTGAGCCCGCCGATCGAGGAATAGGCGCCGCCATTGGCCAACAGCTTGCAATGCTGGGCAACGATGCGGCCCTCCTTGTCGACGCCGGTCCGAAGCCAGATGCGCATCGGGTGACGCATGTGGCCGATGGTCAGCACCTCGTCCATAGTGTGGACGAACTTCACCGGCCGCCCGGTCTTCTTCGACAGCAGCAGCGCGCAGAAATCCATCGGCATCGCTTCTTGCTTGCCGCCCGAAAAGCCGCCGCCGATGAAGGTCTGGATGACCCGCACGTCGCTGGGCCGCACGCCCAGCCCCATGGCGAGCTGGCGCCACACCACATAGGGGCTCATCTTGCACGACCACAGCGTCGCCTTGCCGTACGGCTCCCAGATACCGACGCAGGCGTGCGGCTCCAGCATGCCGTGCTTGATCGGCTGGGTTTCGAACACGTCCTCGCGCACATGGTGGGCGGTGGCGAAGGCCGCCTCGACGTCGCCGAATTGGCTTTTCGAATGGGTCGAGACGTTGCCGGGCGCCTTGTCGTGCAATTGCGGCGCCCCGGGCGCCCGGGCGGCATCGATGTCGAACACCGCCGGCAGCTCCTCGTACTCGACTTCGATCAGGTCGAGCGCGTCCTCGGCGGTGTCCTCGTCGATCGCCGCAACCGCCGCCACCTCCTCGCCGATGTAGCGCACTCGATCAAGCGCCAGCGCCCGATAGTCCCGCGTCTTCGGCAGGTTGCCGTAGAGCACGTCGGGAAAATCCTTGCCGGTCACGATGGCGCGCACGCCTGGCAGGGCCAAGGCCTTGCTGATGTCGATCCGCTTGATGCGGGCGTGCGCGAAGGGGCTGCGCAGAAGCTTGCCGTGCAGCATGCCGGGGAAGTTGAGATCGTCGGCGTATTCGGCCCGACCGGTGGCCTTTTGCAGGGCGTCCTTCTTCGGTTGCGGCTTGCCCAGAACCTGGAAATCGTAATTGGGCTTGTGGCTGGCGTCGCTCATGATCACGCCCCTTCCTTGGCGGCCAGGGCGCCGGCGGCATCCTGGATGGCCTCGACGATCTGGACATAGCCGGTGCAGCGGCAAAGATGGCCGACCAGCGCCTCGCGGATCTCGTCTTCGCTGGGCTTGGGATTGTCCTGCAACAGCGATTTGGTGGCGATGATCATGCCCGGCGTGCAGAAGCCGCACTGGATCGCGCCCTTGTTGGCGAAGGCGTGCTGGATGCGCTCGACCACCGGATCGCCCGCCGCCGGGCCCTCGATGGTCTGGATGGCCTTGCCTTGGGCCTCGATCGCCAGATACAGGCAGGAATTGACCGCCTTGCCGTCGATCAGCACCGTGCAGGTGCCGCACTGGCCCTCGCCGCACGAGCGCTTGGTGCCGGTGAGGTTCAGGGTCTCGCGCAGCACTTCCAACAGCGTCCGCCAGGGCGGAATGCTCACGTCGTAGCGTTCGCCATTGACCATCAGGGTGACGGGAACGAGGGGCTTGGTCATGGTGCGTCTCCCGGACGGGCTTGGGCCTTTTCGCAGGCGCGGCGGATGGCGCGTTTGGTGAGCGCCCGGATCAGCTCCAGGCGATAGGCGCCGTTGGCCCGCCACGAGGTGCGGGGCTTGGTCTCCTTGCAGGCCTCTTCGGCGCAAGCCGCCAAGGCGTCGTCGCTGGGCGCCTGACCCTTCAGCACCGCCTCGGCCTGGCGGGCGCGCATCACGGTGGGAGCGCTGTTGGCGTAGGCCAGACGAACCTCGGCGACCGCCTTCTTTTTGGCATCCCAAGTGACGAAGGCGGCGACGCCCACCACCGTCATGTCCATCGAATGGCGGTCGTGGAATTTGAGATAGGTGCCGGCGCTGCCCGGCGCCGGCTTGGGCAGGCCGATGGCGGCCAGGATTTCGTTGGGCTGGGCGGCGGTGCGGGAGAATTCGGGAAAGAATTCGTCAAGCGCCACCCAGCGCGCGCCCTTCGGCCCGGCCAGCTTCACCTTGGCGCCCAGGGTCATCAGGGCGGGCGGCAGATCGGCGCAAGGCAGCGCGCCGGCGACATTGCCGCCGATGGTGGCGACGTTGCGCAGCTCGACGCCGCCGATCTGGAGGACGGCTTCCGCCAACAGGCCGAAGCGCCGGCGGACGAGCGGCGAGGCGGCAAGCGCCGCCAGGGTGGCGGTGGCGCCGATGGTCAGCCCGCCATCGGACTCTTCGGCGATGCCGTCCAGCCCGGCCACGCCCTTGAGGCCGACCACGGTCTTGGGGGTGCGCTCGCGTCGGCGCATTTGCAAGATGGCGTCGGTGCCGCCGGCCAGAAGCAGAATCTCGCCCGGCGCCGTGTCGGCGACCAGGGCGGTCACCTCGCTTAAGGTGGTGGGGCCCGCATAGGCGAATTTGGGCAATCGCCGAAGATAGGTCATCGATCCTCCCTGCTCTGCTTCGGCGCCCGCGCGGCGCCGGTTCTTACCGTTCGATCAAACGCGATCATCGTCCGACCGTTGTCGCCTTTTCCTCGGCCAGACGGGCGGCGATGGTCTTTCGCAATTCGTGCCGGAGAATCTTGCCGACCGGACTCATCGGAAACGATTCGACCACCTCCAGGCGCTCGGGAAATTTGAAGCGGGCGATGCGGGTGCTTTCCATAAATGCCACCAAATCCGAGAAGGCCAGCCGTTCGCCCGGTTTGAGGATGACGAAGGCGCAGGCCTTCTCGCCATAATAATCGTCGGGCATGGCGACGACGCAGACGTTGGCGATGGCGGGATGGGTCCGGACCAGATCCTCGACTTCCTCGGAACTGATCTTCTCCCCGCCCCGGTTGATCAAGTCCTTCTTGCGCCCCTCGACATAGATGGTGCCGTCCTTAAGGCGCGCCATGTCGCCCATGCGGTAAAAGCCGTCGGCGGTGAAGGACGACGCGTTGATGGCCGGGGCGTTGTAGTAGCCGCGGATGGTGTAGGGGCCGCGCGCCAGGATCTCCCCGCGCTCGCCCTCGGCGACGTCGTGGTCATTCTCGTCGACGATGCGGACCTCGTCGGCTTCGGAAATCGGTTTGCCCGATCCGTTCATGCGCACCTCAAGGGCCGCGTTGCGGGGGGTCTGGCAGAGAAAGCCCTCGCCGGTGCCGAATTCCTCGATGTAGGTGCAGCCGATGCGCGCCTCGAACTCGGCCCGCATTTCCGGACTAAGCCGGGCGGCGCCGCAGGTGGCGAACTGGAGCGACGACAGATTGTGGCGGTTGGCGTCGCAGGCCGCCAGCCACGCCATCGCCAGCGGCGGAACCAATGCAGCCATGGTGACGCGCTCGCGTTCGATCAGCGCGAAGGCGTGTTCCGCCGTCATGTTGCTGGCGATGACGGTGGTCCCGCCCACCGCCATCATGCCGAGAAAGCCGGGCGCGATCAGGGTGTAATTGTGGGCCAGCAGCAACACCGCCAGATAAACGGTCTTGTCGTCAAGATTGTAGGCGGCGGCGCTGGCCCGGCAATTGTAGACGTAATCGTCGTGGGTGCGCGGAATGAGTTTGGGCATTCCGGTGGTGCCGCCCGACAGCAGCATCAGCGCAACCTCGCTGGCCGGGGGCCGAAGGGGCGCCAGAATCGTGGCGGCCTGGGCGGCCTCGACCTTGGCCGCCAGCATCGCCCGCAGATCGATCTGGCCGGCTCCAGGCTCGCCCAGCACGAAGACCTTGCGCAGACTGGGAGAGGCGGGCGCCAATTCAGCGGCCATGGCGCGGTAGTCGAAATCCTTGGTCCGATCGGGGATGAGATAGGCCACCGCCTGGGCGTGCGCGATAAAATGACCGATCTCGCCATGACGGTGCGCCGGCAGGGCCATCACCGGAATGACCCCGGCCTTGATCAGCCCCAGGAACACGATCACAAAATCGGCGCTGTTGGGAAGGTGAAGGACCACCCGATCAAGCGGCTTCAAGCCATGCTGAACAAAACCGCAGGCCAGACTGTCGACCGCCCGAACCAATTCGGTGTAGGTGAGGCGCCGGTCGCCGTAGACGAGCGCCGTCTTGTCGGGAAAACGCGCCGCCGTCCGTTCGACCATCTCGGGCAGGGTAATGCCCAGCCAATAGCCCTTTTGCCGATATCGGGCCGCGAATTCCTCGGGCCAAGGAGTGCATCCAGCAAGCATGACGTCCCCCCAATGACTTTGTTGACGTTTGTTTTCGATCGTTCGGCTTAGGCAAACTCGGCAAAGCACGCGGCGTGATCGTGGCCATTGCGAACGGATCGATGGCCCCTCATGGCGCCGTTAGGCTTCAATCGACAAGCCACCCGATATATGATACTAGGCGTATCGTATGTACCAATGGCCTGGGCGTCAATGGCCTTCTGGTGACGGCCATCGGCGGGACGTGTTCATGGGCCGAAAGGACGAGGCGAGCGGATGACGGTGACCCTTCGGCGAACGTCGCGGCCTTCACCATCCTCGGACCAAGGCGAGGCGCCGCAACGGCGCCTGGGGCGGCCACGCTGCGAGGATTCGCGCCGGTCGATCCTCAAGGCCGCCATCGCCTTGCTGAAGACGAACGACCTTCCGGCCATTTCGGCCGACGCCATCGCCGAACGGGCGGGGGTGAGCAAGGCAACCATCTACCGCTGGTGGCCCAACAAATCGGCGATCGTCATGGAGGCGTTCCTGGAGATGGTGGCGCCCCACACCCGGTTCCCCGAGACGGATTCGGCGATGGAGGATTTGCGGGTGCATCTTGGCCGCGTCGCCGAGGTCTGCCAGAGCGACATCGGCCGCATGCTGCGAACCCTGATCGCCGACAGTCAGGCCAACGCCGAACTCGCCGCCGCCATGCGCGCCCATTATTTCTCGGTGCGGCGGGCCGACGCCCGCAAGGTGATCGAGCGCGGCATCGCCAGCGGAGAATTCCGTGGCGATCTTGACACCGAGGCCGCCATCGATTGCCTTTACGGCCCGATCGTCTTCCGTCTGATGATCAACCCCGTCGCACCCGATGCCGAATTCGTCAACCGCATGATTGCGCTCTTGCGCCAGGCCTTTTTGAAACGATCCGACCGCCGCAACGTCACGGGAAGGTAACGATGGCGAACGAAACCGCACGCCGCGAGGCGGCCCCGACCGCCGCCCCTTTCGAGGGATCGGCGAAGGCCCAGGCGATGATCGAACGCATTGACCGCTTCGCGCGCGACGAACTGGCGGCGCTGGAATCGGCGCGCCGTCCGACCGAGGAGCCGGGCGGCGAGCGCGCCCTGTACGAACAGGTCTGGCGGCGCGCCAACGCGCTCGGTTTCTACGGCATGACCTTGCCCGAGAGCATGGGGGGCGCCGGCTTTAACCTGCTCGATCAGGCGCTGATCAAGGAATTCGTCTACGCCACCGGGTCGCCCTTGGCGCCCCATATTCTGGGCGACCTCACCGGGCCGCCGCGGGTCGTCGGCTTGATCGACCAGGTCACGCCCGATCAGATGGAGCGCTTCATCCTGCCGGTGGTGCGGGCGGACAAGGCGATATGCCTGGCCATCACCGAGGCCGACGCCGGGTCGGACGCCGGCGCGCTGCAGACCAAGGCGGTGCGCGACCACGACGCCTTCGTGCTCGACGGGCGCAAGCGCTTCATCTCGGGCTCGCCCTTCGCCGACATCGCGGTGGTCCTGGCCTCGACCAGCGCCGATCCCGCCGAACGCCAGATCACCGCCTTCTTCGTCGAGGCCGACCGGCCGGGTTATCGCGTCGAGGGCGGCTACAAGACGATGGCCGGTCAATCGCACACCGCCGACATCGTGCTGGAGAACTGCCGCATTCCCGCCTCGAATCAGATCGGCGCGACCGGACGCGGTCTGGCGCTGGCGCTGGGCCGCATCACCCAGACCCGCTTGTTGCTCTGCCCGACGATGACCGGCCTGGCCACCGCGGCCTTGAACGATTCGCTTGCCCATGCCACGAAGCGGCGCCAGTTCGGCCAGCCGATCGGCGCCTTTCAGGCGGTCCAGCACATGTTGGCCGATATGGCCATCGATCTGGCCGCCGCCCGGGCGCTGATGCTGAGCGTGGCGCGCACGCTGGACGCGGGCGGCGACGGGCGCGCCGAGGCCGCGATGGCCAAGCTCTTCTGCTCGGAAGCCGCCTTCCGGGTGGCCGACCGGGCGGTGCAGATTCATGGCGGCGAAGGGATCATCCAAGGCGGCCGGGTCGAGTGGATCTTCCGCATGCTGCGCATGTACCGCGTGCTGGCCGGCACCAGCGAGGTCCAGCGCAACACCATCGCCAAGGACCTTCTGGCTCGCAAAGGCGCCTAGCGCCCCATCGTCACGTCCGCACCGCCACCAGGAAAAGGCGGCGAAAGGCAAAGAGCGTGCGGCCATCGGCGCGGCGCGGATAATCGGCGCCAAGCCGCTTTGCCAGATCGGCCAGGAAGGCTGGGCGCTCGGCGTCGGTCAGGGCATCGAGGAAGGGGCGCAACAGGGTGCCGCGAATCCAGGTCAACACCGCGTCCTCGCCCTCAAGGACATGCTGGTACTCGGTTTCCCAGATATCGAGATCGCGGGCCAAGGGCGCCAGCCAATCGTAATAGCGGGCGGGCTCGGCCACCGGATGCTCGCGCAACAGGGGCTCGAGCCGCTTGCGCCAGGGGCCGCCGCGCACGATTTCGACCAGGCGGCGATGCGAGGGCGCACCGTGATTGCGCGGCATCTGCACCGCCAGAACGCCGCCCGGCGCCAGATTGCCGATCAAGGACGGAAACAGGCGCTCGTGATGGTCGAGCCAATGCAGGGCGGCGTTGGAAAAGACCAGATCGACCGGCTCCGCGGCCCGCCAGTTCTCGATAGGTGCCTGGGTCCAGGCAATGCGCTCGGGCCGGGCCTGGGCCTTGGCCAGCATGTCGGGCGAGGAATCAACGCCGGCGATTTCGGCAGCGGGCCAGCGCGCCGCCAGAAGCGCGGTGACGTTGCCGGTGCCGCTGCCCAGATCGACGACGCGGCCGGGCGCTTCCAGCGGCAGGCGGGCCATGAGGTCGAGAGCCGGCCGCAAACGGTGATCGGCAAAGCGGGTGTAAAGATCGGGGTCCCAACTCATCCGAAGGCCTCCCAGCGATGGAACGCGGCCTGATCCGCCGCCAAGGCCAGAAGCGGCGCCAAACGATCGGTCCAACGCGCCAGACCTGCCTCGTCGGCCAACTCGTCCTGGCGAACCTCGATGCCGGCATGCGCCAGCCCGGCCTGACCGGCGTGGGTGTTCATCGTATAGGCGATCATCTGACCCGAATAGGGTTGGTTGTCGCCGACCGGGCCGGCGCCGGCCCGGCCAAGCCCATCGATCAGGAATCGCGCCAGGCGATCGTCCTGGTTCCACAGAATGCCCACCGGCCAGGGCCGGGCGATGCCGTTCAGGCTGGGCGTGAAGCTGTGCAGGGCGACCAAAAGCGGCGGTGGGCCCAGGCGGCGCAGCCGATCGAGCGCCCGGCCGATGGCGCCATGATAGGGGCGAAAGATCGCTTCGACGCGCCGGGTGCGGTCGCGCGCCGCCAGACCTTGGTTGCCGGGGATGGCGGTGCCGTCGCTGATCTCGGGAATGGAATCGGCCTCGGTCGGATGGCGGTTGAGATCGATGACCAGCCGCGAGACGGTGGCCAGCACCGCCGGCGCGTCGAGGCGGCGGGCCAGCCGGCGGGTCAGCTCGCCGGCCCCCAAATCGAGAGCGATGTGGCGGGCGAGATCGGCGGGCGCCAAACCCAAACCGTCGAGCGCCGCCGGAACGTAATTGGCGGCGTGATCGCAGACCAGGAGCAGCGGCGCCCGGCCCTCGGGGTTCGCCAGTTCATAGGGTTGAACGACGTTAGCGGAGGAAGTCACGCAATTTGGCATCGATGTTGACGATGTGGTCGATCAGCCAATAGCGCAGGAAGCCGGCCAACAGCGCTTTGAGATCGTCGGCGCCGAACGCCTCGCGGTCCTTGATCGCCAGCATCAGTTCCTTGAGAAGCTGGTCGTGCGCCAGGCGATGGCGTTCGGCCTCTTCCGCCGGCAGGTGGGAGAAATACTGCTCCTCGGAGCGGAAATGGCGCTCGGTTTCGTTCAGGATCGCCTTCAGGCGCTGGTGATGATCGGCGAGCGCCGCCGGACCGTCGAGGCTGAGGAAGAAATCGTTCAGCATCCGAATGAGGAAACGGTGCTGCTGATCGATCTGCTCGACTCCTACCGAGAATTCGGGCCGCCAGAGGATCAGCGGTTGGTCGGAACCGGCGTCGGGTTCGCTCCACAGCGCCCACATGTCCTGGTCCAGGGTCATCTCATGCTCGTAGAGATGGGTCTCCAGGATGCGGAAGAGGCTGATGTCGAGCGGATGGCCGGAATCGCAGTTCTCGCAGGTGTCGATGAAGCGCTGCAGGCGGGCGAGGAATTCGGCGTGGCGGGTGTGGTGCTCCACCCAGGCCTTGTAGCCGGCGCCCCGGGCGATGGTGATCTCCTTGGCGAAATGGCCGCGCAGCGTTTCCAGAAGCGCTTCCAGATGCGGCCGCAAGAGCCGGCAGGTGCCGTCGGTCTGCCAGGCGGCGTAGATGGCGTTGACGCGATCGGCGATCTCGTTGTGATCGCGGTCGATTTCGCGGTTGCCGGTGGTGGGCAGGGCGCTTTGATCGATGAAGGTCATGGCCGGGGCAACAAGGGCGGTGAGGGCGGCATCAATGACGGTGGGTGCCCGGCGCCGGCCGGTAGGGGCGGACGTTCCAGATGTCGGTGGCGTAGTCGAGCACGGTGAGATCGCTTGAGAACTTGCCCATGCGGGCGACGTTGAGGATCGCCTTGGCGGTCCAGTCGCGGCTGGTCTTCCACAGCGCGTCGACCTTGGCGTGGCTGGCCAGGTAATCCGGGTAATCGGCAACAAGAAGGTAGAAATCGCCGTGCGTGGTGAGGGTGTCGACGATCGGGCGGTAACGGTCGCGCTGATCGGGCGAAAAGAAGCCGTTGCCGATCATGTCGATCACCTCGGCCAGTTCGGCGTTGGCCCGCACCAGCGCGGTGGGATCGTAGCTGCCCGATTGGTGCAGCGCCATCACCTGATCGGCCAACAGGCCGAAGAAGAAGACGTTCTCTTCGCCCACTTCCTCGGCGATCTCGATGTTGGCGCCGTCGCGGGTGCCGATGGTGAGCGCGCCGTTCAGGGCCAGCTTCATGTTGCCGGTGCCCGAGGCCTCGGTGCCGGCGGTGGAAATCTGCTCGGAGAGGTCGGCGGCCGGAATGATCCGCTGGGCGAGCGAGACGTTGTAGTTGGGCAAAAACACCACCTTCAAGCGATCCTTGACCGCCGGATCGGCATTAACCACCTTGGCGACGTCGTTGATCAGGGTGATGATCAGTTTCGCCATCCAATAACCGGGGGCCGCCTTGCCGGCGAAGAGGACGGTGCGCGGCGGCAGGTTGGCGCCCTTGCCGCCGGCGCGCAGGCGGTTGTAGCGCGAGATGACGTGCAGCACGTTGAGAAGCTGGCGCTTGTATTCGTGGATGCGCTTGACATGCACGTCGAACAGCGATTTCTCGTCCAAGACAAGGCCGAGCCGGTCCTTGACCAGCTTGGCCAGGCGTTGCTTGTTGTCCTTCTTGATGGTGCGGAAGGCATCCTGGAAGCCGCGATCCTCGGCGACGCCCACCAGCTTGCGAAGCTGATCGAGATCGGCGGTCCAATCCTCGCCCACCTCCTGGGTGATGAGCGTCGACAGATCGCGGTTGGCCTGGTTGAGCCAGCGCCGGGGCGTGACGCCGTTGGTCTTGTTGACGATGCGATCGGGATAGATGCGCTGGAAATCGGCGAAGATGGTGGTCTTCATCAGGTCGGTGTGGATGCGCGCCACCCCGTTCACCCGGTGCGAGCCGACGAAGGCCAGATGGGCCATGCGCACCCGGCGCTCGCCCGCCTCGTCGATCAGCGAAACCCGGCGCACCAGATCGTCGTCGCCGGGGAAACGGTGGCTCACTTCGTCCAAGAAACGGCGGTTGATCTCGAAGATGATCTGCATCAGCCGCGGCAGCATGGTCTCGACCAAGGGCAGCGGCCAGGTCTCCAGCGCCTCGGGGAGAAGCGTGTGGTTGGTGTAGCTGAAAACGCCGACCGAGGTCGCCCAGGCTTCGTCCCAATCCAGCCCATATTGGTCGAGAAGCAGGCGCATCATCTCGGCCACCGCCATCGAGGGGTGGGTGTCGTTGAGCTGGATCGCCACCTTGTTCGGCATTTCGCCGAAGCCCTTATGCTGCGAGAGGTAGCGGCGCAGGATGTCTTGCAGCGAGGCGGAGACGAAGAAATATTCCTGCTTCAAGCGCAGCGCCTTGCCCATCGAGGTGGAATCGTCGGGATAGAGCACCTTGGAGAGGTTTTCCGATTCGCCCTGGTCGCGGATGGCGGCCATATAGTCGCCCTGATTGAAGCGCTTCAAATCGAAGGCGCGCGACGATTTCGAGGCCCACAGACGGATGTTGTTGACCGTCCAGGCGCCGTAGCCCGGCACCGGCTGGTCGTAGGCCATCGCCAACACTTCCTCGGCGTCCGTCCAATCGTAGGACAGCCGCCCGTCGGGCTCGTGGTAGGGCACCGATCGGCCGAAGAACTTGACCGTATAGACCACTTCCGGCCGTGCGAATTCCCAGGGATTGCCGAAGCGCAGCCAGTTTTCCGGAAGCTCGGTCTGAAAGCCGTTCTCGATCACCTGCGAAAACATGCCGTAATCGTAGCGGATGCCGTAGCCGTAGCCGGGAATCCCCACCGTGGCCATCGAATCGATCAGGCAGGCGGCCAGCCGTCCCAGCCCGCCATTGCCGAGCGCCGCCTCGGGCTCCTCCTCGGCGATGACGTCGAGATCGAGCTTCAAATCGGCCAGGGCCTGGCGGCAGATGTCGACGAAGCCGATGTTCAACAGATTGTTGATGAGCGAGCGGCCGATCAGGAATTCCAAGGACAGGTAGTAGATGCGCTTGACGTCGCCGCGATAGGTGGCGCGGGTCGAATCCATCCACATCTCGACCAGAAGATCGCGCACCGTGCGGGCCAGCGCGTGATACCAGTCGCGGGGTGTACAGGTGACCTGATCCTTGCCCACCGTGTGGACGAGATGGTCGAGCAGGCGCCGCTTGAAGGATTCGACGTCGCTGTCCGACGTCGCCAGGGCCGACGACGGTGTGTCCATAGCCTCTTCGTTCCCCCATCCTTGTCGTTGTTCCAACTTTAACCGCTTTGCGCCCGCCTGGGAAGCCGGCCTATTCCCTTGGCGCCCAGGGGATTTGCCGCGGTTGACGCGGACGTTATCCAAGGGTTAGCTGGAGATCGCGAACCCAACGGAACCCGCCCATGTCCCAGGCCACCGCCCGCGCCGCCCTTGCCTATTCCTGCGTCGGCCATGTCTATTCGCATCTGTTCGAGCCGATCTTCTTCGTGGTGGCCCTGGCGCTCCCCAAGGCGATGGGCATTCCCTATGAAGACGCGCTGATGCTGATCATCGCCGGCAAGCTGCTTTATGGCGTGCTGGCGCCGGTGGCCGGGCTTTTGGGCGACCGCTGGAGCGCGGTCGGCATGATGGTGGTCTATTTCTTCGGGCTTGGTCTGGCGGCGGTGGCCACCGGCTTCGCCACCACGCCCTTCCAATTGGCGCTGGGCCTAGCCGGGTTGGGCTTCTTCGGCTCGATCTATCACCCGGTCGGCACCGCCTGGCTGGTGCGCAACGCCCACAATCGCGGCAAGGTGCTGGGCATCAACGGCATCTTCGGCGGCTTGGGCTCGGCTTTGGGCGGCATCGTCGCCGGCGCCTTGGCGGACGCCTTTGGCTGGCAGGCCGCCTTCCTGGTGCCGGGACTGCTGGTGCTGGCGACCGGGCTGGTGTTCTGCGTGAGCCTGGCGAGGCGTCAGGTGGTCGAGATCAAAGAGGATCTGAAACCGACGCCGCCGCCCTCGCGCGGCGAGACTTGGCGGGCCGGAATCATCCTGACGCTCACCATGCTCTGCACTGGCATGGTCTATCAGGTGACGATGCCGGCGCTGCCCAAGCTGTTCGAGGCCCGGCTGGGCAATTATCTGGGCGAAGGGCTGCTGGGCGTCGGCTTGATGGTGACGGTCATCTATGCCTCGGCCGGGCTGTTCCAGGTGGTGGCCGGCCATTGGGCCGATCGCTATCCCTTGCGCAACGTCTATGGGCTGGTCTATCTGGCCCAAGTGCCGCTCTTGGCGATGGCCGCCATCCTGGGCGGGCCGCCCCTGTTCGCGGTGGCGCTGGCCATGGTGGCCTTCAACCATGCCGGCATCCCGACCGAAAACAGCCTGTTGGCCCGCTACACGCCGGCCCGCTGGCGGGGCACCGCCTTCGGCCTCAAATTCATCCTCTCCTTCGGGGTGAGCGGGCTGGGTGTGCCGCTGATGGCGATCATCTTGAAAGCCACCGGCGATTTCCTTTGGGTGTTCGTCATGCTGGCGGTGATGGCGGGCTTCGTGGCCGCCATGAGCCTGCTTTTGCCCCAAGACAAGCCCGGTGGCGCGGTGGCGGCCGAGGCGGCGGCGTGATCGAGGGGCTCGATCACCTCGTTCTGACCGTTCGGGATGTCGAGGCCAGCCTCGCTTTTTACCAGGACGCGCTGGGCATGCGGCCGGTGGCGTTCGCCGGCGGGCGCAAGGCCCTGGCCTTTGGCACGCAGAAGATCAACCTGCATCAGGCGGGCGCCGAGTTTGAACCCAAGGCGGCCCGCCCGACGCCGGGCTCGGCCGATCTGTGCTTCCTGACTGGAAGGCCGCTCGATGCCGTAGTTAATGATTTGAAAAATAAAGGGATTCCCATCATCGAAGGGCCGGTCGCGCGCACCGGCGCCACCGGACCGCTGCGCTCGATCTATCTGCGCGATCCCGACGGCAATCTGATCGAAATCAGCAACCGGGTCTAAGCGGCCAAGCCGGTCAGGGAAACGGGCCGGACCGGGTAGGTTCGCCCTCTTGCTTTCGGGCGGGGAACTGCCTATTTTGCCGCGGTCCGTCGCCGGACTTCGCGCGTGGCTGGGGCGCTCCCCAGCGGACATTCATCCGCCTTACGGCCTTCCGAGGAGAGTTGGGAATGAAGAAGATCAAGGTGAAGAATCCGGTCGTCGAGCTTGACGGCGACGAGATGACCCGCATCATCTGGCAGTTCATCAAGGACAAGCTGATCCTGCCTTATCTCGACATCGACCTGAAATACTACGATCTCGGCATCGAATACCGCGACAAGACCGACGATCAGGTGACCATCGAGTCCGCCAACGCCATCAAGAAGTACGGCGTCGGCGTGAAATGCGCCACCATCACGCCCGACGAAGCGCGGGTGAAGGAATTCAATCTGAAGAAGATGTGGAAGTCGCCCAACGGCACCATCCGCAACATTCTGGACGGCACCGTGTTTCGCGCCCCCATCATCTGCAAGAACGTGCCGCGCCTGGTGCCCGGCTGGACCCAGCCGATCGTGATTGGCCGCCACGCCTTCGGCGACCAGTACCGCGCCACCGATTTCAAGATTCCCGGCCCCGGCAAGCTCACCATCAAATTCGTGCCCAAGGATGGCGGCGCCCCCATCGAGCACGAGGTGTTCGATTTCCCGGGCTCGGGCGTCGCCATGGGCATGTACAATCTGGACGAATCGATCCGCGGCTTCGCCCGGGCCTGCTTCAATTACGGGCTGATGAAGGGCTGGCCGGTCTATCTGTCGACCAAGAACACCATCCTCAAGGCCTATGACGGCCGCTTCAAGGATCTGTTCGAAGAGGTCTTCAACAAGGAGTTCAAGGCCCAGTTCGACGGCAAGGGTATCACCTACGAGCACCGGCTGATCGACGACATGGTGGCCTCGGCCCTGAAATGGTCGGGCAATTTCGTCTGGGCGTGCAAGAACTATGACGGCGACGTGCAGTCGGACACCGTGGCCCAGGGCTTCGGCTCCTTGGGCCTGATGACCTCGGTGCTGCTCTCGCCCGACGGCAAGACCGTCGAGGCCGAGGCCGCGCACGGCACGGTGACCCGCCATTACCGCGAGCACCAGAAGGGCAAGGCGACCTCGACCAACCCGATCGCCTCGATCTTCGCCTGGACCCAGGGCCTCATCTACCGCGCCAAGTTCGACGACACCCCCGAGGTGGCGCGCTTCGCCGAGACCCTGGAGCGGGTCTGCGTCGAGACGGTCGAATCCGGCCAGATGACCAAGGATCTGGCGATCCTGATCGGGCCCGATCAGCCTTGGCTCACCACCACCAAGTTCCTCGACACGCTGGACGCCAATTTGCGCAAGGCGATGGGGATGTAAATCTCCTCGCCGAGCGAGAGATGCCGCGAAACCCCCGGGGGCAACCCCGGGGGTTTTTCGTGGGCGTTGACGTCGCGGCCAACGAGTTATAACATATGTTATAAGCCATCGAAGGCCCATGAGTCTCGAAAGGAGTCCGCCATGACCAAAAGAGTCACCGTGCGCCGGATCGGCAATTCGCTGGGCGTCATACTCGGCAAGGCCGAATTGCAGGCCATGGGGGTGGGCGAAGGCGACAAGCTGGTCATCATCCGTGGACCCGATAGCATTTCGCTCACGCCCTTCGACGATACCTTCGACCGTCAGATGGACGCCGCCGACGGGCTGATGCGCCGCTATCGCAACACCTTGCGCGAACTGTCGAAATGAGCGAGCCGCTTTGGCTGTCGCTCAAGCTTGTTCTTGCCGTGCATGAGCGGGTTTTGGCGGAACATGGGGGCGCGAGCGGCCTGCGCGATCCGGGCTTGTTGGAATCGGCGCTCGAGCGGCCGCGCAATCGTTATACCTATGAAAGCGCCGACATTGTGGCCTTGGCGGCGAGCTACGCCTTCGGCCTGGCGAAGAATCACCCGTTCATCGACGGCAACAAGCGCATCGCCTTCATGGCGGCGGCGATCTTCCTGGAGACCGACGGCTACCAACTGACGGCCGGCGAGGCGGAAGCCACGATCGCCGTGCTCCAGTTGGCCGCCGGCGAGATCGACGAGGTGGCGTTCGCCCACTGGCTGGGCGACAATTGCCGTCCCACCAGCTAGGAAGATCCGCATGCGCTCGAATTCCCTTCGTGACGCCGACATCGCCTCGGTCCTCCATCCCTACACCAACTTGAAGCTCCATCCCGAGAAGGGGCCCTTGGTGATCGTCCGGGGCGAGGGCGTGCGGGTGTTCGACGAATCCGGTCAAGCCTATATCGAGGGCATGGCCGGGCTGTGGTGCGCCTCGCTCGGTTTCGGCGAGACGCGTCTGGCCGAAGCCGCCAAGCGGCAAATGGAGCGCCTGCCCTTCGCCCATCTCTTCAACCACAAGAGCCACGGGCCGGGCATCGAACTGGCCGAGAAGCTCTTGGCGCTGGCGCCGGTGCCGATGTCGAAGGTCTTCTTCGCCAATTCGGGGTCCGAGGCCAACGACACCGCCATCAAGCTGGCCTGGTACGTCAACAACGCGCTGGGCCGGCCACAAAAGAAGAAGATCATCTCGCGCACCAAGGGCTATCACGGCGTCACCATCGCCACCGCCAGCCTCACCCATCTGCCCAACAACCAGCGCGATTTCGATCTGCCGCTGCCGGGTTTCCTGGCCGCCGCCTGCCCGCACCATTACCGCTTCGGCCGCCCGGGCGAGAGCGAGGAGGATTTCGCCACCCGCCTGGCCGAGGAGCTTGACCGCCAGATCGAGGCCGAGGGGCCGGAAACGGTGGCCGCCTTCATCGCCGAACCGGTGATGGGCGCCGGCGGGGTCATCGTGCCGCCCGCCGGCTATTTCGAGAAGATCCAGGCGGTGTTGAAGAAGCACGACGTGCTGTTCATCGCCGACGAGATCATCTGCGGCTTCTTCCGCACCGGCAACCGGTTCGGCAGCCAGACCTTCCAGCTTGTGCCTGACATGATGACGCTGGCCAAGGCGCTGTCTTCGGGCTACGCGCCGATCTCGGCGCTGCTGATTAACGAGCGCATCTTCCAGGCGCTGGTCGCGCAAAGCGCCAAGATCGGCACTTTCGGCCACGGCTTCACCTACTCCGCCCACCCGCTGTCGGCGGCGATCGCCTTGGAGACCCTGGCGATCTATGAGGAGCGCGACCTCTTGGGCCATGTTCGCCAGGTCGGGCCAGTCTTGCAGGCCGGGCTTCGTCGCTTCGCCAACCATCCAATGGTGGGTGAGGTGCGCGGCATCGGGCTGATCGGCGCCATTGAACTGGTGGCCGACAAGACCAGCCGGGCCAATTTCGATCCGAAATTGGGCGTCGGCGCCCAGGTGGTGGCGGCGGCCGAACGGCACGGCGTCATCCTGCGCGCCATGGCGGGCGACGCCATCGCCTTCTCGCCGCCTTTGGTGATCAGCAAGGGCGAGATCGAGGAGATGCTGGAGCGCTTCGGCCGGGCGCTCGACCAGGTGGCCCAGGCGATGACGGTCTAGGCGGCGCTTAGGACTCGACGATCGCCACCGCGCGCGTCCAGCCGGCCGAGGCCGCCTTGATCTTGACCGGGAAGCAAGACACGGTGAAGCCGTAGGGCGGCAGCGCCTCCAGGTTGGAGAGCTTTTCCAGGTGGCAATAGCCGATCTCGCGCCCGGCCTTGTGGCCTTCCCAGATCACCTTGGGATTGCCGGTCTTCTCATAGACCCCTTTGGTGAAGCTGAAGGGCGCGTCCCAGCTCCAGCCGTCGGTGCCGGTGACGCGCACGCCCTTCTCCAACAGATAAAGCGTCGCCTCGCGCCCGACGCCGCAGCCGGAATTGATGTAATCGTCCTGCCCGTAGCGCGCGCCGGCGCGGGTGTTGACGAGCACGATGTCGAGCGGTTTGAGCGTGTGGCCGATCCGCTTCAGCTCGGCCTCGACATCGGCGGCGGTGGCGACATAGCCGTCGGCGAAATGGCGGAAGTCGAGCTTGACGCCGGGCGCGAAGCACCATTCCAGCGGCACTTCGTCGACGGTGATGGCCCGCTTGCCGCCATCCATGGTCGAGGCGAAGTGATAGGGCGCGTCGAGATGAGTGCCGTTGTGGGTGGTGAGCTTGATCAGCTCGATCGACCAGCCTTCGCCGTCGGGAAGATCGGAGGGCGGCAGGCCGGGGAAGAACTGCGCCATCTGCGGCGCCGTGGTCTTGTGATCGACATACTCGATCTGCGGCCCGAAGCCGGGCGGATCGGACTGGATGTCGTCTTGCAACTTGACCGAGATGTCGATGAAGCGGCGGGCCATGCGATCCTCCGTCGGCTGACTAGGGTTTGACGATGCGGTTGCGAAGAACGCCGATCTTCTCGACTTCAAGCTCGACGATGTCGCCCGGCTTCAGGAATCGGTCCTGCTCGAGCCCGCAGCCGTCGCCGACCGTGCCTGAGCCGATCACCTCGCCCGGATACAGCGTTTCCGATTGGGTGATGGTGGCGATGGCGTCTTCGAATTTCCAATGCATGGTGGCGCTGCTGCCGCGCGACCATTCCTGGCCGTTGACCCGCGCCGTCATGGTGAGGTTGTAGGGATCGGGGATTTCATCGGCGGTGACCAGGCAGGGCCCCAGCACGTTGCCGGTGTCGAAATCCTTGCATTTGGTGGGGCCCAGCATGCCCGGCATCTCGATCACCTGGGTGTCGCGGGCGCTGACGTCGTTGAAGATCGTGTAGCCGAAGATGGCGCTTCGCGCATGGTCGCGATGGGCATCCTTGGTCGGCCGGCCGATGACGCAGGCGAATTCCAGCTCGTAATCGAGCAATTCGGCGTAAGCCGGCCAGTGGATGTCGGCGCCCGGCCCGATCACCGACATGCGGTTGCTCTTGTAATAAAGCGGGCGCTCGTACCAGATCGGCGGAATGGCGAAGCTGCCGCCCTCCTTGGGCGGTTGGCCGGCGGCGGCGGGATCGCGCCGGGCTTTCAAGCGGCGCGAAGCGGCGAAGGCCTGCTGCAAATGCTTCTCGAAGAACAGGCCGTCGCGCAACTGGGTGGGGCGGGGCAGGGGCGCCAAAAGCCGAACCTCGGTGGCGGGCAGCACCGCGCCGGGCGGGCGGCGGCCATCGGCGAAGGCCAGCGTCTGGCGCGCCAGAACCAGCGCCTCGTCACCGCCCTCGATCAGCGCCAGCATCGAGGCCAGCCTGGGATCGTGGCGCTTGGTCGCCATGCCATGCGCGCGGTCGAGATCGACCACCGTGGCGTCGCCGTCGATCAGAGCGCCCAAACGCGCCACCCGATCGTGTTCGAAGGTCACCAACCGCATCGGCGTCTCCTAACGGATAAGGGCCAAGCTGAGCCAGGGCACGAAGATCACCAGCAACAGCACCAGGAACATGATTGCCGCAAAGGGCAGCGCGCCGGCGAAGATCTCGTTAAGGCTCATTCGCTGATCGTCGAGCGTCGCCTTGATGACATAGACCGAGATGCCGAAAGGCGGCGTTAGCAAGCCGATCTCGACCGCGATCACGGTGACGATGCCGAACCACACCAGATCGACGCCGAATTTGGCGATCACCGGCAGCACCAGGGGAAGCGTGATCAACATGATCGAGCTCGAATCGAGAATGGTGCCCAGCGCCAGCACCACGACGACGAAGGCGGTGAGTAGGACCGGGAACGACAATCCACCCGAGGCGATCCAGTTGCCGAGATAGGAGGTGATGCCCGACAGGGTCAGCATCTGGCTGTACATGCTGGCGGCGATGATCAGCAGGCAGATGGCCGCCGTGATGTGGCCGCTTTCCACCAGCACCCGCCAGAAGCTGGGCCAGGTGAGACGGCGCTTGGTCAAGGCCAACAGAAAGGAGCCAAGGGCGCCGACCGCGCCGGCCTCGGTGGGGGTGAAGAGTCCGCCATAGATGCCGCCCAGCACCAGGGCGACCAGCGCCACCACCGGGCCCAGCTTCCAAAGCATTTCGAGATTGCTCATCCGCGGCGCGTCGGCGCCGGCCTCCTCCAACGCCAAGCCGGTGAAGCTTGGCCACCAGCGGAAGAAGGCGGGAATGGCGATCGCGTAGGCGGCGGCCAGCACCAGGCCGGGCAGGACGCCGGCCAGGAAGAGATCGCCCACCGATTGTTCCGACAGCACGCCGTAGATGATCAGCAGCAGCGAGGGCGGAATCAGCATCCCCAGCACCGAGCTGCCCGCCACGATGCCGACCGCGAAGCGCGGGTTGTAGCCGTGCCGGGTCATTTCCGGCACCGCCACCTTGGTGAAGACGGCGGCCGAGGCGATCGAGATGCCGGTGATGGCGGCAAACACCGTGTTGGCGGCCACCGTGGCGATGCCCAAGCCCCCCTTGATGCGGCGGAAGAGCTGGTTGGCGACCTCGAAGGTGTCCTTGCCGATGTCGGAGACGCTGACCAAGAGCCCCATCAGCACGAAGAGAGGCACCACGCCGAACAGGTAGCTGGAAATGGTGTTGGCGGCGGCGAAGGCCAGCAGCTTCGAGGCCAGCACGACGTTGCCCTTCATCCACCAGACGCCCAGGAAGGAGATGAGCGAAAGCGCCACCGGCACATACATGCCGGCGTAGATGAGCAGCACCATCACCCCGATCGAGGCGAAGCCGACGCCGATGTCGGTCATGGCGTGCCGCGCTTAGGCCGGCGAAGGCCAGACAGGATCGCCAACCCCCGACCGGCGAAGACCAGGAATTGAAGGGTGAGCGCGACGCAGCCGATCAGCACCACCAGTTTGACCGGCCAGATCGGCGCGGTGAAATCGCCCTGGGCACCGATGAACAGATCATCGCGCCAGGCGCGGGTGAACAGCGGGTAGCTGGCCCAGAAGAGAATGGCGAACAGCGCCGCGCCGGTGAGATCGAACACGGCCCCCAGCCCGGCGGCCAGGCGGGGTTGGCGGCGGTTCAAGGCATCGAAGAAGGCGTCCGAGCGGGTGAGTCGCCCGGTCGCCAGGGTGTGGCCGGCTTGAAGAAAGACGATGGCGACGATGGTGAGGCTGACGATCTCTTCGACGCCGCGGATGGGCGCGTTGATCAGGCCGCGGCGGATCACGTCGGCGTTGATCAGGATCATCAGAAGGAAAATGCCGGCGGTGCCGATGGCGTTCAGCACCGCGATGGCGCCATCGAAGCCGGCCCCCAGCAAACGAAGCGGACCCTTGGGGCCCGCTCCGTCGTGGCTGGACGCGATGTCCGGTGGGCGGAACTCACCCACCATCGGCTATTCCTTGTCCCAGTCGCGCAGGGGCTTGAGACCCCGGGCGCGCAGCCCCTCCATGAATCCGGCCAGCACCGCCTTGCCGGGCAGACCCTTGGCCTCCTGGGCTTCCGCCCATTCCTTGGCGACGTTGGGCATCTGCTTGGCCCATTTCTGGCGCTGGTCCTCGGGGAAGGCGACGATCTTGGCGCCCGCCTTCTCCATCGCCTCGTAGCCGCCGGCCACCCGCTGGTCGAGGCTGACATAGTACCATTCCTCGTAGGCGGCGACGCCGGTCCGGATGGCGGCCTGGACCTCGGGGGGCATCTTGGCCCAGCGCGTCTTGTTAAAGGTGAGGCCGCCGGCATAGGGCGAGCCGAAATTGATCTTGGTGACGTGCGGCGCCACCTCGACCAGCTTGGCGGGAACGGCGGCGGTGGCGAACACGATGGCGCCGTCGAAGACGTTGGTCTTGATCGAGTTGTAATAGGTGGTGAGATCGCCCGCCACGCCCACCGCGCCGGTGCCCTTCAGCCAATTGGCCGAGGGGCCGGGGGCGCCGATCTTGTGGCCGTTCATGTCCTCGATCTTGTTGATCGGGAAGTTGGTGAAGAGATGGTAGGGATCGATGGCGACGCCGCCGCCCAGATAGACCTGGTTGTACTTGTCCCACTGGGCGCCCATCGCCGGAATCTTCTTTTGCAGATCCTCGATGATGGCGACGATCAGCTTGGGCTGGTCGGAATTGAACGGCGCCATGTAGGAGACGTTCTGCAGCGGCATCTTGGCGGCGCTGAACAGGCTCCACGAGGTGCCCATATCGGCCAGGCCCTCCTCGATCGTCTCCAATTCGCCGCCCACCTTGGCCAGCGTGCCGCCATAGGCGTGGTTCCATTCGATCTTGTATTTGCCGGTCTTCGCCAGCTCCTTCTCGACCGCCGGCGCGAAGGTTTCCTGCAGGTGCTTGACCCAGAGAAAGGCCGGCGGATGGCCGGAGACCAAGGTGAGCTTGATCGCCTCCTGGGCCTGGGTGGCGGGCGCCAGCGCCAATCCGGCGATCAGAGCGGCGGCGGCGAAAAGTCGGGTGCGGAAACGAAGGGGTTTCATGGTTCCTCCCTGTGCGAAATGATGCGGATTATTTCTTGGCCTTGAGCGAGGGAATGCCCAGCATGGCGCGGGCTTCCTCGGGGCTGGCGACCTCGAGCCCGAGATCGCGCACGAAGCGGGCCAGCCGTTCGACCAATTGCGCGTTGCTGGTGGCCAGTTCGCCCTTGCGGAAGAAGATGTTGTCCTCGAAGCCGGTGCGGGCGTGGCCGCCCAGAAGGATCGATTGCATGTTGGCCGCCAACTGGTTGGGGCCGATGCCCAAGGCCGAGAACATCGAATCCTGGGGCATCAGATCGACGTAATGCATGAGATGCTTGGGCGAATAGACGGTGCCGCCCTGATTGACCTTGTTCATGCCCAAGACGCAACTGACGTAATAGGGCTTGGTGAGCAGCCCCTCGTCGATCAGCATCTGCACGTCGTCCATGTTCGAATTGTTGTAGACCTCCATCTCGGGCTTGATGCCGCGCTCGAGCATCATCTTGGCCGCCCGGCGCAGGAAGGAGCGCGTCCATTCGATGATCAATTCCATATTGCGGAAATTGACGACGCAAATGCCCATGTCGAGCGAGGCCATCTCGGGCATCGCGTCCAGGGTCTGCAGCCCGTCCTCGGCGGTCGAGCCGCCCGGCTTCAAGGCCGGGGCGATGCTGTTTTGCAAGACGATGTCGCAGCGTTCGCGCACCAAGCGGTTCATTTCCTTGAAGACGTTGGCGTCGTTGGTCTGCACGCCGTTCTTGTCGCGGGCGTGCAGATGGACGATCGAGGCCCCGGCGTTCCAGCATTCATAGACCGACTGGGCGACCTCGTCGGGCTGGATCGGCAGGGCCGGATTGGCTTCCTTGCCGTGGAAATTGCTGGTTGGCGCGACGGTAAGTATGACCTTGCGGCTCATGGCAACGTTCTCCCCTGGTCTTTGCAATAGCGGGTTGGACCCGACGGTTCTTGACCGAGATCGTCCCACGGGCGGGGCCGGTTTCGCAAGCGCATGTTTTCACTCGACCGTAAAGCGCGGGCAGCCGCCTGGGCGGGAACGCCAATCCGGCGGTTGACCGGGCCCATTTGGCCGCTATGATCCCCGGGCCATACCCCCGGTGCCCCAGTGGCGGAATGGTAGACGCGGCAGACTCAAAATCTGTTGACCGCAAGGTCGTGTTGGTTCGAGTCCGACCTGGGGCACCATTTCTGAGCAAAAGAGAGAACCTCGGACACAGAGGACGAAGCCCTCTGTGTTGCGCGGCGCGTCCGGCCCGGCGGGTCGGGCCTTGCGCAACCTAAACCCGATAGCTGTTGTCCGAACGGGCGTCTTCGGCCTTGTTGGGGGCGTAGCTCTTCCACTTGTCCTGGTAGTAACGCATCCGCAAATCGCCGGCCGAGGCGCGGTTGAAGGTGAGGAACAGATTGCGCCGCGCCTGGGCGCTGGTGTTGGAAGGCGAGCCGTGGGGAACGTAGGAATCGAAAACGATGACATCGCCGGGATCGGCCTCGATCAGGCTGTATTCGCTGGCCGGCTGGTAGGGCGGATCGTCGTCGCTCAGCACCTGCCATTCCGGCCCCATCAGCGCCTTTTTGTAATTGCCCGACGACAGAAAGCTTAAGGCGGCGTTTTCCTTGCGGTTGGCGTCAACCGCGACGCACAGGGTGATGAAGAAATCGGCGTAGGCGTTCCATCCCGCCGCCTGGTCCTGGTGCAGCTTGTCGGGACGGCAGCCGGGCACCTTGTAATTGACCTTCTCCTTGAACAGCCGGCCGGGCTCGCCGAACAGGTCGTTCAAAAGGGCCTGAACGCGGCCGTTGATCAGCAGCGCCTCCATGTCGGGATTGAGGCCGCCGAACAGATTCTCGACCCGCACCAGGAGCGTTTCGCCGCTCACCGGGCTCTTTTCGTAATATTTGGCTTCCTTTCCGGGCTCGGCCTTGGTGTCGCGCAGGCGATCGAGAAAGGCGGACACCGCCGCCATCTCGGCCGGCGCGTAAAAATTCTTCAAGACCAGGAAGCCCTGGGTGTCGAAGGCCTTTTTCTGTTCGCCGGTAAGACGCATGCGTTCACCACTCCCGATCCGGTTTCCTTGCGGCTCGTGAGTATACGCGGTCGGCAAGGCCGGGTCCAAGGGACGTCGGCCGGCGGTTTGGCCAAGCCCCCGCGCGCCGCCCTGTTAAACGGCACTTGACACTCGCCCTCGGCCAAGGATTACTAGCCCAAAAGGGCAACCCGGGAGGCCGTGCCATGAAATGCAAAGCCGTCGAATATCCGAGCGAAAATCCGAAGGAGATCATCCGCGCCGATCTCTACACGCCCTCGAAGGGCAAGGGACCCTGGCCGGTGGTGGTGATGGGCGGCGGCTGGTGCTACGTCAAGGAACTGATCATGCCCGAATACGCCGAGTTTTTCGTCCGCCAGGGCATGGCGGCCTTGATCTTCGATTACCGCCATCTGGGCGCCAGCGACGGCGAGCCGCGCCAGCATCTCGACCCCTGGCGGCAGATCGCCGATTACCGCTCGTCGATCGACGCCGTCTGCTACCGCGACGCTTTCAAGGGCATCGTCGATCCCGGCCGTATCGGCGTCTGGGGCATTTCCTATTCGGGCGGCCATTCGCTGGTGGTCGGCGCCCTGGATCCCCGGGTGCGGGCGGTCGTTTCCCAGATCCCGATCATCGACGGCTGGTACAATTCGATGCGGGCGCACGGCTCGGTCGGCTTCCGCGAGCTTACCGCCCTGGTGGCCGAGGAGCGCAAGAACCGCTACCGCACCGGCAAGCACAAGACCATTCCCCATTCCGGCGACCCCAAGAAGGAGGTCGTCACCTGGCCGCATCCGGAAACCAAGCCGGTCTTCATGAAGATCAAGAAGGAAAGCGCGCCCCGGCACGAGCATTTCAGCACCATCCAGTCGGTCGAGCATGTCTGGGCCTACAACGTGCGGCCCTATCTGCCGCGCATCCTGGACACCCCCACCCTGATGATCGTCGCCGAGGGCGACGATCTGACAATGTGGGAACAGGAGGTGCCGGCCTTCTCCGACATCGCCACCCAGAACAAGAAATTGTTCGTGCAGCGGGCCAGCACCCATATGAGCATGTACAGCAACCTGTCGCATCTGGCGGTGGCTGCCACCGAGGCGGCAAACTGGTATCGTGAATGGCTGATCGAGAAGCTATAATGGGTCCAAAGGCTCTTCGGGAGCCGCAAGAACATCTCAGGGAGTGACGCAGATGAAATCAATTCTTCGGGCGATTCTGTTGGCCGGCCTGGCCGTGCTGGGAACGCTGGCGCCGGCCCAGGCGCAGCAGCCGATCAAGATCGGCATGGCGGTGTCGCAGACCGGCACGCTGGGCGGCGGCGGCCGCGCCGCGCTTTTGGGCGTCAAGATGTGGGTCGAGGACGTCAACGCCAAGGGCGGGCTGCTGGGCCGCAAGGTCGAGCTGATCGCCTATGACGACCAGTCGCAACCCTCGACGACGCCCACGCTCTACACCAAGCTCTTGGACGTCGACAAGGTCGACCTCTTGATCGGCCCCTACGCCTCGGTGCCCACCGCGCCGATCATGCCGATCATCAAGCAGCGCGATTTGTTGCTGATGAGCAACTTCACCTTCGAGCTTAACCGCGATCTCAAGCACGACAAGGTGTTCAACAACGCGCCCTGGACCAACGCCGAAAACCTGACCGGCGGCATGTTCGACATCGCCGTCAAGGCGGGGGCCAAGAAGGTGGCCTTCCTGGCCGCCGACCAGGAATTCACCCAGAACGTCACCGCCGGCGCCAAGCGCATCGCCAAGCGGCTCAATCTGGAAACGGTGTACGAGCAGATCTATCCGCCGGGCAACGTCGATTTCTCGGCGATGATCCGCGCCATCCGCGCCGCCAAGCCCGACATCGTCTTCGTCGCCTCCTACCCCAACGAATCGGCGGTGATCCTTCGCGGCGTCAACGAGATCGGCGTCGGCGATTCGGTCAAGGTGTTCGGCGGCGCCATGATCGGGCTGCAATTCGGCCCGGTGATGGAAAATCTGGGCTCGCTGATGAACGGGGTGATCAACTTCACCAGCTACGTGCCGGAAAAGACCATGGACTATCCGGGCGTGCGCGACTTCCTGGCCCGCTACACCAAGCGTGCCGACGAGGAGAAGGTCGATCCCCTGGGCTACTACCTGCCGCCCTTCAGCTACGCCATCGGCCAGATGCTGGAGCAGGCGGTGACGGCGACCAAGAGCCTCGATCACAAGGTGCTGGCCGCCCATCTGCACAAGAACGAGATGAAGACCATCGTGGGCTCGATCGCCTTCGACGCGCTGGGCGAACGGGCCAAGCCCAGCGTGCCGATGGTGCAGTTCCAGAACGTGGCCGACAAGAACATGGAGCAGTTCCGCCAGCCCGGAAAGATGGTCATCGTTGCGCCGCCCGAACTGAAGTCGGGCGAGGCGGTGGTGCCCTTCGAGAAGGCGCGCAAGAAATAGGCTTAACCGGCTCGGTCCCGGCATGGCATGATCCAGGCCGGGACCGATACGGGGGGTGACGCGTTGTCGTTCGAGTTGCTGCTGGACGCCATTGTCTTGGGCATGCTGGTCGGGTGCTTTTACGCCGCGGTCAGCATCGGCCTGTCCATTTCCTTCGGGCTCTTGGATGTCCCCCAGGTCGCCCATCCGGCGATGCTCCTGCTGGGCTCCTACGGCACCTATCTGCTGGGCCGGTGGGGGCTCGACCCGCTTCTGGCCGGCGTGATCCTGATGCCGATCTTCTTTTTGTTCGGCATGGCGCTCTATCGCGGCTTTCACGAAATCTTCGAAAAGCGGGGCGAGGCGACCGGCATCGGCAGCCTGGCCTTCTTCTTCGGCGTCGCCCTGATCATCGAGGTCGGGCTTATCATGGTCTTCGGGGTCGATCAGCGCGCCGTCGAGGCGCCCTATATCGGCTCCAGCATCACGGTGGGCGACATTCCGCTGCCCATCCGCATGGTGGTGGCGTTCGTGGTGGCGCTGCTTTTCACCGGCGGGCTCATCTTGTATCTCGCCAAGACCTTCACCGGCCGGGCGATCCGCGCCGTCGCCCAGGATGAAGGCGCGCTGAAATTGATGGGCGTCGATCCGGTCAAGATCAAGCAATGGGCCTTCGGCATCGCCACCGCCACCACCGCCTTGGCCGGGGCGCTCTTGATCGTCATCACCCCGGTCGATCCCAACTATTACCGGCTCTATATCGGCCGCACCTTCTGCGTCGTCGTGCTGGCCGGGCCGGGCAGCATGGGCGGCACCCTGATCGCCGGCCTCATTCTCGGCATTTCCGAATCGATCGTGCTTACCATGTTCGGCGCCTCCTGGGCCCAGGCGGTGTCTTTCGGGCTGCTCCTGGTCGTGCTGGGCCTGCGCCCGCAAGGGCTGTTCGGCCGATGACCCGGGCCGGCGCAAAATTCTGGGTTGGCGCGGCGGCGGTCATGCTGCTCGCCCTGGCGGCAACCGCGATTCTCAAGAACGAGTACTGGTTCTACGCCGGGTTCGTCGTGCTGCAATTCGTTGTGCTCGCCACCGCCTGGAACATCCTGGGCGGCTATGCCGGTTACGTCAATTTCGGCACCTCGGCCTTCGTCGGCGCCGGCACCTACGCAGCCATCGTCGCCATCAAGGCGCTGGCGGCGCCCTTGGGGGTCCAGATTCTGCTGGCCGCCGGCATCGCCGGCCTGTTGGGTTTCGCCACCGGCCTGCTTACACTGCGCCTGCGCGGCATCTTCTTTTCGATCGCCACCGTCGCGGTGGCCATCGTCTTGGAGACCTTCATCGTCAATTGGCGCTTCGTGGGCGGTTCGACCGGCATCCAGATTCTGCGCCCGGTCGATACCGGCCTCTTCGGCTCCTACACCAAGATGCTGTTCCTGGTCATGGTGGGGCTGTCGGTGGCGGCGGCGGCCATCGCCCGCACGCTGGAGATTTCCTGGATCGGCCGCGGCCTGCGCGCCGTGCGCGACAACGAGGAAGCGGCCGAATCCTGCGGCGTGCCGACGCTTCGCCTCAAGCTGATCGCCTGCACGATCTCGGGCGCGCTGATGGGAGCCGCTGGGGCGCCGATGGCGGTCTATCAAAGCTACATCGAGCCCGCCTCGGCCTTCTCGCTCAACTATTCCATCTTGGCGTTGGCCATGCCCATCGTCGGCGGCACCGCCCACTGGTCGGGGCCGGTGTTGGGGGCGCTGCTGTTCGGCACCCTCCAGCAGGTGGTGTCGGCCACCATCTCCAGCGAACTGAACCGCCTGGTGATCGGCGTCATGCTGATCGTCTTCGTGGTCGGGGCGCCGGCCGGCATCGTCGGCCTCTGGCGCAAATGGGCGGCCAAACGGGCCGGAGCGGGATCGCCATGAACGGCGCGCCGCTTCTGTCCGTCGAGGGTCTGGTCAAGCGCTTCGCCGGCTTCGTCGCGCTGTCGGAGATCCGCCTCGCGGTGGCGCCGGGCGAGCGGCTAGGGCTGATCGGTCCCAACGGCTCGGGCAAGACGACGCTGATCAACTGCGTTTCCGGCCTGCTGCGCCCCGAGCAGGGCGCCATCCTCTATGACGGGCGGGCGATCACCCGTATGCCGGCCTTCGAGCGCACGCGCCTGGGCATCGCCCGCAGCTTCCAGATTCCCAGGCCGTTCCGCAGCATGTCGGTCCTGGAAAATCTGATGGTGCCGCTCGATTACGTGGCGCACCGGGGTCAGTTGCGCGACACCGGCGCCCAGGACGAAGCGATGGCGCTTTTGGCCCAGATGGGGCTGGCGGAAAAGGCCCAGGCCTTTGCCGGCTCGCTCACCCAGGTCGATCTGCGCAAGCTTGAGTTGGCGCGCGCCCTGGCGGCCAGGCCCAAATTGCTGATCTCCGACGAGGCGATGGCCGGGCTCTCGGGCGCCGAGATCGAGGAGGTGCTGGCGCTCTTGTGGCGGCTCAACGAAACCGGCATCACGGTGATCATGATCGAACACATCATGAGCGCGGTGATGCGCTTCTCCCAGCGCGTCATCTGTCTCGACGCCGGCAAGATCATCGCCGAAGGCACGCCGACCCAGATGGTCGAGAACCCCGAGGTGCGGAGGGCGTACCTTGGCGCTTAAACTCACCGTCGAGGGGATCGATGCCGGCTACGGCGCGGTCCGCGCGCTCGACGGGGTGTCGATCGCGGTCGGCGAGGGCGAAACGGTGGCGCTCTTGGGCACCAACGGCAACGGCAAGAGCACGCTCATGAAATGCATCATGGGCATCGTGCGTCCCAGCCGGGGCGCCATCACTCTGCAGCTCGACGACCAGACGCTCGATCTGTGCCGCCTGCCGACCGAAGAGATCGTGCGCGCCGGCGTCGCCATGGTGCCCGAGGGGCGGCGGCTGTTTCCCAAACTCACCGTCGAGGAAAACCTGTTCCTGGGCGCCTTTCGGCCGGAAGCGCGCCGGGAATTGGCCCAGGGGCTGGACTTCTGCTACCAGGCCTTTCCGGTTCTAAAGGAACGGCGGCGCCAGCCGGCGGGCTCGATGTCGGGCGGCCAGCAGCAGATGGTCGCCATCGCCCGGGCGCTGATGTCGAGGCCTCGGCTGTTGCTGGTCGACGAGCCCTCGGTCGGGTTGTCGCCGCTGCTGGTCACCCAGACGATCGCCAAGATCAAGGAGCTGAAGGACAGCCAGGGCCTGACCGTGCTGATGGCCGAGCAGAATTTGCATCAGGCGATCCGCATCGCCGATCGCGGCTACATCATCGTGCATGGCAAGATCGTCTTCCACGGTGAAAGCCGCGCCGCGATCGAGGCCAACGAGCTGGTGCGCTCCTACTATCTCGGCGTTTAGACCTCGCGCAGGACCTGGCGCACCGCCTCGGCGATCCGGGCCTGCGAGGGAATCGCCCAGCGCTCGAGCTCGTCGTTGAAAGGCATCGGCGTGTCGGGCGCGCCGACCCTAAGGATCGGCGCGTCCAGCCAATCGAAGGCCTTCTCGACCACCAGCGCGGTGATCTCGGCCCCGAAGCCGTTGCGGGTCCAGGCCTCGTGGGCGACCACCAGCCGGTGGGTCTTACGCACCGATTCCAAGATCATCTCCTCGTCGAGCGGCCAAAGCGTGCGCGGATCGACCACTTCGACCGCGATGCCTTCCTTCTCCAAGTCCGCCGCCGCCGCCAGGGCGCGCGGCACCATCGCCATGGTCGCCACCACGGTTACGTCGGTGCCGGCGCGCTTGATGTCGCCCTTGCCGAGCGGAATCGCGTAGGACGCCTCGGGCACCGGACCGTTCGAATTGACGTAGAGCAGTTTGCTTTCCAGGAAGATCACCGGATTGTCGTCGCGGATGGCGGCGATCAAGAGGCCTTTGGCGTCGTAGGGCGTCGCGGGTGCGACGACGATCAGTCCCGGCACATGGGTGAACCAGGCTTCCAGCGATTGGCTGTGCTGCGCCGCCAGCCGCACGCCGCCGCCTTGGGGCCCGCGCAGCACCAGGGGCACGGTCGGCTTGCCGCCCAGCATGAAGCGGAACTTGGCCGCCTGGTTGACCAGCATGTCCATGGTCAGCGTGACGAAATCGAAGATTTGCAGCTCGACCACCGGCCTTAGGCCGGCGATGGCGGCGCCGACGCCGCAGCCGGTGAAGGTGGCCTCGGAAATCGGCGTGTCGCGCACCCGCTCGGCCCCGAAGCGCTCGAACAGGCCCTTGGTGCATTGGAAAAGGCCGCCGGTGGCGCCGACATCCTCGCCCATCACGAAGACGCGGGCGTCTTGGGCCATTTCCTGGTGCAGCGCCTCGGCGATCGCCTCGGTGAAGGCGAGCGTGCGGCTGCCCTGGCTCGCGGGCTCGGTCGCGTCCTTCAAGGGCGCGTAGACCGCGTCGAGCGCTTCGTCGGACGTGGGCAGGGTGCCGGCCTTGGCGAAATCCACCGCCCGCTCGACCTCGTTGCGGACCTCGGCGCGGACGAATTCGATCTCGGCCGCATTCATCTGGCCGCGTTCGACCAGCAGCCTTTCGACATGCTTGATCGGGTCGCGGGCGATCCAGGCCTTGAGTTCCTCGGGCGGGCGCGGATCGCGCAGATTGGCGCGCATCGAATGCTGGCCCCAACGGTAGGTTTCGGCCTCGATGAGCGAGGGGCCCTGGCCCGCGCGGGCGCGTTCGAGCGCGTTCTGGAAGGCGAAGTACACGTCTTCGACGTCGTTGCCATCGACCCGGGTGCCGGGAATGCCGTAGGCCCGCGCCCGTTCGGCGACGCCCGGTCCGGCGCTGGTCATCGCTTGCGGCGTGGTGAGGGCGTATTTGTTGTTCTCGCAGACGAACACCACCGGCAAGGTCCAGATCGCCGCCAGATTGAGCGCCTCGTGAAAGACGCCCTGGTTGGCGGCGCCGTCGCCGAAGAACGACACCACCACCTGCTTGGTCTGGCGCAGCTTGGCGACCAGGGCGGCGCCGGTGGCCAGCGGCATCGAGGCCCCGACGATGCCGTTCGAGCCCAGGATGCCCAGATCGAGATCGGCGATGTGCATCGAGCCGCCCAGCCCGCCGCAATAGCCCTCGCGCTTGCCCATCAGCTCGGCCATCATCCGCGCCAGATCGGCGCCCTTGGCGATCAGATGGCCGTGGCCGCGATGGTTGCTGCCGACATAGTCCTCGGCCGACAGCGCCGGACCGATGGCCGCCGCCACCGCCTCCTCGCCGACATAGCTGTGGGCGGTGCCCTTGACCAGGCCCTCGACGAACAGCTCGGCGGTGCGTTCCTCGAAGATGCGCATGCGCAGCATCAGCGCGTGCAGCGCCTTCAGGCGGTCGGCAGGGAGCTGCTTGTTGGGCGCGGGCGCGCGCTCGATCCCGGTCATTGATGGCCCTAAATCCGGCTGGTATGGTGGCAACTCTATCGGCCCCCCTGTACAACGTCAATGAACGAACCCGAGGAGCGCATGGCCAAGCGAGCGTCGCCCACGCCCCGCCCGAACGAGACCGCGAAGGCCGGCACCAGCGGCCTGGGCGGGCGGCTGCGCGCCGCCCGGCTGAAGGCCGGGGTAAGCGTGCGCGAGCTGGCAAGGCGGATCGCCGTTTCCGCCAGCCTGATCTCGCAGATCGAGAACGACAAGGCGATGCCCTCGGTCGGCACCCTGTTCGCCATCGCCAACGAATTGGGGCTGGTGGTCGATGCGCTGTTCAAGACCGGCGCTGGCCGCGCCGCGCGGCGCAAGGCCGAACCCATCTTGCGCCGGAGCGACCGCCGGGTCATCCATCTCGGCACCGGCGTGCGCTGGGAGCGCTTAAGCCGCGATTCCGACGACGAGGTCGAATTTCTCTACGTCGTCTACGATGTCGGCGGCGCCTCCTGCGAGGCCGACACGCTGTTCCGCCATGGCGGGCAGGAATATGGCTATGTGCTGAGCGGTCGGCTGGGCATTCAGATCGGGTCGAAGCGCTACGCGCTGGGGCCGGGCGATTCGCTATCCTTCGACGCGCAAACGCCGCATCGGCTGTGGACCATCGGCGATCAGCCGGCCATCGCCATCTTCACCATCCTGCGCCGCAGCGACGATCCCCGCCACCGCCCGCCGCCCGGGGTGTTCAACCTGGCTTGACAGGGTCGGGGCGGCGCGGTGAAGTGAACGCCGCCGCATACGGGAGAGCACGCCATGCAGACCTATCGGATGTACCGCAACGGCGAGTGGGTGGCGCCGCTTTCCGGCGCGTGGATGGAAAGCGTCAATCCCTTCACCGGCCAGGCCTGGGCGCGGATTCCCAAGGGCAACCGGGACGACGCCGACCGCACCGTCGAAGCCGCCCACGCCGCCTTCGTTTCGGGGCCTTGGCCGGCGATGACCGCCAGCGAGCGCGGCGCCCTGTTGCGCCGCCTGGGCGATCTGGTGGCCGCCAAGGCCGAACCGCTGGCGCGGATCGAGGTTACCGACAACGGCAAGCTGCTGGCCGAGATGCTGGCCCAGCTTCGCTACTGTCCGCAATGGTTCTATTATTTCGGCGGCCTGGCCGACAAGATCGAGGGCGCCGTGTTGCCGCTCGACAAGAAAGGCTATTTCAACTTCACCCGCTGGGAGCCCCTGGGGGTGGTGGCGGCGATCGCGCCTTGGAACTCGCCCCTTCTGCTCACCATCTGGAAGCTCGCCCCGGCCTTGGCGGCCGGCAACACGGTGGTCATCAAGCCCTCCGAATTCACCTCGGCCTCGGCTTTGGAACTCATGCATCTGGTGGCCGAGGCGGGCTTTCCGCCCGGCGTCGTCAATGTGGTGACCGGGTTGGGCCAGGATGTCGGCGGCGCGCTGGTCGATCATCCTTTGGTGCGCAAGATCGCCTTCACCGGCTCGGACGCCACCGGCCGGCTGATCAACGAGCGGGCGGCGCGCAGCTTCAAGAAAGTGAGCCTGGAGCTGGGCGGCAAATCGCCCAACATCGTCTTTGCCGACGCCGATCTCGACGACGCGCTCAACGGCGTCATCTCGGGCATCTTCGCCGCCACCGGCCAGACCTGCCTGGCCGGCTCGCGTCTCTTGCTGCAGGATTCGATCCACGACGCCTTCGTCGAGAGGCTGGTGGCGCTGGCCGCCACGGCGCGCATGGGCGATCCGATGAGCTTGGAGACCCAGGTGGGGCCGATCACCACCCGGCCGCAATACGACAAGGTGCTCGCCTACATCGAGATCGCCAAGAAGGAGGGCGCCCGGCTGCGCCTGGGCGGCGGCCCGGCCAAGCGGCCGGAATGCGGATCGGGCTGGTTCGTCGAACCCACCATCTTCACCGAGGTCGACAACCGGATGCGCATCGCCCAGGAAGAGGTGTTCGGGCCGGTGCTGTCGGTGATTCCCTTCAAGGACGAAGACGATGCGCTCCGCCTGGCCAACGACGTTCGGTTCGGCCTCGCCTCGGGCGTCTGGACGCGCGACATCGGCCGGGCGATCCGCATGGCCGAAGGCATCGCGGCGGGCACGGTTTGGATCAACACCTACCGCGCCGTCAGTTTCATGTCGCCCTTCGGCGGCTACAAGGATTCCGGCCTCGGGCGCGAGAACGGCCAGAACGCCATCTACGACTATCTGCAGGCCAAGAGCGTCTGGATCAACACCGGGTCGAAGACCGCCAACCCCTTCATCATGCGTTGAACGAATCTCTTATGGAAAGGCACTCGCGCTAATGCTGCAAGGCTGCACTCCCTGGCCGGACGATTTGGCCGCCCGCTACCGCGCCAAAGGATACTGGCAAGGCATCACCCTGCCCGAGATGGTCGCCCGTTCCGCCGCCAAATTTCCCGACAAGGTGGCGCTGGTCGATGGCGCGCGACGCCTGACCTACGCCGAGCTTTGCCAGGCGATCGACGATCTGGCCTGCGCCCTGGTGCGCCAGGGCCTGGCGCCCCGGGAGCGCGTCGTCTTCCAAATGCCCAACAGCGCCGAGATGGTGATCGTCTTTTTGGCGCTGCTCAGGGCGGGCGTCATTCCGGTGATGAGCCTGCCCGCCCATCGCCAAGCCGAGATCGGCCATTTCCTGGCCCATGCCGAGGCGGTGGGCTATGTCATCGCCGACCGGCTCAAGGACTTCGATTACCGCGCCATGGCGGCCGAGCTGGCGCCGAAATGCCCCAGCCTGCGCAAAATCTTCGTGCTGGGCGAGCCGGCGGGGCCGAACCAGATCGATCTCCGGGCGCTCCGGGCCGAACGCACCGATCCCCACGAGGCGGCGACCATCCTGGCCGAGCGGCGCGCGCCCGCGGGCGAGGTGGCGCTGATGCTGCTGTCGGGCGGCACCACCGGCATTCCCAAGATGATTCCGCGCACCCACGACGATTACGTCTATATCTGCCGCATCAGCGGCGAGGAAATCGGGCTCGATTCCCAAACCGTCTATCTGGCGCTGTTGCAGATGGCGCACAACTACACCCTGATCGCGCCCGGCTTTCTCGGCACCTTCCAGGTCGGCGGGCGGGTGGTGGTGTCGCCCGGCACCTCGGCCGACATCGTCTTTCCCCTGATCGCGCGCGAGCGGGTGACCCTGGTGGCGACGGCGCCGCCTTTGGTGGTGGCCTGGCTGGCGGCCTTGGAAAGCAACCGTCTCGATCTGTCGTCGCTCAAGGTTCTGACCAGCGGCGGCGCCCGTCTGGTTCCGGAATTGCGCCGCCGGGTC
>JACRPC010000003.1 GCA_016214125.1 Rhodospirillales bacterium | reverse complement strand
CGTCGAACTCCAGGAAGCGATCAATCGCTTCATCGACGAGACCAACGGCGATCCAAAGCCATTCGTATGGACCGCCGACCCAGACCGTGTCCTCGCTGCCGTCAAGCGCGGGAAGGAGGCGTTAGAGTCGGTCCACTAGCTAAAGCTCGGTGTATTTCTTCGCGCTGCCCCGCGCCTTGTGCGCGGGGTACTTTTTTTCGTTGGTCTCGATCTTGCGCGTCGCCGCGTCGACGAGGTCGATGTCGGCCTTCTCGGCGATCAAGAGCAGGTAGAGCAGCAGGTCGGCGCATTCCTCTTCGAGGCGCTGGCGCAAGGCGGGATCGGTGAGGCTTGCGTCCAGCTCGGCATCGCTGCGCCACTGGGCCAATTCCAGCAGTTCGGCCGCTTCCAAGGAGACCGAGAGCAGAAGGTTTTTCAGACTGTGGAATTGCCGCCAATCGCGGGCGTCGCGGAAGGCCACAAGGCGGCGGGTGAGGGCGGCTAATTCGTTTGACATCGTTGGAAATAGGGCATTTTTCGTTGACTTAGTCAACCCGTCGGCGGGCCGTGTTTCACTATTTGACAGCATCACATTTCCCGTATATGAATTGTCCGTAATATTCCAGTGGAACTGGTCGAGGGCGGGGAACCGCAGGTTCCCCGAGGACGGCCGGTACGGTCTTCGAGGTCCAAATTTTCTAGGGGAGGAAAGGAATGCCGACCTTCGTGCACACCGAAAAATGCGATGGCTGCAAGGGCGGTCAGGTGACCGCTTGCATGTACATCTGCCCGAACGATCTGATGAAGCTCGACACCGCCCGCATGAAAGCCTGGAATCAGGAGCCCGATCAGTGCTGGGAATGCCAGTGCTGCGTCAAGGCCTGCCCGCAGCAGGCGATCGAGGTTCGCGCCTATCAGGATTTTGTGCCGATGGGCGGCGCGGTGATCCCGATGCGCACCGATTCGACCATCATCTGGACCGTCAAGTTCCGCGACGGCGAGGTCAAGCGTTTCAAGTTCCCGGTCCGCACCACGCCGGTCGGCTCGATCGATCCCTACACCGGCAAGCCCGAGGCCAAGGATCTCGACAGCCCGCTGCTCTTCACCGAGCAGGGCAAGACGCTGCCCACCATCTGACGCGACGCCAAGGGGAAGGAACACGGACATGAGCGGTACTTTCGGCAATCCCGAGATCGTCGAGGTCTCGACCGACATTCTCATCATCGGCGGCGGCATGGCGGCTTGCGGCGCGGCCTTCGAGGCCAAGCGCTGGGCCGGGCCCGACACCAAGATCACCCTGGTCGACAAGGCGGCGCTCGATCGTTCGGGCGCGGTGGCGATGGGCCTGTCGGCGATCAACACCTATCTGGGCGACCAGAAGCCCGAGGATTATGTCCGCATGGTCTCGGCTGACCTGATGGGCATCACGCGCGACGATCTGGTGTACGACGTCGGCCGTCACGTCGACGACACCGTGCACCTGTTCGAGGAATGGGGCCTGCCGATCTGGAAGGACAAGGGCAGCGAGGGTGTGGCGCTCAAGGACGGCGGCAAGCCGGTCCGCTCCGGCCGCTGGCAGATCATGATCAACGGCGAGGGCTACAAGACCATCGTCGCCGAGGCTGCTAAGAAGGCGTTGGGCATCGAGAACATCATCGAGCGCTGCTTCATCGTCAAGCTGCTCCTCGACGAGAAGGAGCCCAACCGCATCGCCGGCGCCGTCGGGCTTAGCGTGCGCGAGCACAAGCTCTACGTCTTCAAGGCCAACGCGGTGCTGCTGGTCGCCGGCGGCGCCGTCAACTGCTTTAGGCCGCGTTCGACCGGCGAAGGCAACGGCCGCACCTGGTATCCGGTGTGGAACGCCGGTTCGACCTACGCCATGGCCGCCGAAGTGGGCGCCGAGCTGACCATGATGGAAAACCGCTTCGTGCCCGCCCGCTTCAAGGACGGCTACGGACCGGTCGGCGCCTGGTTCCTGCTCTTCAAGTCGCAGGCCCTGAACGGGTTCGGCGAAAACTATGTGGTCAAGAACGCCCACATGCTGGCCGAGTTCGCCCCCTACGACAAGGCCGCCGTGGTGCCGACCTGCCTGCGCAACCACGCCATGCTGCACGAAATGAAGGAAGGCCGCGGCCCGATCATGATGGACACGCCGTCCGCCATGAAGAAGCTGGCCGAGACCATGACGCCCAAGGAGATCAAGCATCTCGAGGCCGAGGCGTGGGAAGACTTCCTCGACATGTGCATCGGCCAGGCCGGCGTCTGGGCGGGGATGAACATCCGCCCCGAAGTCACCGCCTCGGAACTGATGCCGACCGAACCCTATCTGCTGGGCAGCCACTCGGGCTGCTGCGGCATCTGGGTCTCGGGTCCGGAAGACGTCAATTCGCCCAAGGAGTGGAAGTGGGGCTACAACCGGATGACCACCGTGAAGGGGCTCTTCACGGCGGGCGACGGCGTCGGCGCCTCGGGTCACAAATTTTCCTCGGGCTCGCACACCGAAGGCCGCATCGCCGGCAAGAACATGGTCCGCTTCGTCCGCGATCACAAGGGCCATGCCCCGGTGCTCAAGGGCGACATCAAGGCGATCGCCGAAGAGATCTACCTGCCGGTGCGCAATTACATCGAGCACAAGGACAAGACCACCGCCGAGGACGTCAACCCGCACTACATCCTGCCGCGCATGCTGCAGATGCGGCTGCAGAAGCTGATGGACGAATACGTGGCAGGCGTCTCCACTTACTACAACACCAACAAGATGCTGCTCAACCAAGGCCTGCACCTGCTCACCATGCTCAAGGAAGACAGCAAGAAGATGCGCGCCAAGGACCTGCACGAGCTGATGCGGGCCTGGGAGAACTATCACCGCATCGTCACCGCCGAGGCGCATCTGCGCCACATCATGTTCCGCGAGGAAACCCGCTATCCGGGCTTCTTCTACCGCGCCGATTTCCCCAAGCTCGACGAAGCGAACTGGAAGTGCTTCGTCAATTCGAAGATCGACGTGGCGACCGGCGAGTGGAAGTGCTTCAAGGTCCCGCACAAGGACCTGGTCGAGAAGCACTATGGCGGCCAGAAGCACTGAGCCGCTTGGCAAATGGCCTAACGAGGAGCGCCGGCTGGTCCGGCGCTCCTTTTTCTTGGAGCGGGCGGATTTCGATCCGTGATAATGAGAGGCGGATATCCGGCGGCAAGGCTGCCGCGCCGCCGATGCGGCGAGAGCCAAGCGAGCGGAACGCGAGCGCTTGGGCAGATTGAGGGACGAACTATGAATACCGAAGACGAGGAACTGGCCGAACTCGACCGCGAATCCCAGCGTCCGGAGCCCAAGGACGAAACGCTGTCGGTGTTCGATGCGCTGCGCGCCCGCTCGGCCCATCCGGTCGATCCGGTCCGCCTCAAGGCCGATGACCGTTTCGCCTTCCGCTGCCACAAGGGCGTGGCCTGCTGGAATGTCTGCTGCCAGGGCGCCGACATCACGCTCACGCCTTACGATATCCTGCGTCTGGCGCGCCATCTGGCGATTCGCCCGGCCGAATTCCTGGCCCTCTACGCCATCCCCGCCTTGCACGATCGCGCCAATCTGCCGATCGCCAAATTGCGCATGGGCGGCGCCGAGGGCAAAGGGCCGTGCCCCTTCATGACCGATGCCGGCTGCAAGGTCTATGCCGAGCGGCCCGCCACCTGCCGCTATTACCCGCTGGGGCTGGTATCGATGAAGATGAAGGATGCCGAGAAAAAGGAGGATTTCAACTTCCTGGTCCGCGAGGATCATTGCCAAGGCCATGCCGGCCCGCGCCAGCAGACGGTGGCCGATTGGCGGGCCGAGCAAGGCACCGATGCCGGCCTGGCGGTCGACCGCGGCTGGATCGACATCTTGATGAAGATGACGTCGTGGAGTTCGATCGGCGGGCCGATGGGCAAGGCGCCCAGCCCGAAGACCCAGAAGATGTTTTTCATGGCCACCACCGACGTCGATGCCTTCCGCCGCTTCGTCTTCGAGACCCGCTTTCTCGATTCCTACGAACTCGATCCGGCGGCCGTCGAAAGGCTGAAGGCCGACGACGAGGCCTTGCTCGCATTGGCCCAGGATTGGCTGAAGAACGTGCTCTTCAACGAGCCCACCATCGCGCTCAAGGAAGCGGTCCTCAAGGGCGCCATCGCCAAGGCGCACCGCGACCTGGCGGCGGGCGAGGGGTAGGAACTACCGCCCGATCGGCGCTTTCGAGGAGTCGACCTCGATCGAGACCGCCGTCACCGTGCCGTTCGGGCCCTCAAGCGCGATGGTCCAGTCGTAATAGGTGTTGCGTTCCTCGACCAACTTGCCGCCCTTGAGGGCCACGAAACCATAGCGGTTTTCATAGGTGCAAACCCGAACGGGCGGCGGGCAGGCGGCGCCTTTGGCCGTCAGGGCATCGGCCGCCTGGTCAAGCGGTCGGCCCATCAACTCGGCGGCCAATTCGCGTTCGGCGGCAGCCTTCAAATCCTGATGACGATTTTCGCGCACCAACCGATCGAACAGATGCGGGCCGCCGGGCGGCTCCTGCGCGTAATCGAGCTTTGTCGGCGCGCATCCGGCCAACAGGAGGGCGAGGACGAGAGGGCGGCTCATTCGCCTCCGTTTTCGATCAGAATCCCGACCACGCCGCCTGGGCCGCGATCGGGCGCGTTGAATTGGCGAAACCGGACATGGCCGGCGCGCCGGCGGCCCTGGCCATCGACCAGGGTCACCGCTACCGGCGCCATGCTCGATTGTTCGAGGGCCTCGACCAGCTCGGCCAAGGCGGGCGGCAGAACCTCGTCGGCCGGGTGGCCCAGAAGCTGCGAACGGCCCTTGCCGATCAAAGTCTCGAAGGCGGTGTTGGCGCCGATCAACACGCCCGCCCGATCGAGATAGAACAGGGCCAGGGGCAGGCTGTCGATCACCGTTTGCTGGAATTCCAACTGGTGGCGCAACGTGTCGAAGGCATGCTGGCGGTCGGTGACGTCGTGATAGGCGGCGACGGCGCCGACGATGCGGCCGTCTTCCTGCATCGGGGTGACAATCAGTTCGGCGGGAACCGTTCGTCCTTGGGCGTGGCGGATGTCGATGTCGACCACGTCGCGCACCTGGCCGTCGGCGATCGTGGCCAAAATCGGGCTGGCCTGGCCGCCGGCCAGGGGATGGAAGCTGTCATGCGGCGAACGGCCCAGCAAATTGGCGTCGCCATAGCCGGTCATCGCCTTCAGCGCCGGGTTGAGGAAGGTGATGCGGCCCTCGGCATCGCAGCCGATCACCCCTTCGCCCAACGAGCGCAGGATCAGGTCGTTCCGGCGGCTCAGCCGTTCGATGGTGAGCTGGCTTTCCTTGCGGTATTCGGCGTAGAGCAAGGTGCGGCAAAGCTGCTTGCCGTCGCCATGGCCTTTGACCAGGTAATCTTGGGCGCCGGCCTGCACCGCCTCCAGCCCCACCTCGCTGTCGTCGAGACCGGTCAGCACGACGATCGGCAGGGTGGGCGAAGCCCGCACCAGGCGACGCACGGTGTCGAGGCCGGTGGAATCGGGCAGCGAAAGATCGAGCAGGACGGCGTCGAACCGCTCGGCCGCCAGGGCCTCAAGGGCGGCACCCAGGCTCTCGACATGATGGGGGGCAATCCGAAGATCGGCCGGCGCGTCGCGCAGCATGTGGAGCACCAGCTTGGCGTCGCCCGGATTGTCCTCGACCAGCAGGATGCGCAGCGATCGGGTCTCGCTCATGTCACGACTCCAATAGGGAAAGCAGTTCGTCCTTGGGAATCAGCGGATGGGCCTTCATTTCGGGCGGCGCCATCTTGCGCCGGTCGACGCCGCGGTAGGGACGCGCGTTGGGATGAAAGCGCCGGCGGTCCGGTCCGAAATAATGCGGCGCCGCCAGGAAGGGGCGGGGTTCGAAGATCATCCGCACCAGCCGGGCATACAGGGCTTCGGGCGAGATCGGCTTGGCCAGGAACTCGTTGATGCCGACTTCGCGGGCCGCCACCACCACCGGCTTTTCGGTATGGCCGGTGAGCAGGATCACCGCAACGTGCGGCTTTGGACTGTCGGTGGCGGTGCGCAGATGATGCACCAGATGCAGCCCATCCATGCGCTCCAAGGTGTATTCGGTGATCAGAAGATCGATCGCCGTCTCGGCCATGATCTTCAGGGCCTCGTCGCCGTCATTGGCCTCGTGGATGGTGCGGGCGCCGAAGGCGCGCAAAATGCCGCGCACCAGGGTGCGCATATGACGGTTGCCATCGACAATCAGGATCGCCAGGCGATTGAACACCGCCGCCGGCACCCGTCCGTGAATCGCCACACTGTCCAGCAACACCGCCTAGCCCCAAGAGCATTTCTTGCCTTGGCAATATATAACGCATTGATTAAGAAGGGAAAATAAAAATCATTGCTCTCTTGCCGATTGGCCGGCTTTCGAACCCAAGGTCGCCAGGGCGATCAGGCCCAAGCCGCCCACCACCAATTCGCGCATCCGCTTGATCAGACCGAGCGCCAGACTGATCTCGGCGCTAAGGCCAAGAAGGTTGCCCAGCGCCACCAAACTGCCCTCCTGAACGCCAAGACCGCCCGGCACGATGAAAGCGGCGCTGCGCAGCAGGGCGGCCAGATTCTCGATGATGAAGGCGGGGGTAAGGAGCAAGCCGGTGCCCAACAGCCAAAGGCCAAGCGCGGTTTCGCCCACCCGGGCGGCCGTTGCCGCGACGTGCCACAGGGCGCAGGCCAGCAAGGCCTGGCGGCGACGATAGGTGGCGGCAATGGCGCCGTCCAAATCCTTGGCGCCGCCGATCAGGCCTTTCCAGCTTTCCGCGCCGGCGGCCCGAGCGATCAGGGCGGCGAAAGCGCCAAACAATCCGCGACGTTGGGCGACGACGAAGGCGCCGACGGTGCCGGCACCCAGGATCAAAAGGGCGATCATCGGTCCCATGCCGCCGCCGATGCCCAATCCCAGCATCAGGCCCAAGGCCGCCAAGGCGAACAGGATCTCGACGATCAGGGCGAGGGTCATGTCGATGACCACCGCCGCCGCCGATTGGGCGCCCAGGCCGGGTCGGGCGGCTAGGCGGGCGCGCACCAGATCGCCGCCGATCTGCGCCACCGGCAACAGGCCGTTCACCGATTCGCAGATCCAGCGCGCCAAGACGATCCGACCGATCGTGGGCCGCTGTTGGGCGGGATAGAGCGGCCGCCAGGCCAGGCCCATCAGGGCCAGCGAAGGGGCGCGGTAAAGAAGTACCCAAAGGATGCCGAGGCCGGCGGTGGCCAGGGCGGCCAGGATGTCGGCAAGGCCGTAATAGAAAAGAAGAAGGACGAAGGCCAGAAGCCCCGCCGACCCCGCGACCAGCGCCAGCCTTTTCATGCAAGGTAGCCGTTGGCCTTGAACCAGGCGACGGCGTCGGCGATCGCCTGGGCGGCCGGACGGTGACGGTAGTCCAGTTCCCGCTCGGCCTTGGCGCTGGTGAAATACATGCGCTTCATCGCCATCTTGACGCCATCGACGGTGGCAAAGGGTTCGCGCCCGCTTAAGCGCGCCCACATTTCGGCCAAGGCCGCGATCGGCAGCACCAGCCCGTGCGGCAGGCAGATTGTCGGGGCTTTGCGCCCGACCGTGCCCGCCACCAGGCCCAGGATATCGCGCAGCGCCAGATCGTCGCCGCCCAGAATGTAGCGCTCGCCGATACGGCCCTTTGCGAAGGCCAATAGGTGACCGCGGGCGACGTCCTCGACATGGACGACATTGAGCCCGGTATCGACAAAGGCCGGCATCTTGCCCGCCGCCGCCTCAAGGATCATGCGCCCGGTCGGGGTCGGCTTGACGTCGCCCGGTCCGATCGGCGTCGAGGGATTGACGATCACCACCGGCCAGCCGGCCTCGGCGATCCGCCGGCGCACCAGGGCCTCGGCCTGGAACTTGGTCCGCTTGTAGGGGCCGATCATGTCGGCCTCGGTCGAGGGCGTGGTTTCGTCGGCCGGGCGCCCGTCGGCATGCAGGCCCAGCACGGCGACGCTGCTGGTGTAGACGATGCGCGACACGCCGGCTTCGACGGCGGCGGCAAGCAGGGCGTCGGTGCCCTCGACATTGACCCTGCGCATCGCCTCGGGGTCGGGCACCCAGAGCCGGTAGTCGGCGGCGACGTGATAGAGCCCGGTGCAGCCCCGGACGGCGCGGGCCAGCGAGGCCCGATCGGTCAGGCTGCCTTCGGCGATCTCGACCGCCAGGCCCTGGAGATTGCGCCGGTCGCTGTTGGCGCGGGCGAGCACGCGCACCGCTTCTCCCTCGGCCAGGAGAAGGCGCGCCACCGCCGCGCCCACGAAACCGGTGGCGCCGGTCACCAGGATGGTCACGTCGAATATCCCTTCATCGGCAAAGGGTTACCCCATGCTTGCGGTTGGGCGAAAAACGGCTACACTGCCGGCGAAATTCGGCCCCTTCCCCTTGGCGGGAGCGGGGCCGCAGACTATCTGTCAATCCGGACCGGACGCAAGAGCGTAGCAAACATCATGGCAAAGCCCCTCAAGGTCGTGTTGGCCCAGCCGCGCGGATTTTGCGCCGGGGTGACGCGCGCCATTGACATCGTCGAGAAGGCGCTCGACCGCTACGGTCCGCCCATTTATGTCCGCCACGAGATCGTCCACAACAAGCGGGTGATCGAGAAGTTGAAGACCAAGGGCGTGGTCTTCGTCGAGGATCTCGACGAAATTCCCGAAGGCGCGGTGACCATCTTCAGCGCGCATGGCGTATCGGAGGCGGTGGAGCGGATCGCCGCCGAGCGCGGCCTGCCGGTGATCGACGCCACCTGTCCGCTGGTCTTGAAGGTGCACAAGGAAGGCCAGAACTACGCCACCCGTGGCGCCGCCGTGGTGCTGATCGGCCATGCCGGCCACCCCGAGGTCGAGGGCACCCAGGGGCGGGTGCCGGGCGGCGTGCATCTGGTGACCAAGGCGGTCGATGTCGCCAAACTCAACATTCCGCCCGATTGTCCGGTGGCTTATGTCACCCAGACCACCCTGTCGATCGACGACACCCGCGAGGTGATCGAGGCGCTGACCAATCGCTTTCCCCACATCATTGGCCCCGACGTCAAGGACATCTGCTACGCCACCCAGAACCGCCAGACGGCGGTGCGCGAGTTGGCCAAGATCGCCGATCTCATTCTGGTGATCGGCTCCAAGAACAGCTCGAACTCGAATCGGCTGCGCGAGATCGGCGCCGAGGCCGGCCATGCCAGCGTGATGATCGACGGTGCCGCCGATCTCGATCCGGCCTGGCTTGATACGATCGACGTCCTGGGCATTACCGCCGGCGCCTCGGCGCCCGACGAGCTGATCGACGAGGTGCTGGCCAAGCTGAAGACCATCCGCCCGATCGAGGTCGAGGTGCTGTCGGGCGTCATCGAGAATGTCAGCTTCAAGATGCCGGTCGATTTTCCGCCCCGCCCGGCGACCCGGGCTTCGGTTCCGGCGCACTAGGGCCCGGCGGTGGCGGTTCCCCTCATCCAGCAGGCCCGGGTCGGCGCCTACATTATGGCCCAGCGCTTCAAGGGCCGGAAGCGTTTCCCCCTGGTGCTGATGCTGGAGCCCCTGTTCCGTTGCAATTTGGCTTGCCACGGCTGCGGCAAGATCGCCTATCCGGAATCGGTGCTCGATCAACGCCTGTCGGTGGCCGACTGCCTGCAAGCGGTCGAGGAATGCGGCGCGCCCGTGGTCTCGATCCCGGGCGGCGAGCCCTTGTTGCACAAGGAGATCGAAGAGATCGTGGCCGGCATCATCGCCAAGCGCCGCTTCGTCTATCTGTGCACCAACGCGCTGCTCTTGGAAAAGCGCCTCGATCGCTTTTCGCCCACGCCCTATCTCACCTTCTCGGTCCATCTCGACGGCGATCGCGAGACGCACGACAAGGCGGTGGGGCAGGCGGGCGTCTTCGACCGCGCCGTTTCAGCGATCCGTGCCGCCCGCGCCCGCGGTTTTCGCGTCAACATCAACTGCACCTTGTTCGACGGTTATGACGTCGCTCGGCTGGCCGAATTCATCTCATTCGCTTGCGGCGAATTGGGAGTCGAGGGGGTGACGATCTCGCCCGGCTTCCCCTACGAGGCGGCGCCGGTCAAGGATCGGTTCTTGAAACGCGAGCGCACCCAGGCCCTGTTCCGCGAGCTTTTGCGCCAGGGTCGGGGCAAGGATTGGCGCTTCAGCCAATCGACCCTGTTCCTCGATTTCCTGGCCGGCAATCAGGATTATCTCTGCACGCCCTGGGGCACGCCCACCCGCAACGTCTTCGGCTGGCAGCGCCCCTGCTATCTGCTGTCGGACGGCTACGCCCAGAGTTTCGCGGAATTGATGGAGACCACCGATTGGGATCGCTACGGCCATGGCCGCGATCCGCGCTGCGCTGATTGCATGATGCATTGCGGCTACGAGCCCTCGGCGGTCGAGGACACGGTGGCGCACCCATTCAAGGCGCTCACCATCTATCTCAAGGGCGCCGGATTATAGGTGATTGGGGTGCGCGGCAGGGTTACGATCGCCCGCAAACCTCCCTCGGGCCGATTTTCCAAATGAATGTCGCCGCCATGGGCGCGCACCGCCGAGCGGGCGAGCGCCAGACCTAAGCCGGTGCCGCCGGTTTCCCGCGAACGCGAGCCTTCCAGGCGATAGAAGGGGGCGAAGACCTTCTCCCGTTCGCTTTCCGGAATGCCGGGGCCATCATCGTCGATCCAGATGTCGAAGCGATCGGGCCGGCGATTCATCGCCAGCCGCACCCGCTGGCCGTATTTCAAGGCGTTGTCGATCAGATTGACCAAGGCGCGTTTCAAGGCGGTGGGGGCCGCCATGAGGTCCGCCGGCGCTTCGCCTTGATAATCGGCCTGGCGACCGGCCAGCCTTGCGTCCTCGGCCAGGCCGCGCAGCAGCGCGTCGAGATCGAGCGGTTGGCGCGGCTCGTTGACGGCCTCCTGGCGGGCCAGGGCCAGGGCTTCGGCGATCATGGTCTCCATCTCGGCCAGATCGGCCAGCATCTTGGCTCGGCTGTCGTCATCCTCGACGAATTCGGCGCGCAACCGCATGCGGGTAAGGGGCGTGCGCAGATCGTGGGCGATGGCGCCCAGCATGCGGGCCCGGTCGTCGATGAAGCGGCGCAGGCGGTCTTGCATTTCGTTGAAGGCGCGGCTGGCACGGCGCACTTCCGCCGGGCCATCCTCGGCAAGCGGCGGCGCGCCGATGTCGGTACCCAGCCGCTCGGCGGCGCGGGCGAAGGTTTCCAGCGGCTTGGTGGCACGGCGGATCGCCCAGCCGGTGATCGCCAGCGTCAGCAGTGTCACCAGGATGAAGGAAAAGGCGAAGCGGGGATGCCAGACCGGCTCCTCAAGTGGCAGGGGCAAGATGGCGTTGAGCCAGCCTTCTTCCTTGATCCCCAGGGCGATCCGCAAAGACGGACCGGGATAGCCCATGCCGCCGCCCCAACCGGGTCCCATGCCGCCGCCGGGGCCATGCATCATGCCGCGCCCGGGGAGCGTCAGGGATTCGACGCCGCCGGCCTTCAGGTAGGCAAGGCGGATGGTCCGCTCGGGGGCCAGACGCCGCAACTCGCTTTCCAAAATCTTGGCGGGTCCGTCGGCGCGATTTTCGGCCACCAGCGGCTCGCTCGCATAGAGAATCCGCAAGCCCGGTGCGCCCAGGCTGCGCGCCAAGCGGGTGCGTTGGGCGAGAGGCGTCTCGTCCAAGGTGGCGGCGACGGCCAGCAAACGCTCGGCCGCCTGCTCGCCGCCCTGGGCAAGCAGGGCCTCGTGGCGCTTGCCATGATAGACCGCCATCGAAGCGGCATGCGAGAGCACCAGCCCCAAGGCCAAGACCAGGAGCGTGCGACCGAACAATCCCTGGGGCCAAAGACGGATCATGACCGCTCGACTTTCACCGCCAGCATGTAGCCGCCGCCGCGCACCGTCTTGATCAGGACGGGATCGGCGGGATCGGTCTCGATCTTGCGGCGCAGGCGGCTTACCTGGATGTCGATGGCGCGGTCGAAGGGGCCGGCCTCGCGGCCGCGCGTCAGATCGAGAAGCTGGTCGCGGGTAAGCACCCGCTGCGGCCGTTCGACAAAGGCCAGAAGCAATTCGAATTCGCCGCCGGTGAGCTCGATCGGCTGGCCCGTTTCGTCGGCCAGCGTTCGCGTTCCAGGATCAAGGGCGAAGCGGGCGAAGCGATAGCCCTTGGCCGGCGCATCGAGAGCGGCGGCGGGAGCGCGGCGCAGCACCGCCTTGATGCGGGCCAGCAATTCGCGCGGGTTGAAGGGCTTGGCCATATAGTCGTCGGCGCCCATTTCCAGCCCGACGATGCGGTCGGTTTCCTCGCCCATGGCGGTCAGCATGATGACCGGGATCGCCGAGGTGGCGCGCAGCTTGCGGCAAAGCACCAAGCCGCCTTCGCCGGGAAGCATGAGATCGAGGACGACCAGATCGATGCGGTGCGTTTCCAGCGCCTTCATCATCTCGACGCCGTCGCGCGCCGTCGTCACGCGCAACCCATGCTTGGCCAGGAATCGCGCCAGGAGATCGCGGATTTCCCGGTCGTCGTCGACCACCAGAATGTGGGCCTCGGTTTCCATGCCTCAACTATAGCCAAGCCAGGCCGCGATCGCCTGGAATTTTGGTAACGGATCGTAACGGCCGGGCCGGTCGTTACCGAACGTTACCAAACACCCCTTGGGCCGACATCGGGGCGTTACCTGGGCGTGATGAAATTCTTGCATGGAACCTCAGGAAAGGAGGCTGTCATGAAACGCTTTGGAAAGATCGCTTTGGCGACCACGCTTGTCACCGCTCTTCTGGCCGGCACGGCGCTGGCCGGCGGTCCCGGTGGCGGTGGCTACGGCCCCGGTTGGGGCATGCAGGGTCCGGGTTATGGCATGATGCATCGCGGTGGCCCCGGCTTTGGCATGCGCGGCGAATTCGACGAGACCAAACTAAACGACATCGCCGCCAAACTTAACCTTACAGCCGAACAGAAACCGCTGTGGGAGGCCTATGTGGCCGCGATCAAGGATACCAACCAGGCTCACAAGGCCCTTTGGGAAGGCATCGATCGTGACGCGGTGCGCAAGCAAAGCTACGAGGAACACATGGCCTTCCGCGACAAGATGCGGACCTCGATGCATGAACGGCAGACCGTGGTCTTCAAGGCCCGCGACGCCTTGATCACCAAACTCGACGACACGCAGAAAGCCACCTTGCGGGGCGGCGTAGGCTACGGTCCGTGCTGGCAGTAAGCCAGGCCCGCCCATGGTAAAAACGGGGCCGCGAGGCCCCGTTTTTTATTCGAAGGTCCGCGCCGCATCGCGCAACGCCGCCAAGGCGGCGCGACTGGCGGCCGACAGGCGCAGAAGCTCGGGCAGCGTCCAGGGTGCGCGGATCAGTCCTAGCAAAACCGGATGGATGCGGGTGGACCCGTCGGGCGCGATGGCGCCCAGCGCGTAAGGCGGAATCGCCTGATGCGCGGAATCGGCCACCGCGCGCACCGCGATGAGGCCCAACCCCAATTCCTGCGCCACCTCGGCCACCGCCAGGCTCTCCATGTCGACCGCCTGGGCGCCGGTCATCGCCGCCAGGGTCTGTTTGGCGAAGGGGGTGGCGATGGCGCGCTTGGCTCCGGCCAGGATGGCCAGCCGGGCGTTGGGCAGCCGGGTGGCCAGACTGGCGTCGCAGGCAAATCGCCGACCGTCCTCGGCGACGATTTCGCTGGCGATCAGCAAGGTCCCGGGCGCCAGCTCGGGCTCAAGCCCGCCTGCCAGTCCGAAACTGACCAGAGTTAGGGCGCCATCCGCCGCCAATTCGCGGGCGGCGGCGCACGCCTTGCGGGTGGAGGCGCCGGAGAGACGGTGGCGAACGCCCGGGGGCAGGCACGCGGCCTCGCCCGCCAGACCGCACACGATCCCGAGCGGCTTTCTAAAGGCCGAAGGGGGTGCGCTTGGCGTTGCCACGCTTGAGATTGCGGTAGCGCGCCAGGGCCCAAAGCGGGAAATAGGCGCTGTAGCCGTGATAGCGCAGATAGAAGACGCGGGGGAAGCCGACGGCGGTGAAGCGCTCTTCCAGCCATTTGCCGCCGGCGTCGCGCGGCTGGGAAAGAAGATAGGCGATGCCGCGCTCGACTTCGGGTGATTCGATTTCGCCCGCCGCCATCAGCCCCAGAAGCGCCCAGGCGGTCTGCGAGGGCGTGCTTTCATGGCACTCGGCCTGGCGCCCGTCCCAATAGGTGGCGCAATCCTCGCCCCAGCCGCCATCGGCGCGCTGGCGGCCCTTGAGCCAGGCCACCGCCTTTTGGATGTGCGGCGCGTTCATGTCCTCGCCGCAGGCGTTGAAGGCGGCCAAGGCCGACCAGGTGCCGTAGATGTAATTGGTGCCCCAGCGGCCGAACCAGGAGCCGTCCGGTTCTTGTACGCGGCGCATATAGTCGAGCCCGCGTTCGACGGCGGCGAAGCGGCGGTCATAGCCCAATTGCGCCAGCAGCCCCAGGCAACGGGCGCTGACGTCAAGCGTCGGCGGATCGAGAAGCGCACCGTGATCGGCGAAGGGAATGTGGTTCAGGTGGTAGTGTTCGTTCTCGGCGTCGAAGGCGGCCCATCCGCCATTTTTGCACTGCATGCCGAAAATCCACTCGGCCGCCCGATGCACCGATTCCTTGGTGGTGGCGGGCTGGGCGCGTTCCAGCGCCATCGCCACCACGGCGGTGTCGTCGACGTCTGGATAATGGTCGTTGCGGTACTGGAAGGCCCAGCCGCCCGGACGCAGATTGGGGCGCTGCCAGGCCCAGTCGCCGGCCACCTCGGTCGCTTGGCAGGCCTTTAGCCACTCGACGGCCTTGACCATTGCCGGATGATCGCCCGACACGCCAGTTTCCAGAAGGGCGTGCATCGCCAGGCCGGTATCCCAGACCGGGGAGACGCAGGGCTGGCAATAGCCTTCCTCCTCGCCCAGGATCAAGAGCTTGTCGATCGAGTGGCGCGCCGTTGTGTAACGCGGATCGTCCTTGGCGTAGCCGAGGGCATCCATCGCCATCACGCTGTTGGCCATCGCCGGGAAGATGGCGCCCAGCCCATCCTCGCCGTTCAGGCGCTCGAGGGTGAAGTCCATGCAGCGTTGGATCGCCTTATTTTCCAGCCATTTCGGAAACAAGGGCTCGAGCGGCCGGATGACGCGGTCGAGCACCAAAAGAATATCGCCCAACAGGCTGCCGGTCGGATTGTTGTGGTAGTTCTTTTCCTGATCGGGCGGGGTAACGAACAGTTCGGCAATGCCGACGCGGCGCGGATTGCGGGCTTTCGGCTTCAGGGCGGCCAGCACGAACAGCGGCACCATCACGGTGCGCGACCAGTAAGAAACCTTGGCGATGTGGAAGGGCGACCACAGTGGCAGCAGGATCGCCTCCGGCCGGGTCACCGGCGTCGCCCGCCAGGGCACTTGGCCGAACAGGGCCAAGGCGAAACGGGTGAAGACATTGGCCTTGGCGGCACCGCCCATCGCCAAGATGGCCTCGCGGGCCTTGCGCATGTGCGGTGCGTCGGGCGAATCGCCCACCATCTTGAGGGCGTAATAGCCTTTGACCGAGGCGCTGATGTTGGAATCGCCCTTGGCGAACAGCGGCCAGCCGCCATCGGGATTTTGGATGCGGCGCAGATAGACGGCAAGCTTGCGCTCCACCCCATCGTCGATGGTGTCGAGATAGTGATTGAGGAAGATGTATTCGGCCGGGATGGTGGCGTCGGCCTCCAATTCGTACACCCAATGGCCGTCGGCCTTCTGGCGGGCCAATAGGGCGCGGGCGACATTGTCGATCGTTCCGTCGAGATCGTGCCGGGCGATCGCCTCGGCGGCGCTGCCGGAACGGCGCAAGGCGGTAACGTTCGCACTCATCGGTCGAACCAACTCATAGCCGGGGTGGAAGGATTTAGCAGGTGCAAAATGATGAAGTTCTTATCAAAAGTCAAGAGCTTGCGTCGAAAAAGGCAATCTTGAGGGCAATCAGCAGCTTGACGAATTTCGAGGGTCCGACCGGGCGTCCGAGATCGCGCCAGCCGCGCCGTTCCAACTCGGCCAGGATGCGCCGATAGACCTCCATCATGACGATGGCCGGGCGCAGGGCCTTGCGGTCGCAGGCCGCCAGGATTCCGCTGGCCTTGGCGAAGAGATCGCGGGCCTCGCCGGCCAGACTCTCGCAGACTTGCGTCAGATTGGGATGCGCCAGCACCGTTGCAGGGTCGGTGGCCTCGATTCCCGCTTGGCGCAAGAGGTTGCGGGGCAGATAAAGGCGGCCGCGTTGCCCGTCCTCGGCCAGATCGCGCAGGATGTTGGTGGTTTGCAGGGCGCGGCCCAGGGCGTCGGCCAAAGGATGGGCAAGATGGGCGGGCGCTCCCATGACCCGGTTGGAAAGCCGCCCCACCGCGCAGGCCACCCGGTCGCAATATTGGTCGAAGACGAAGCGTTCCGGCGCCCGGATGTCTTCCTGGGCGTCCATTTCCATGCCGGCGATGATGGCCTCGAAATCGGCCTGGGTCAGATCGAAGGTGGCCCCTGGGCCGGCCAAGGCTTGCAAGGTGAGGTGTTTAGGCTGAGCGCCGGCATAGAAGCGTTCGAGATCGGCCCGCCAATCGGCCAGCGCCGCCATCTTTTCGGCGGGCGCGCCGCCCTCGTCGGCGATGTCGTCGACCTCGCGGCAGAAGGCGTAGATGGCGAACATGGCGTCGCGCCGCGAGGGCGGTAGGCTCTTCATCGCCCAATAGAACGAGGTGCCCGAGCGCTCGACGATCTGGCGCGCATGCTCCTGGGGCGTCATGGCGCAACGCCGCCCGCCGCATGGGTGCGGCCCTTCCAGGGCGCGCCCTTGCCTTGCCAATGCCGTCTGGCCGAATCGAGGGTCATCAGCGCATAAAGCATGCCCGCCAGGGGCAGGGTCAAGACCCAAGGAATGCCGAGGCGGTAGAGGGCGACGCTGGGCCGGTAGGCGACACTCATCACGATCCAGGCCGCACCGCCGAACATCAGGGTGATGGGGTGGTTGGCAAGGATGCCGTGGAGGACGGCCGCCGGCGGAACCAGATAAACGAGCACCATGCCCAGCAGCGTGCCGATCAACAGCACGAGGCTGTGGCGAAGCTGGACGAAGGCGGTGCGCGCCACCATCAGCCACAGATCGGTCAGGCGGGGGTAGGCGCGCAGCGAATGCGTCTGCTCGGTCAGCGCCAGATGAATCGGCCCCACCGTTTTCATACGGCGGGCCAGCGCGCAATCGTCGATCACGGCGCTTCGGATCGATTCGATGCCGCCCGCTTGGGCCAAGGCCTCGGCGTTGACCAACATGCAGCCGCCGGCGGCCGCCGCCACCCGGCTGTTCGGATCGTTGACGGCGGCGAAGGGATAAAGTTTCTGGAAATAGAAGACGAAGGCGGGGACGAGCAATTTCTCCCAGCCGCTTCGGCAATGAAGCTTCGCCAGGCGCGAGACCAGCACCCGTCGTTCCGCCTCGGCCTGGGAAACCAGACGGGCCAGCACCGTTGGCTGATGTTCGATGTCGGCATCGGTAAGCCAGAGATAGGCGGGGCGGTCGGTCGCCGCTTGGCGCACCCCTTGCGCCACCGCCCACATCTTGCCGGTCCAGCCTTCCGGCAGGGGCTGGCCATCAAGGATGGTCAGGCGTGGATCAGCCAATTCCCGGGCGCGATCGGCGGTGCCGTCCTGGCTTTGATCGTCGATCAGCACCGCTTGAAGCGGGCCCGGATAATCCTGGGCCAGGATCGAACCCAGACAAGCCTTGATGGTTGCGGCCTCGTTGCGCGCCGGCACGATGGCGGCGACCGCCGGCCAGACGGCGGGCGGGAGAAAGGCGCTCTGGCGGCGCTCGGCCTGCCAGAAGCCCCGGCGGCCAAAGACCAGAAACAGCCAAACGGCGAAGGATAGGAAGGCAAGGACGGCCACGAAAAAAACTCCCCCGGCAACGGGGGAGTTTCTAGCACGCTCGGGCCGGTCTGAAAATCGGTCTAGCAGGCTGCGGAAAAACCCGGCCTTTGAGCGACGCTCTCGCCTGGGGCGCTTGCCATGAGGCGGTCTGGCGGGGTCATCGGCCGGTTTTTCGGCCCCATTTCCCCTGTTCCGCCCGGTTTTTCGGCGGAGTGCGGGCG
>JACRPC010000013.1 GCA_016214125.1 Rhodospirillales bacterium | reverse complement strand
CGCCCGCACTCCGCCGAAAAACCGGGCGGAACAGGGGAAATGGGGCCGAAAAACCGGCCGATGACCCCGCCAGACCGCCTCATGGCAAGCGCCCCAGGCGAGAGCGTCGCTCAAAGGCCGGGTTTTTCCGCAGCCTGCTAACTTTCATTCGGTGATATCGGATCGCCAAGGGCGGCACCCATCGGTGCCGCCCTTTTCATTTTCATCCAAGGAGAACGACCATGACTACGCTGAAAGACAAGACCTACGACTATCTGCGCACGCCCGAAGGCATCGAACCCACCTTCTATCGAAAGGGACATCTACGCCCTTACCATCGGCACCGGTTACACCCCGATCGTCAAGGGGCCGAAGGGCTGGGTGGTGCGCCCGGAAGCGGCCGATGATTTCAAGGCCATCGGCAAGCCGCTGTCGGCGGACGAGCTTGGCGCCCTTCGAGACTATGCGGCGGAAATGAACAAGCCCGCCAATACGCGCAATCAAGCCCTCGCCGACACCGCCTATGCCAAACTGAGCGGCATTTCCCTTTCCAAGGATGAGTCGCGCCAGCTTTACGACCAGGTTCACGACCGCTATCAGCGGGTAGCCGAACGCGCCGTCGGCAAGGAGCGCTTCGACCAGCTCGACGATGGACGCAAGACTGTGCTGATCGGCTTGGCCTATCAATCGGAAGTCAAGATGAGCGAGATCGGGCCCAATATCAGCCAAGCCTTGGACAAGAAGGACTGGCAAGCCGTGGCCGGTGAATTGCGCAAGGTGGGCACCGATTTGAAGGACCCAAGGCGCTACAATCGCGCAGCGCTTTGGATGATCGACCCCGACCTTCCGGGCCGAAAGGAAGTCGAGCCTGGCGACACGGTGTCGAGTTTCGCCAAAAAGCACGGCACCACGGTCGACGAGCTGGTCAAGGCCAATCCGGAGCTTAGCGAAAACCCCAACCGCATTCGCGCCGGCACGCCCTTGGTCGTTCCCGCGCCCCAAACCGCCCCCGCCCCCGAGAAGCGCAGCGAAGCCGAAAGCGAGGCCGATGCGCCCCCGGCGTCCCAACAGGCCAACGCCGACAGCCCCGCCGAAACGCCGATCGCGGAGGCCAAGGCGCAAGAGCCCGAGCGCTCCCAGGCGGCGCAGGCGTTTCTGGACAAGATCGCCCAGCCCTTCGACAAACCGGCCCTCACCATCGCGCTCCGCGATCCGGCAAGCTGGAGTGCCGACGAGGCCAAAACCGTGATGGCCGATTACCTCACCCGCCAGGGCAACGATCCGTTTCTCAAGCAACTCTCCGATCTCACCGGCCAGCATATGAAAGCCATCTATGGCGAGGGGGCGCTTCGCTACGATCCCACCGGCAAAATGATCGACCCCAAACCGATCCGCCCTTACGCACCCGCCGCACAAGAACCGCGCACGCCCGAGGGCTATCCGCTTGACGGCGCCATCAACTGGGCGGGCGAGCGCATCGCCAACCGCATCGACCGCGCCGGCCTTGAGAAGACGATTTCCTGGCTGCAGGGCGGCTTGAACATGATCGGTGACCAGGAAAACCGCCTGCTCGAAGACGGCCAGTTCGGCCCCGAAACCGATTTCGCTTTTCGCAAGACCGTGGCCGCCAAGGGACCGGTGCGCGTCGAGGATGGTTTGGCACTGGCCGAATTCCGCGATTACGCAAGGCAGGCCGAGCGAAAGAACGATGTCTCCGACCTCGCTCATCGCACGCTGGACATCTTTGGCCCGCTCTATCGGATGAATCCCCAAGACGAGCCCAAGCATGAATCGGGCGCGTTGCAGGCCAGCTTGAACGATCTTGGCCCCAAGCATTTGGGCGATACCTGGCAGCCCTTGAAGCTCGACGATTGGATCGGACCCAAGACGACGCAGTCTTTCGCCGATGTCCTCTCGGCCGCCGGACCCGACACGCTGGCCCAGAATTACGGCCGATGGCTGGGCCTGATCGAGCGGGACGAAATCGGCTGACCCAAACCGCTCGCAACACGGCCAAGGAAAAAGGCGGGGGCCGATGGCGCCCCGCCTTTTCCTTTTTGACAAACACAGAGCGTAAGCGGGCGACGGAAAAATCCTGGCCCCGGCGCCCCATGCTTCGAGACGGCCCCCTTGCGGAGGCCTGCTCAGCATGAGGCCTTGGATGTTCACGCCCCGAGCCCCATCCCAAGACGCCCGCTAGCTGCCCCCCGGATCGGCGCCGCGGTTGAAATCCTCGAGGAGCTGGACGATGCGCTCGCCGTCATGCTGATCCATGATGGCGCGGGCCCGCTGGGTGGCCGACGTCATGGTGAGCGCCCGCAGCCGCTGCTTGACCCGGGGGATGTTGATCGGCGCCATCGACAGATCGTGGATGCCCAGGCCCAGCAACAGCCCGGTGAAGCGCGGATCGCCCGCCATTTCGCCGCAGACCGAAATGGGAATGCGGGCGCGCAGCGCCGCTTCGGCGGTGAATTGGATGAGGCGCAGCACGGCGGGGTGCAGCGGGTTGTAGAGATGCGCCACCTGATCGTCGGCGCGGTCGATGGCCAGCGTGTACATGGTGAGGTCGTTGGTGCCGATGGCGAAAAAATCGGCCACCTGGGCCAGGGCATCGGCCGAAAGCGCGGCGCCCGGCACCTCGATCATCACTCCCAGGGGCGGCAGGCGATCGGGCAGCTTGATGTGGCGGCGCTTCAAGCGCCTGGCCACCTTCAACAGATCGGCGCGCACGGTGTCGACCTCGGCCACCGAAGTCACCATCGGCAAAAGGATGCGCAGCGGCCCGTGCGCGGCGGCGCGCAGCATGGCCGCCAATTGGGTTTCCAGAAGCTCCTTGTGGCGCAGGCAAAGCCGGATCGCCCGAAGCCCCAGGGCGGGATTGGCGCCGGGTGGCGTCAGGCCCGGCAGCTTCTCGCCGCCGGCGTCGAGCGTGCGCACGGTGACCGGCTTGCCCTCCATCGCCTCGACGATGGCGGCCAGTTCGCGGTACTGGGTCTCCTCGTCGGGCAGGTTGGGCCGGTTCATGAACAGGAACTCGCTGCGCAGAAGGCCGATGCCGGTGGCGCCCGACTGGCGCACCGCCTCGATCTCCGCCGGCAACTCGATGTTGGCCATGAGCTGAATGTCGAAGCCGTCGCGGGTGACGGCGGGCAGGCGGCGCAGCCCGTGCAATTGGCGGCGCCGGCGCAGGAACTGGGCGCGCAGCGAACGGTAAAGCGCCAGCGTCTCGGGGCTGGGATTGAGGATGACCTGGCCGCGCCCGCCATCGATGATGACCATGGCGCCGGTCTCGGCCTTGGCCAAGAGGCCGGCGACGCCCAACACGGCGGGCAGGCCGAGCGACCGGGCCATGATGGCGGCGTGGCTTTCCGGGCCGCCTTGCTCGGCGGCGATTCCGGCCACCCGGTCGGGATCGAGAAGCGCCGTGTCGGCGGGCGACATTTCGTCGGCCAGGATCGCGGCGTCGCGCGGCATGGCGGCCAGCGGCGCGTCGGCGGTTTGGGTGAGCGCCCGCAACAGGCGGTTGCCGACCTCGCGGATGTCGGCCGAACGCGCCGCCAGATAGCTGTCCTCGACGGCGGCCAGGCCGGCGACGATGGCGGCGATCTCCTTTTCCACCGCCGCCTCGGCGTTGATCCGCTCGTCGCCGATCCGCTTGTCGACTCCGCGCACCAGCCGCGAGCCCTTGAGCATCTGCAGATAGGCTTCCAGCAGATAGCCCATCTCCTCGGCGGCGGCTCCGGGCAGGGTGCGGGCCTTGGCGCCCAGAGCCTCGATCTGGCGGCTGGCCTGTTGGGTGGCCTTGGCGAAGCGGGCGCGCTCGGCCTCGATGCGCGAGGGCAAAACCCGATATTCCGGCACCGCCAGACGGCCGCGCTCGTGACGATGCACGCTGCCGATGCCGATGCCGGGCGCCACCCCCAGCCCGTCAAAGACGATCTCGACCGTGGCGCCCGCCTTAGTCTTCATCGAACCTCCGGTTGATGAGGTCGGTGAGGGCGGAGAGCGCCGCCTCGGCCTCCTTGCCCTTGGTGCGGATTTCCAGAAGCGCGCCCGGTCCGGCGGCCAGCATCATCAGGCCCATGATCGACAGGCCCGACACCTCCTGGCCCTTGCGGGTGACGAAGATCTCGGCGTCGAAGGTGCCCGCGGTCTTGACGAACTTCGCCGCCGCCCGGGCGTGCAGGCCCAGCCGGTTGACGATGGTCACGATGTCACGGCATTCGCGCACCGACATCAGCTCTTGCCCTGACCGAGCAGCCGCGAGGCGACGTTGATGTATTTGCGCCCGGCTTCCTGGGCGCTGGTCACCGCCTGGGCCAGGGGTTCGGCGTCGCGCACGCTGGCCAGCTTGATCAGCATCGGCAGGTTGACGCCGGCGATCACTTCGACCTTGGCCTTGTCCATGATCGAGATGGCGAGGTTGGAGGGCGTGCCGCCGAACATGTCGGTGAGCAGCACGACGCCGTTGCCGTCATCGACCCGGGCCACGCAATCGAGGATGTCCTGGCGGCGCTGCTCCATGTCGTCGTTGGGAGCGATGCAGACGGTGGCGACGCCCGGCTGCGGTCCCACCACATGCTCGAGCGCGGCAACCAGCTCCTGGGCCAGGCGGCCATGGGTGACGAGGACGAGTCCGATCATGGGCGTTCCTTGCGGTGGGTCATGCGGGGAGGAGATCGCGATGGCGCAGTTCGACCGGCTGGCCGATTTCGGTCAGCCAGCGTGCCAGCCGCTCGGCCACGAAGACCGAGCGGTGCTTGCCGCCGGTGCAGCCGACGGCAATGGTGAGGTAGCTCTTGCCCTCTTGGGCGAAGCGGGGCAGCAGCGGCGCCAAGAGATCGGTGAGGCCCTGGAAGAAAGGGGCAAAGCCGGGATCGGCGGCGATGAAGTCGGCCACCGGACGATCGCGGCCCGATTGCGGGCGCAGGTCGAAGACGTAATGCGGGTTGGCGAGGAAGCGGGCGTCGAAGACCAGATCGGCCTCGCGCGGCAGGCCGTGGCGGTAGGCGAACGAGGTGACGAACACCACCAGCCGCGACTGGCGCGACAGCGCAAACTGGCCGTCGATCAGGCGCTTGAAATCGCCGGGCGCCAGGCGCGAGGTGTCGATCACCGTGTCGGCGCGATCGCGCAAGGGCCGCATCAATTGGCGCTCGTGGCCGATGCCGTCCAGGAGCGGGCGGTCCTGGGCCAAGGGATGGCGTCGGCGGGTTTCGGTGTAGCGCCTTGCCAACACCTCGTCTTCGCAGTCGATGAAAAGAAGCGTGAGGTCGAGATGGGCCTCGGCCAGCAGGCGGTCGATCTCGGCCAGCACCGGGCCGGCGCCGAAATCGCGGGTGCGGATGTCGATGCCCACCGCCAACGGCCGTGCCTGGGCCTCGCCCGGCCGGACCAGGCTGGGCAGCAGCGACAGCGGCAGATTGTCGACCGCCTCGTAGCCCAGATCCTCAAGCTCCTTCAAGGCCGAGGTGCGGCCGGCGCCCGACAGGCCGGTGACGATGACCATGCGGGGCGAAGGGGTTGCGGCGGCGGTGGTTTCGGCGCTCATGGGGCGGTCATTATAGAGCCGGGTTGGGCCTGAAGCGCAAGGCGGACCTTGGCGGCGGCCGAGGCGGTGAAGGGATCGATCTGGACGAGCGGCAGATGGACGCCCAGGATCGGGCGCGATCGGGGATCGGGCAGGCGTTCGAGATCCTGGGTCGGCATCAGCGCCACCGCCAGCGCCAGGGGCACCCGCGTCTGGAAGGGCAGGGCCAGGATGCCCAAGCCGCGGGCCTCGATCCGCCCGGCGATGGTGGCGGGCGCCGAGGCCAGAAGCCGGCCGCCCTCGCGCTCGATCTCCACCTGATCGTCGGCAACGAGCACCGCGCCGCCATCGATCAGACGCAGCGCCAGATCGGACTTGCCGGCCCCCGACGGTCCCTCGATCAGCACCCCCAGACCCCCCAGGGAGACCGCGCTTGCATGCACGCGCACCATCGGCCAAGCCTGGAGGGGCCGGGCCACCCTGTCAACCGGGGATCGCCGCCGGCAAGGTGACGGTGAAGACGGCGCCGATCGTTTCGCCCTGGGCGTCGCTGCGGTTGGCCCCGACCAGGGTGCCGCCGAACGAGGCGACGATCTGGCGCGAGATCGACAGGCCGAGCCCGGAATGGGTGCCGAATTTCTCGCCCTGGGGCCGCTCGCTGTAGAAGCGCTCGAAAATCGCCTCTTCCTTGCCTCGCGGAATGCCCGGTCCCTCGTCCTCGACCCGCACCACGATCCGCCCATCCTGGCGGTTGGCGGCGAGGCGAAGCTGGCCGCTGGGCGGGCTGAAGGAGACGGCGTTGGCGATCAGGTTGCGAAAGACCTGGGCCAGACGGTCGGCGATGGCGGCGACGGTGAGCGGATCGTTCTCGGGCTTCTCCAGCACCAGCCGGGGCGCCCCCTCGGCCGCCGTGTCGTTGTGCAGTTGGGCCAGGGCTTCGAGAAGCGCCGCCAACTCGACCGGCTTGGCCACCGCCCGCGACAGCTCGGCGTCGAGCCGGGAAGCGTCGGAAATGTCGCTGATCAGCCGATCGAGCCTAGCGACGTCGTCCAGGATGATCGCCATCAGACGGCGCTGGCGTTCGGGATCGGCGATGCGCGCCGCCGTCTCGACCGCGCTCTTCAAGCTGGTCAGCGGATTCTTGATTTCGTGCGCCACGTCGGCGGCGAAGGATTCGATGGCGTCCATCCGGCTCCACAAGGCCTCGGTCATTTCGGCCAGGGCATGGGCGAGATCGGCCACCTCGTCCTGGCGTCCCGGAAAGCGCGGAATGGCTGGGCGTCGCCCATGGCCCTGGCGCACCGTTTCGGCGGCGCGGGCCAGGATGTGGATCGGCCGGGCGATGGTGCCGGAAAGATAGAGCGAAAGCAGCACCGTCATCGCCAGGGCGGCGGTGGCCATTTCGAGAATGGTGAGGCGGACCTCGAACAGGCTGTTCTCCAGCTCCCAGCCCTCCTTGGAGAGCATGAGGGCGCCCACCACCTGCTTGTAATGCTGCACCGGCACGCCGACCGACAACAAGATGCCGCCCCCCGGATTGGCCCGCACCATCTGGGCGTCGTCGCCGATCAGGGCCGAGAGCACTTCGGCATAGTCGCGCGCCTCCTGCGGGTGGCGTTCCTCGTAGAGCGGCATGTCCTTGTCGATCGGCAGCAGGCCGAACAGGCGGTCGAAAACCCGGAAGGTGCGCTCCTTGAAGGCGCCGCGCGCCACGGGCGGCGGCAAATCCTCGACCTCGACCAGGCCCGACAGGCCGGAGAGCATGCGGTTGTCGGCCAAAAGCGTGCCGCCCGGCGAAAACAGCCGGGCCCGCAGCCCCGCCGGCTCGGCCAGGCGGCGCACCATGTTGCGGGCGATGTCGAGATGCAGGAAATGCTCCTCGAAGGGATCGGTGCGCGGATCGGGCGGTTGGGTGAGCACCGCGCCCTCGCCCAGGGCGGCGGCAAACATCTGCGCCTGGGTGTGCAGGCCGTCCAGTTCCTGTTCCAGGAGGGTGGCGCGGTATTCGTCGAGATAAAGCAGTCCCGCCACCAGCACCACCACCGGCACCATGTTGACGGCCAGGATGCGCCTTGTCAGCGGCGAGGCGAAGAGGCGGCCGCGCCAGCCGGTATGACCGCCACTGGGCTCCATCACTCCTCGCGGTAGCGGTAGCCGACGCCGTAGAGGGTCTCGATCATGTTGAACTCGGTGTCGACCTCGCGGAACTTGCGCCTGAGGCGCTTGATGTGGCTGTCGATGGTGCGGTCGTCGACATAGATGGTCTCGCCATAGGCGGCATCGATCAGATTGTCGCGGCTTTTGACATGACCGGGCCGGGCGGCCAGCGCCTTCAAGAGCAGAAATTCGGTGACGGTGAGGTTGACCGGTCTTCCGTCCCAGGTGCAGGTGTGGCGCGAGGGCGCCATTTCCAGGCGGCCGCGGGCGATCAGATCGGGCTCGGCGCCCGCTTTCGGGCTGGGATCGGCGCGACGCAACAGCGCCTTGATGCGGGCCAGCAGCAGGCGCTGCGAGAACGGCTTGGTGATGTAGTCGTCGGCGCCCAGCCCCAGGCCCAGAAGCTCGTCGCTCTCATCGTCCTTCGAGGTGAGGAAGATCACCGGCATGGCGCTTTTGGCGCGCAGCTTCTGCAGAAGCTCCATGCCGTCCATGCGCGGCATCTTGATGTCGAGCACCGCCAGATCGGCCGGCTGCGCCACCAGGCTCTTCAGCGCCTCGGCACCGTCGGGGAAGCTGCGCACCTTGTAGCCTTCGGATTCCAACAGCATGGTCACCGAAGCCAGGATGTTGCGGTCGTCATCGACCAGGGCGATGGTGGAGGGCACGGTGCTACTCCCTTGATCAGCAGGCAATTGAGGAATTGACGTCCCCATTATGGCGAAATTATAGTGCGGATCGACGGTTTCCCCAGGATTTTTCCCGGGGAGTAAAGGGAACGCGGTCGGCGGAGAATCCGCCCCATGCCGCGGCTGCCCCCGCAACTGTGAGCGGCGAGCCGTCCCCCGACCCGAGGCCACTGGGAATAGACCTGGGAAGGCAGGGGGACAAGGCTTCGACCCGCAAGCCAGGAAACCTGCCGTCATTGTTGGTCCTTCGCGACCGGGCTGGACGGGGTGTTCCGCCGGGCGTGGCGCTTCCCTTAAGGGGAAGACTCCATCGCAAGGGACCAGGGCGATCACGCCATGGGCGATGGAGGAGTGCGATTCATGCATATCATGGAAGGTTATCTGCCGGTCGAGCATGCGCTGGGCTGGACGGCGGCGTCGGCGCCCTTCGTGGTGGCGGGCGTCAGGCGCCTGAAGCGCCTGTTCGAGGAAGCGCCCGAGACCAAGCTGCTTCTGGCCGCTTCGGGGGCCTTTGCCTTCGTGCTTTCGGCCCTGAAGCTGCCCAGCGTCACCGGGTCTTGCTCGCATCCCACCGGCTGCGGGCTGGGCGCCGTGCTGTTCGGACCTTCGGCGATGGCGGTTCTGGGCACCATCGTGCTGGTCTTCCAGGCCCTGCTGCTTGCCCATGGCGGCATCACCACCTTGGGCGCCAACGTCTTCTCGATGGCGATCGTCGGCCCCTGGGTGGCCTATGGGCTGTGGCGCCTTTGCCGCCGGCTGGGCCTGCCGATGGCGGTGGCGATCTTCCTGGCCGCCAGCCTGGGCGATCTTGCCACCTATCTCACGACCTCGGTCCAATTGGCGGTGGCCTTTCCCGATCCGGCAACCGGCATCGCCGGCGCCTTGGCCAAATTCGCCGCCATCTTCGCCGTCACCCAGATTCCCCTGGCGGTGGCGGAAGGGCTGCTCACCGTGGTGGTGATGAACACCTTGGCCTCGATCAGCCGGCCGGAACTGACCCGGCTGGCGATCCTGGGCAAGGAAGGCCGGTCATGAGCGCCCTTCTTCGCAATCTGGGGCTTTTGGTGCTGGCGGCCAGCATCGTCACCTTCCCGCTCTTGATGCCCAAGCCACCCGGCGATTTCACCGGCGCCGATTCCAAGGCTCAGGCGGCGATCGACGAATCGGGCTACAAGCCCTGGTTCACCCCGATCTGGGCGCCGCCCTCTTCGGAAATCGCCAGCCTGCTTTTCGCCTTGCAGGCCGCGCTGGGGGCCGGGCTTCTTGGCTATTATTTCGGCCTGCGCCGGGGCCAGGCGGAAGGCCGCAAGCGCGATGCGGCATCTTGACGCCATCGCCCACGCCAACCGCCTGACCCGCCGCGCCGCCCTGGAAAAGCTCCTGTTCGCGGGCGGGCTGGTGGCGCTCGATCTGGCGTTGCCGGTCTGGCCGGTGGCGCCCTTGGTGCTGGCGTTGGCGCTGGGCGGGATGGCGCTGGCCGGCATCGCGCTGCGCGACATGCTGGCGGTGTTGGCGGTGCCGGTGGGATTCCTGGGTGCCGGCGCGCTTGGCCTTGCCCTCACCCTTTCCGGCGACTTTCCCTATCTGGGGCTGGCACCCGATCACGGTCAGGCGGCGCTCTTGGTGTCGGTGCGGGCGCTGGCCGCCATCGCCGCCCTCTCCTTCCTGGCGCTGACCACGCCGATCCACGATCTGGCCGATCTGTTGGAGCGCGCCCGGGTGCCCGAGGTGGTGATCGAGTTGGCAAGGCTGGTCTATCACCTCTTGTTTCTGCTCGTCGACACCGCCTTTGCCATGCAGGCGGCGCAGGCGGCCCGCCAGGGCTGGCGCGACAGCCGGCGCGCCCTGCGCTCGCTCGGGCTTTTGGTGGCGGCGCTCTTGCCGCGCGCCCTTGATCGGGCGCGACGGCTGGAGATCGGGCTTGCGGCAAGGGGCTTCGACGGAAGGCTTAGGGTGCTTTGCGAACCCCGGCCGGCCTCGGGACGGGTGCTGGCCGGCATTCTTCTGGTCCATCTTGGCGTGTTGATTGCGGGGTTGGCATGATCCTGGACGCCGCCGATCTCCATTACGCCTATCCGGGCGGGGTCGAGGCCCTGGCGGGGCTCGATCTGCGGGTCGCCAAGGGCAGCCGGCTGGCCATCCTGGGTCCCAACGGCGCCGGCAAGACGACGCTCCTTTTGCATCTGAACGGCACGCTCAAGCCCAGCCAGGGATCGATCGCGCTCGACGGCAAGCCGGTCGCTTATGACCGCAAGGGCCTGACCGATTGGCGGCGCCGGGTTGGGCTGGTGCTGCAAGACCCCGACGACCAGCTCTTCGCCGCCACCGTCAAGGCCGACGTTTCCTTTGGGCCGCTCAATCTCGATCTGCCCACCGACGAGGTGCGCACAAGGGTCGAATGGGCGCTCGACGCGCTGCGCATTTCCGATCTGGCGGATCGGCCGACCCACATGCTCTCCTTCGGTCAGAAGAAGCGCGCCGCCATCGCCGGCGCCGCCGCCATGGCGCCCGAAGTGCTGCTGCTCGACGAGCCGGCGGCCGGGCTCGACGCCCATGGCGAAGCCCATCTGCTCTCGGTCTTGAAGCGCCTGGCGGAAAGCGGCACCACGCTCGTCTTCACCACCCACGATGTCGATCTCGCCTGGGGCTTCGCCGACCAGGTGGCGCTGTTCAAGGGCGGCAAGGTGCTGGCCCAGGGCGAGACCGGGACCCTTCTTGCCGACGCCGATCTGCTGCGCCGCGCCCGGCTGAAGCGCCCCTGGGCGGCGGCGATCGGTCAGGCGGCCCGGGCCGCCGGCAAGCTGGCCGCCGACGCGCCCTTGCCCAAGGATCGCGACCAGGCCCTGGCGCTTCTGCAAGCGATGGGCGGATGAGCGATCTTGGCGCCGACAACGCCCTGGCGGCGCGGCGTCTGATCCGGCTTGGCGATCAGGCCGCCCTTGCCACCAGCCGCGAGGGCCGCCCCTATGTCTCGCTGGTCACTTACGCCAGCGACCATGCGGGTCGGCCGATCCTGCTCCTTTCGGGTCTTTCCGATCACAGCAAGGCCATCAAGGCCGACGACCGGGTGGCGCTCTTGGTGGCCCAGACCGAGGGGCGGACCAATCCGCAGGAAGGCCCGCGCGCCAGCCTGATCGGCCGGGCCTTGCCTAAGGACGATCCCCAACTTCGCTTTCGATTCCTGGCCCGCCACCCCCAGGCGGCGCGTTACGCCGATTTTCCCGATTTCGCCTTTTACCGTTTGGCGATCGAGCGGGTGCATTTCGTCGGCGGCTTTGCCCGCGCCGTCTGGCTCGATTGGGCGAAGGTGGCGCTCGATGACCCTATCGCCCAGGCCTTCGCCGCCGCCGAAAGCGCGCTGATCGAACGGGCCAACGCCACGCTGGATGCGACGGCGCTGGCTCGCGCCCAGGGCCGGCGCGGCAAGGGGTGGAGGGTGGCGGGGCTCGATGCTGACGGGGCGATTCTGGCCCGCGGCGCCCAAACCGCCCGGCTTCTCTTTGCCGCGCCCGTCGACGATCCTCAAGCGGCGCTCGACGCGCTGGGTTCGTCGTCGGCCGCGATCGCTCGCCCCCCTCAATCCTGAACGGCCTGAACCGAAAAGAGCGCAGGCGGTTTGGGGCTTCCTCTCGCCAGGCTTTCGAACTTTAATGGCTCAAACGGTCAGGTCGATGTCAAACGTCAACCGTCTAATGTTCGTTCGCCGCCTTGCCAACAGCATGGCCACCCGCGCGATGGCAATGGGGCTGGTCGTTGTCGTTGTCGGCGCCGGCTTGCGCTATCACCTGTTCGGCGCCTATCTGCGCGAAGATCTGGAAGTCGTGGTGTCCGCGCAATTGGAGGCCCTGGCGGGCTATGTGGCGCGCGATGTTGACGGCAAGATCGTCGAGCGCCAGAGATTTCTCGGGCAGCTTGCCGCCTCGCTTCCCTTGGCGCTTCTCGAGCGGCCGGAGGCGTTGCGGACCTGGCTGGGCGAACGCCACGACATCCATCCGCTCTTTTCGCTGGGTCTGGTGGTCGGCGATCCCGAGGGCCGGGCGATCGCCGACCATCCGCCGGTTGCGGGGCGGATGGGAACGAACTACGCCGATCGGGACTATGCGCAGGCCGCCTTGGCCGGAGAGCCGGCCATCGGGCGGCCGGTGATCGGGCGCAACAGCGGCGTGCCGGTCTTGCCGATGGCGGCGCCCGTCAAGGATTCCGCCGGCAAGGTGGTGGCCGTGGTGGCGGGCGTGTCGGCGCTGGCGGCGCCGGGATTTCTCGATCTGTTGCAGGAACGGCGGATCGGCGACACCGGAGGGTTTCTGGTGATTTCGCCCAAGGATCAGATCTTCGTCGCCGCCACCATGAAGGAATTGGTGTTCAAGCCCACGGCGGCGCCGGGCGTCAATTCCCTGCACGATCGCGCCCTGGCCGGCTGGCGGGGGGTTGGCGTCACCGTCAACGCCCAAGGCGTCGAGGAGGTGGTGGCGGTCGCCTCGGTGCCCAGCACCGGCTGGTTCGTGGTCGCCCGCCTGCCGACGGCGGAAGCCTTTGCGACGGTGGGCCGCACCCAGGATTTCATTTTGCGCCATCTCACCACCGCCGTCATCGCTTTTGTGGTTCTGTTCGGCGGGATCTTGTTTTTCATGTTCCGCCCCCTGGTTCGCGCCGCCGCCCATGCCGACCGGATGACGCTCGGGCAGGGGCCCCTGGAACCGCTGGTGGTGGTGCGATCCGACGAGGTCGGCCATCTGACGGCGGCCTTCAATCGACTGCTGGCGAAGCTGAAGGACAGCCAAGACGCCTTGGCGCGGGTGGCCCACCACGATGCGCTCACCGGCCTGCCCAATCGTCTCTTGCTTTCCGATCGGATGAGCCAGGCCTTGGCGCGTGCCCAACGCCGCCAGTCCCGTCTGGCGCTGCTCTTCTTCGATCTCGACGGTTTCAAGCCGATCAACGATAACCTGGGCCATGAGGCGGGCGACCAAACCCTGGTCGAGGTGGCGAGGCGTCTGGGCGCCGTCATCCGCGAGACCGATACCCTGGCCCGGGTCGGCGGCGACGAATTCGTGGTGGTGATGGGCGATCTTGGCCCGACCGAAGCCGAGGCCGAGGCGGCGGCCGGTGCCGTCGCCCAAAAATGCGTCGAGGCCGTTCGGACGCCGATGACCGTCAAGGGCGAAAGCCGATCGCTGGGCCTTTCGGTCGGCATCGCGCTGGGCGATGGCGCAAGCTCGGTCGATGACCTTCTCTCCCGCGCCGATCGCGCGATGTACGAGGCCAAGCAATCGGGCGGCAGCCGCTACGTTCTTGACAAGGGTTGAAGGGTTGACGAGGGCCGGGCTCTGCGCTAAAGCATCCCCCGTGGTGATTTGAGCGACCGGCTTGCGGCCACGTTAAACAATCCGCTAAAAGGTCTGGTGCGCCGAAGGGGCCCTGACCGAATGTCGGTCGGGGCTTTATCGTTATGAGGCACCGATGAGCGATTCCCAGAACTGGCGGCCGGCGACCCGGCTGGTGCGGGGCGGCCTGGTCCGCAGCCCGCACGACGAGACCTGCGAGGCGATGTACCTGACCTCGGGCTATGTCTACGACACCGCGCAAGCGGCCGAGGACGCCTTCCTCAACGATGGCAGCCGCTACGTCTATTCGCGCTTCCGCAATCCGACCGTCAGCCTGTTCGAGGAGCGCCTGGCGCTGATCGAGGGCGCGCCGGCTTGCCGCGCCACGGCGAGCGGCATGGCCGCGGTGTTCGCCGCCCTGATGTGCCAGCTTCGCGCCGGCGACCGGGTGGTGGCCTCGCGCGCCTTGTTCGGCTCGTGCAACTACATCATCGCCGAACTTCTGCCACGCTACGGCGTCGGCCATGAATTCGTCGACGGCGCCGATCTCAAGGCCTGGGAGGCGGCGCTGGCCAAGCCGACCAAGGCGGTGTTCGTCGAGACGCCGTCGAACCCGACGCTCGAACTGGTCGATCTGGCGGCGGTGGCCCGTTTGTGCAAGCAAGCCGGCGCGCGGCTGGTGGTCGACAACGTCTTCGCCACGCCGCTTCTGCAACAGCCGATGAGGCTGGGCGCCGATATCGTGGTCTATTCGGCGACCAAGCATATCGACGGCCAGGGCCGCTGCTTGGGCGGCGCCATCCTGTCTGGCCCCGAATTTCTGAAAGACGAGCTTGGCCCCTTCCTGCGCCACACCGGCCCGGCGCTCTCGGCCTTCAACGCCTGGCTGCTGGCCAAGGGTCTGGAGACCTTGGAGCTGCGGGTCAAACGCCAATCCGACAGCGCGCTTGCCATCGCCCGTTTCCTTGCCGATCACCCGAAGATCGCGGTGGCCCGCCATCCCTGGCTGGAAAGCCACCCGCAGCACGCGTTGGCGAAAAAGCAGATGAGCGGCGGCGGCACCATCGTCACCCTCGATCTCAAGGGCGGCAAGAAGGCGGCCTTCGCCATGCTGGACGGGCTTCGGCTGATCGACATCTCCAACAATCTGGGCGATTCGAAAAGCCTGATCACCCATCCGGCCACCACCACCCATCAGCGCCTGTCGGCCGAGGAGAAAGCGCGCCAGGGCATCGGCGAGGGTCTGGTGCGGCTCTCGGTCGGGCTGGAGGACGCCTTGGACCTGATCGAGGATCTCGACCGCGCCTTGGCGGGCGTCGGATGAGTCTGGTCGGCCTCGACTGGCCGGTTTCCAGCTACACCGGCTGGGGGGTGTTCGGGCTGCATCTAGCCCTGGCGATCGAACGCCAAGGCAAGGCCAAGCCCGTGCTGTTCCATCCGCCCGCTATCGATCTCGATTCCGTCCGGGCGGCGCGCTTTCGCGCCTTCGAGGTTCGACCCCTCCCAAGCGCGCCCCTTGATTTTCCCGTGCTTCGGGCGCTGGGCAATGACGGCCAGCGGATCACCGCGATCGAGGGGTCCCTGGATCGTGGCCTGATCTTTTTCGAGAACACCGAGTTCAGCCCCCAGGGCCTGGCCGGCCTGGGCTCGTTGAAAACCCTGATCGCCGGCTCGGCTTGGAACGGAGCGCTGCTGGCCGAGGCGGGCCTTGGCAATGTGGCGGTGCGGCCCCAGGGCGTCGATGAAACCCTGTTCTTTCCGGCTGCCCGAATGGGTCTGTGGCGCGAGCGCTTCGTCGTCTTCTCGGGCGGCAAGATCGAGCTGCGCAAGGGCCAGGACATCGTGCTTCGGGCCTTCGCCCGCTTCCACGCCCGTCATCCCGAGGCGCTTCTGGTGACCGCCTGGCACAATTTCTCGACCGATCGTCTGGCCGATATGGCGCGTTCGCCCCATGGCGTGGGGCCGGTGCCCAAAGACGCCAAGGGCTTGCCCGATTTCGCGGCCTGGGCGGCGGCCAACGGCCTGGCGCCCGACGCCTTCCTCGACCTCGGCTTTCGTTCCAACCGCGAGATGGGGGCGATCTTGCGCGAATGCGACGCGGCGCTGTTTCCCAACCGGGCCGAGGGCGGCACCAATCTGGTGGCGATGGAATGTCTGGCCTCGGGCCTGCCGACCATCCTGGCCGCCAACACCGGCCATCTCGATCTGACCGAAAGCGTGCCTTGCTTTCCGCTGCGCCGCCAGGCGCCGGTCGATCGGACGCTGGCCGGCATGGCTTGCGCCGGCTGGGGGGAATCCGATCTGGAGGAAATCGACCAAAGGCTGGAGGCGATTTACGCCGACCGCAAAGGAGCGCGCGAGCTGGGCCACGAATCGGCCAAGGCGATGCTGGCATGGACCTGGTCGATCCGGGCCCGGGCGATGGCCGAGGCCTTAGGGTTCTAAGGTCGCGGCGCGGGCCAGGAAGGCCCGAATCTTTTCCGGGTTCTTCCGTCCCGGCGCATCCTCGACGCCCGAAGAGACATCGACGGCGCGCGCCCCGCTTTCCCGAACCGCCTGGGCCAGATTGTCGAGGCTGAGCCCGCCGGCCAGCATCCAGGGCAGGGGCCAGTCGCGGCCCTTGAGCAACCCCCAATCGAAGGGGCGCGCGTTGCCGCCGGGAAGCGGGGCGCCCACCGGCGGCCGGGCGTCGAAGAGCAGCCGATCGACCCGGTCGAGATAGGCTTCCGCCCGCTCGAGATCGGCCGACGTTTCCACCGCGATCGCTTTCATCACCGGCAGGCCGAGCGCGTGGCGGATGTCGGCGGTGCGTTCGGGCGTTTCCTCGCCATGCAACTGGATGAGATCGAGCCGGGTGGCGTCGAGGGTGCGCGCCAGCGTTTCGTCGTCGGGATCGACGAAGAGCCCAACGGTCAGCACCGAGGCCGGCACCCGGCGGATCAGATCGGCGGCCCGTTCGGGCGTGACGGCGCGCGGGCTTTTCGGGAAAAAGACGAAGCCCGCCATCTGGGCGCCGCCCAGCACGGCGGCCTCGACCGAGTCCTCGTCGTTGAGGCCACAGATCTTAACGGCGACCATCGATCTCGGCTTGGATGCGCAAGGCGGCGTCGGCGGGATCGGCGGCGCCGGTGATCGGTCGGCCGATGACCAGCCAATCGGCCCCGACCTTGAGCGCCTTGGCCGGCGTCATGATCCGCTTCTGATCGCCCTTGGCCGCCCAAAGCGGCCGAATGCCGGGAACGACCAGGGCGAAATCGGGACCGAGCGCCAAGCGGATCGCCTTGGCCTCGAGGCCCGAGCAGACGACGCCGTCGAGCCCGGCCTTTTTCGCCAGCTTGGCAAGCCGCAGCACCTGGGCCGCCGCGCCCCCCGCCACCCCGGCTTGGCGGAGCGCACCGCCATCCAAGCTGGTCAGCACGGTCACCGCCAGAAGGATCGGCGGCCTTTGGCCGAGTTTCGCCGCCGCCTCGTGGGCGGCCTCGCGGGCGGCTTGCATCATCGCCAAACCGCCCTGGGCGTGGACGTTCACCATCAGGGGCGCCAGCGGCGCCACCGAGCGGAGCGCGCCCGCCACGGTGTTGGGAATGTCGTGGAATTTGAGATCGAGAAAGACCGGCAGGCCAAGCTCGGCGATCCGGCGCACTCCATCGGGGCCGTTGGCGGCGAAGAATTCGAGGCCCAGCTTGACGCCGCCCACCCGTCCCGCCAGCTTTTTGGCCAGGCGCAGCGCCGCCTGGGGATCGGGCGTGTCGAGCGCCACCAGGATCGGATTGCCGGGTTTCATTCAGGCCGCCCGCCGACCGTACCGGCCGCGCGCCCAGCCCCAGACCATGCCGACCAGCAGCCCCAACGCCAACGCGCCCAGCGCCAGAAGATAGACCGGCATCTCGATTTCGAAGGGCAGCGGCCAGGGCACCACCACCACCGGGTCGCGGTTGGCAACGGCGAAGGCCACCACCACGGCCGCCAGCGGCAGGCCGATCAGCCAAGTGAGAAGGCGCATGATCCGAACCGCCTAGGTGGCGGTGTTCAGGCGCTCGCGCAATTGCTTGCCGGTGCGGAAGAAGGGAACGTGCTTCGACGTCACCGACACCGATTGGCCGGTGCGCGGATTGCGACCCTGGCGGGCGTCGCGCTGCTTGACCGAAAAGGCGCCGAAGCCGCGCAGCTCCACCCGATCTCCGCGCGCCAGGGCGGCCGAGATTTCATCGAAGATGGTGGTGATGATCCGCTCAACGTCGCGGTGGTAGAGATGCGGGTTGAGTTCGGCCAGGCGGGCAATCAGCTCGGACTTGGTCATGGCGTTAGCCTTTGTCAGAATCGGCATGCGAGAGCCTTCAAGTTCCTAGGCTGCCAAAAGGCGAGACCAGAGTCAAACGTCTTCTCTGAAATTACAAGGCGTTGGGTGGACATCCGGTTCCCCCCCTATGCGATTTCCATGGACGGGCTTTCGGGAGCGGGGTATCTCGAAACGCGATGCGCGATGCCTTTGCCACCCTCGTCAAGGATGGGCGGCCCCTGGGACGTGCCAACGGTCTCTGGGGGGCGATCGGGCTTTATTGGCTGGCTCACATGGTTCTCGAAGCGTCGAGCACCATGTACAGCTACGCCGAACTGGCGATCAATCCTTGGAATCCGCCGGCCGGGCTGGCGCTGTTTTTCCTGCTCGCCAAGGGTCCGCGTCTGTGGCCGGCCGTCATGGCCGCCAATTTCGCGTCCGATCGGATTTTTTTTGGCCAAGCGCCCCATCTGGGGATTGGCTTGGTTCTGGCCTTGCAACTGGGCCTAGTCTATGGCGGGGCGGCACTCATCCTGACCCGGCTGCTCCAATGTGATCTCAGGCTCGAGCGCCTGCGCGATCTTCTCAAACTCACCCTGGTGGGCCTGATCACCCCGATTTTCGCCGGCGGCCTCTACATTCTCACCCTGATCAGCTCCGGCGTGCTCGTTCCCACCGACATGTGGGCGGCGGTCGGGCGCTACTGGGTGGGCGATGTCATCGCCATTTTGGTGCTCACCACCACCTTGCTCAAGCTGCGCGCCGGTTTGGCCGACTGGCCCCGACCCGGTCTGGAAACCGGCTTGCAGACCCTGGTGATCGGCGCCGTGCTGTGGATCGTTTTTGGCGTCGATTCCACCGACGAGTTCAAGTTCTTCTATCTGCTCTTTCCGCCGCTGATCTGGATCGCGGTGCGCCAGGGCTTGCGCGGCGCCGCCGCCGGGTTGGTGCTGACCCAGGTCGGCATGATGGCGATCCTCACCGTGAAGAAATTCGACGCCCCCACGGTGACGGCCCTGCAGGTCCTGATGCTGGTGTTGGCGGTGGCGATCCTTTTCCTGGGCTGCGTGGTCGACGAGCGCGGCCAGGCCGAGGCCAAGCGGCGCGAGGACCAGATGATGCTGGCCCACATGGCAAGGCTTTCCCTGGCCGGCGAAATGGCCTCGGGCCTGGCGCACGAGCTCAACCAGCCCCTGTCGGCGATCGTCAATTACCTGCGGGCCGGCCAGAATCTGTTCAGCGCCCAGCCGCCTAGGCTCGACGAGGCTTCGGGCGTCTTGGAAAAGGCGCGCGCCCAAGCGATGCGGGCCAGCAAGATCATCGAGAATCTGCGCGAGTTCCTAAGAAAGCGCGAGCTGAAAACTGAACCGGTGCGGCTCGATCTGGCGGTGGCCGAATCCCTCAACCTGATCGCCGCCGAGGCGCGGCGCAAGCGGGTGCGGGTGGAATCGGATGTGCCGGCGGGTCTGCCTAGGGTCTGGGCGGACCGGGTGCAGCTCGAGCAGGTGCTGATCAACCTGATCGCCAACGCGCTCGACGCCATCGCCGAGGGCACGCCCACCAAGCGCGAGGTCACCATCACCGCCCGTCCGGAACCGGCCGGCTTCATCACCCTCACCGTCGCCGATCGCGGCCCCGGTATCGCGCCGGAGATGCGCGAAACCCTCTTCGCCCCCTTTGCCAGCTCCAAGGACGAGGGCATGGGTCTGGGCCTGTCGATCTGCCGCACCATCATCGAGGCCCATGGCGGAAAGCTGTGGGTCGAGGACAACGCGCCGCAAGGCGCCGCCTTTTCCTTCACCCTACCGCGAGCCGAGGAACCTCATGCCGACTGACGCCCCCACCGTCTTCGTCGTCGATGACGATGCCGCCATCCGCGATTCCTTGCAGATCCTGCTGTCGCTGGCCGGATTTTCCGTCGAGTGTTTCGAGGGCGCCCGGCCCTTCTTGGAATCGGGCTCGGCCCAGCGGCTGGGCTGCCTGGTCGCCGACATCCGCATGCCGGGCATGGACGGGCTCGAGTTGCAGCAGGAGCTGAGAAAGCGGGGATCGGGCCTGCCGGTGATCTTCATCACCGGCCATGGCGATGTGGCGATGGCGGTGCGGGCCTTGAAAAGCGGCGCCGCCGATTTCATCGAAAAGCCTTTCGAGGACCGGGTGCTGACCGCCGCCATCGGCCAGGCGCTCGACCGCGACGAACGCCAGCGCCAAACGCGCCTGGAAGCCGAACATCTGGCCCAGCGCCACGCCACGCTGACGCCGCGCGAGCGCGAAGTGATGGATCTGGTGGTCGAGGGCCAGTCGAACAAGCTGGTGGCGCAGAGGCTGGGCATCAGCGCCCGCACGGTGGAAATCCACCGCGCCCGGGTGATGGAGAAGATGAGGGCCGACACGCTGTCCGATCTGGTCCGCATGGCCCTGCGCCTGGCCGAGGCTTAAAGCCCGATGCAGAAAGTCTGCATCAGGCTCTCGCTTTTTATTTGCCCCTCGCCGGGCGCGCGCGCCTCCGCGCGCTTGGCCGCGGCCGCAATGGCCGCCTTTCGCGTCGTGCGTCAATAAAAACGCATGCCGCTCGAGGACGATCAATCGGCCGGCGGCGTGTCGCGCTCGGTCGGCAAGGAATGGGTGCTGAAGGCCAGGCGTTCGCACAGGATGCGCGACAGGTTGAACAGCAGCTTGGCCGCCAGCTCGGGCGAGGCCTTCATCATCTTGCGCAGATAGGCCTGGGAGACCACCAGCACCTCGCTGGCTTCCAGCGCCACCACATCGGCGGTGCGGGTGATGTCGGCGATGAAGGCGATCTCGCCGAACACCTGGCCCGGCTCGAACACCGCCAAGGGCCGCGTGCTGGCCGATTGGCGCACCGCCACCAGACCCGACAGCAGGACGAACAATTCGCTGCCGACATCGCCGGCCCGCAAGATGGAATCGCCCGGCTGGCAGGCCAGCACGGCGCCGCTTTCCAAGACGTGCCGGCGCTCCTCCTCGCTCAAGCCTTCCAAAAAGGGCACGGCGTTGATGCGGTCGGGGTTGAGCTTGTCGGTGAGGAAATGCCAGAAGGACCCCTCGTCGAGCCGCCATTCGGTGGCCCGCTCGGAGACCGGAAAGAGCGCGCCCAGCCAATCGGTGAGTCCCGAATCCTGCCAGAGCTGCGGCTGTTCCTTGAGCTTGCGCCAGAAGGGCGAGTGGATCGATTCCAAGAAGGCGGCGTCGCGCAGAACGAGCACCATCGGCACCCGGTAGCCGACATCGGAATCGAGGAAATTGTCGGTGTAGGTGCGGTAGCCCAGATGCTCGTACAGCTCGACCAGGGCCGGCGCGCAATGGCAGAAATCGAACAGCACGCCGCTCTCCAGCCCATCGCCATAGGCCCTGGACAGCAGATGGTGCAGGGCCGCCGAGCCGCGCAGGCCGGGCGCCACCATGAGCCGCGAGGAGAAGGACAGCGCCTTGGCGGGAAAGCGGCGGAAATGCTCGAGGCCATAGGCCTTGCGGATCGATTCGGGGATCGGCGATTGGTCCGCGGTGTTGATGCGCAAGGTCGCCACCAACTCGCCCCCGGCCCGTGCCGCGTAGAGCCGACCCGATTCGTCCAGCGAGTCGTGAATCCAGCGCCGACCGTGATCGGCCGAGGCTAAATGCAGCTTGCCCATCTCTTCGACATAGATGGCGTAGCGGAAGCGCCAGATGGCCTCCCTTTCCTCCTGGCTTTCCGCCAGGGTCACGACGACGGTGCTTTTGGTCTTGTCCATCGGTCCCTCAAGGGCTCCACGATAGCATGGCGGGCGGCGGCGGCGTAAGGGTTGCGGGAAAGGCCGGCCTGCGTTATTGGAAGGCATGAGCGACATTCCGGCGATCGACCGCTATTTCCAGACCCTGGCCCGGCTTGGCCCCGCCACCGCCTGCACCGACGGCGCCGGCGGACCCTGCAGCCTGGCCCGAGCGATCGGCGACGGCCAGGCGCTGGCGCGGGCCACCCACGCGCGGGGCAACACCCTCCTTTTCATCGGCAATGGCGGCAGCGCCGGCATCGCCAGCCATTTGGCCATCGATTATTCCAAGAACGGCAATCTGCGGGCGCTGGCCCTCAATGACGGCGCGGCGCTCACCTGTCTGGGCAACGATCTGGGGTTCGAGAACGTCTTTGCCAAGCAGATCGAATTCCATGGCCGCTTGGGCGATCTCTTGGTGGCGATTTCCAGCTCGGGCCGCTCCCCCGACATTCTGAAGGCGGTCGAAACCGCCCGCGCCCGGCAAATCGGGGTGATCACCCTGTCCGGCTTTACCCCCGACAACCCGCTGCGCCGCCTGGGCGATCTCAATTTCTACGTCGATTCGGGCGAATACGGGTTCGTCGAAATCCTGCACATGACGCTCTTGCACGCCATCCTCGACCTCGCCATGGGCTGGAAGGGTTAGCCGGCGTGCCTCCGGCGACTGAGGGGCTTCATGCCCACGGCGGCAAGGCCGCCGCGCCGCTTATGCGGCGAGAGCCAAGCGAGCGGCACGCGAGCGCCCGGCGACTGAGGGGCGCATAAAAGCCACTGAGGCCATTATACAAGCGTCGCGTCGCCATCGAGACCGGAAAGGTACCAGGCCGATTCGGCATCGAGCGCCAGCCCTTCGGCCAAGGGCTTGTAATAGGCCGGCCAAGAGACGAAGCGGCGCTCGAGCGCCCCGGCCAGGCGGGCCCGCGCGCGTACCGGATCGGGCAAGCCCACCAGCTCCAGCACCGGCGCGCCAATCTCACGGGTGCGGGCGAAGGCGGCGGCCAAAAGGGAATCGACGATCCGGGGGGCGTCGTCTTCCGCCATGAGATCGATCACCTTGCGCCGCTTCAAGCCGATGGCGGGTGCGTCGTCGGCGAACAGGGCTAGGAAACCGCGCAGCCGGCCGGTTTCGCGCACCACCAGAAATTCGACCCGCTCGGCATCGGGATAGCTCCAGCGCAACGTTTGGGCATCGCGTTCGGCCAGCAGCCGATTGGGCCGGGCGGCAACGACGCGTTCAAAGAACGTATCGAATTCCTCGCCCAGCCCATCGCGCCCGATCCGCTCGACGGCGAGCGGCGCTTGGAAGCGGCGCTTCGCCAGACCGAACAGCGCCAAGGCGGGAGCGCCCAGACGGGCGAGAAGACCCGGCCATTGCTTGCGCCGCATCGCGGCCGCCAGGAAGCCTTGGGAGTCGGCCACCCAAAAAAGCACGCTGTCCAGGCCGGGCTGCGGCACCGCGCCATAGCCGTTTTCCAGGAACAGCCGCGAGGCGGCGCGCTTGGCGGTGGTCACCAGCAGAAAATCGACCTGGCCCTGATCGGCATAGGCCTTGGCCAGGCGTCGGGTTTCGGTGCGCCATTGCGGATCGACGCCCCATTGGGTGGCGCAGCCGGCCACCAGCCTTCGTTCGCCCAGCCGATAGATGCGCGGCACGTTGCCGAAGAAGCCGACAATTCGCCCCTCATCCTCGATCAGCCAGCCGAGATCGGCCCGCTCGCCGCCGCGCTCGAGGGCCGGGTTCCGGCGCCAGATGTGATCCCAATGGTGCTGGCGCGCCGCCTCGCCCTCGGGCTGCACCAGCCCCAGCCCGGCCAGGAAGGCGCTGGCCGCTAGGCCATCGTCGAAGCGGGCGGCGCGGACGATCCCCTTCACCTAATCCCCCAGAAAATAGCGAAGCTGATGGTTGCCCCAGTTGGCGAGCAGATGGTCGCGCGACAAATCGTAAACCGGACCGCCGGCCGTCATCGGCCCGCGCCGGCCGCTGGCGAAGGAGCGATAGCCGGCAAGGCGCGCCAGATCGGGATCGCGTTCGGAGCGGTAATCGATGCCCGGCCGGCCGAAGGGGGCGCAGAAATGCTGGCAGGGCCGACCGGTCTCGCCTTCGATCGCCGTTTTCGAGCCGGCGAGTTCCACGCTCACCCCCGCCTCGTCGAGCGCCGCCAGGCGGGCGTGGGTATGGGTGTGCGAGCCGACGGCGTGCCCGGCGGCGATCCAGGCCCGGCAATCGGTCCAGTCGAGAAATTCCAGGAGCAGTTGGCGGTGATCGTAAAAGCCGAGCAGACGCTCGCGGTCGCGCAGGGGATCGAGCCCGACATAGGCGCTGGCGACATAGACCGTGGCCTTGACCCCGAAGCGATCGAGGATCGGCGCCGCGTTGGAAAGCACGTTCTTGAAGCCGTCGTCGAAGGTGAGGCAGAAGAAGCGGCCGGGAATGGGTTGGCCCGATTGCAGGAGCGCGACGGCATCGTCGAGCGCCAAGAACTCGCCCACATTGCGCATCCAGTCCAGTTGCCGGGCGAAGCCGCTACGCTCGTCGTCAAAGACGTGATGGTAATAGGGAAAGCGAATCCAGCCGCTGGTTCGGGTGGGCGATCGGGTGAGGGCGAGGACACGCAGGGCGCCGTCACGCAAACGATCGCGCAATTGGGCGCGCAGGCGGGCGCGCCCATCCCCATGGGCGATGTAGGCGGCGTAGGTCCGGACCGGAATCATTTCAGGCGGGCGCGCTCGTCCTTGGCCAGGGCGGAAAGCTCGCCCAGCCCCTCGCGCTCGAAGAGTTCGATGGCGTGGTCGTAATGCCGCTTGGCCAGTTTGGGATCGCGATCGGTTTCCAGCCGGGCGACCACCAATAAGGTCGTGCCCTCGCCTTCGAGATCGCCGGCGGCGGCAAACAGATGCGCCGCCTTGTGGTAGGTCTCGATGGCGCCCGCCTTGTCGCCGGTGTCGCGCAGAAGGGTGCCCAGTTCGGCCAGGGTGGCGGCTTCGTCCAAGGCGTCGCCGGTTTGGCGGAACAGGGCGAGCGCCCGATCAAGCGCCTGATGGGCGCGGTCGGTGCGGCCCAGCCGGCGTTCGATGTCGGCCATGGCGCGCAGCGCCAGGGCCTCGCTCTCGTCGTCCTCGGCCTTGCGGGCCGCCGCCTGCGCCGCCAGGAAATGGTCGAGCCCGTGATCGTCCTGGCCGGCATCGACGGCGGCGTGGCCCAGGCGCAAAAGCGCCATCGCCACGCCCTCATGCTCGTCGGCGCCATCGAAGAGGTCGCGCGCCGAGGCAAAGGCCTGCATGGCCTCGTCGAGTTTTTCGCAATCGGCCAGCACCTCGCCCAGCCGAAGCAGCACCTCGGCTTCTTGCAGAGGTTCGCCCATGCCGGCCAGCAGGGCGCGGGCTTCGACCAGAAGATCGCGCGCCGTGTCGTCATGCTCCAAGAGACGCTCGACATCGGCCAGACCCATCAACGCCTCGACCTCGCCGCCGCCGTCGCCCGCCTCGTGGAAGAACAGCCGTGACCGCCGATAAGCCTCGCGCGCCGGCTGGTAGTCGCCCGCCATCAGGTGGGTCTCCGCTTCATGGATCGCCTGCTCGGCCTTGGTCCTCGGCATCGTCGCCCCCTTTTCCATGCCCCCACCATAAGCCCCCCCGCCCGTCCGGTCAAAGTGCGGAAATCGAATTCCCGCGTTGCCTTTTTGGCGCTTCCCACCCCATCATGGGTGCATGGTCTGGAAAACCCTTTTCGTCCTTGCCGGCCTGGGCCTCGCCCAACCGGTCCAGCTCGACGCCAGTTGCACCGAACCGGCCAAGCCCGGCGTCGATTGGCAGCGCTGCTATCACGATGGCCGCGATTTGAAGGGCGTCGACCTTTCCGGCGCCCGGCTGCGCGACGCCACCTTTCAGCGCGCCGATCTTACCGGCGCCAATCTGGCCGGCGCCAACGCCTACCGGGTGAAATTCATCTCGGCCGAGATGGTGAAGACCCGGCTCGACCGGGCCGATCTGATCGAGGCCGATTTTACCAAGGCCGATCTGGCCGGTGCCAGCCTGCGCCAGGCCGATTTGCGCCGCGCCCGCTTCTTTCGCGCCTCCTTGCGCGGCGCCGACCTTACCGGCGCCCGGATGACCGGCGCCGATCTTCTGCACGCCGATTTCTCGGGCGCCCTGTGGACGGACGGCAAGACCGTCTGCGCCGAGGGTTCGATCGGCCAGTGCCATTGAAATATTGATTATCGGCGTCGACCGCCCCTTGAATTCAAGACCGGGGCGGAGTAATTTTCTGCCCCTTCGTTGCCCTCAGTTTGGAAAGAACCGTGTCATGGGTTATCGGGTCGCCGTCGTCGGAGCCACCGGCAATGTCGGGCGGGAAATGCTCACCACCTTGGCCGAGCGCAAATTTCCGGTTTCCGAAGTGGTGGCGCTGGCCTCCGCCCGCTCGGCGGGGCGCGAGGTTTCGTTCGGCGAATCCGACATCCTGACGGTCAAGGATCTCGCCACCTTCGATTTCAAGGGCATCGACATCGTGCTGTCCTCGCCGGGCGCCAAGGTTTCGGCCGTGCACAGCCCGCGCGCCGCCGCCGCCGGCGCGGTGGTGATCGACAACACCAGCCATTTCCGCATGGAACCCGACGTGCCCCTGGTGGTGCCCGAGGTCAATCCCGAGGCCATCGCCCGCTACACCAAGCGCGGCATCATCGCCAACCCCAACTGCTCGACCATCCAGATGGTGGTGGCGCTGAAGCCGCTGCACGATCTGGCGACCATCAAGCGGGTGGTGGTTTCGACCTACCAATCGGTGTCGGGCGCCGGCAAGGACGCCATGGACGAGCTGTTCGAGCAGACGCGCTCGATCTATGTCGGCGACCCCAAGGAGCCGAAGAAGTTCCCCAAGCAGATCGCCTTCAACCTCATTCCGCAGATCGATGTCTTCCTCGAGGACGGCTCGACCAAGGAGGAATGGAAGATGGTGGTCGAGACCAAGAAGATCCTCGATGCCGACATCCAGGTCCAGGCGACCTGCGTGCGGGTGCCGGTCTTCATCGGCCATTCGGAATCGGTGACCATCGAGTGCGCCAGGCCGATCGACGAGAAGAAGGCCCGCGCCGCGCTGAAAAGGGCGCCGGGCGTGATCGTGCTCGACGAGCGCGAGCCGGGCGGCTACATCACCCCCGCCGAATGCGCCGGCGAGGACGCCGTCTATGTCAGCCGCATCCGCAAGGACCCGACGGTGGCCAACGGCTTGGCCTTCTGGGTGGTCTCCGACAATCTGCGCAAGGGCGCGGCCTTGAACGCCGTGCAGATCGCCGAAGTGCTGATCCGCGACCACCTCAAGAAGAAATAGGCGCCTCGGCCGCCCGCCGCGCGGTATCGGCCATTTTCTTCTTCGCCACGCCCTGGAAATGAAGGGCGGCCAGCGGCCGGGCGCGCCCCTCGGCGTCGATGCCGATCGGGCGGCCGTTTTCGAACGCGAGCGCCTTCAGGCCGTCCGCCATGGCGAAGCCTTCGGACAGGCGGATGTTGCCGTCGATGAAGGACCAGCCGGGATCGGCGTTGAGATCGGCCGCCGGCAGGCGGGCGAAGAAATCGGGCAGAAGCGTCATGTCGGAAATCGGCGCCGGTCGGTCGCGCCAGCCTTCGGCCTGGTAGAAATCGGCGTAATAGGCGCAAAGGGCATCGAGCCCTTCTTGGGTGAGCACCGCCAGTTGCGGCCCCAGCGGTCCGGCGAAGCCGGCGGCCTTTCCACCCAGACGCTGCGCCAGCTTGCCCGCCCGCTCGAACAGCAGCACGTCGGAATCGAGCGCCAGCAAGATCTCGGTGCCGGTGGCCCTGGCCCAATCGGCCAGGATGAACCAGCGCTGGAAGCAGAAGAGTTCGTAGGAGAAATCGTTCTCGCTGCGATGCACGTAATGGCGGGCGAAGCTTTCCGCCGCACCCAGATGATCGCGCAGAAGCACATGCTCGACGCCCCGATAGCGGTTCCAGCGATCGCCGATCACCACCACCGGCGAGTCGGGCGCCGCCCGTTGCGCCTGGCCGATCGAAAGCGCCAGATGATCGGGCGCATCCCAATGGACATAGACGACGGGGACGCCCATTCGGGGCACCGCCTTGCGCGCCGGCTGGCCGAGCGGGCGCAGCGCGATGGGACCCTGGCAGCGGGCCAGCAGGCTTTCCTGGTGCCAGCGCCGGGCGCGATCGTGATCGCCCAACAGAAAGGCGCCGTCGGCCATCAGGCGCAGGGTGCGGGCGTCGGGCGCCGGATCGGCCGCCAGATGGGCCAGTCCGTCCTCGGGCCGACCGGCGGCGACCAGCAGGCGAAAGCCGATCTCGTCGGCCCGCACGCTGGGATCGAGCGCGCGCGCCCGGGCCAGTCCGGCCAGTGCCTCGTCGAGCGAATCGGAGCCGATCTTCGGCGTCAGGAAATCGGGCCGGGCCGTGGGATCGATCAGATTCTGCCGGGTCCAGCTTCGATAGAGCACCGCCACGTCGGCGCGGCGGTAATGGACGGTGGCGATCATTGCCCAGGATTCGGCGTCCTTGGGATCGGCCGCCACCGCCTGGCGCAGATGGACCAGCGCGTCATCGTAAGCGTCGCGGTTAAGCGCCAGCGCCGCCAGGCCGCGATGGGCCGGCGCGTGGTCGGACGCCATCGCCAGCACCGCCTCGAACTCCGCCTTGGCCGGGGCAGCCTCGCCCCGATTGAAATGGACCTGGCCCAGCGCCTGGCGGGTGCGCCGCGGATCGGCGCCCATCGCCAGCGCTTTCGATAAGACGGCCAGGGCGTCGCCATAGCGTTCGGCATGGAAATAGCTTTCGCCCAGCGCCAGCCATGCCGGCGCCAGAACCCCGTCGAGACCCTCAAGGGCGATCAACGCGGCCCGCGCCTCATCGGTGCGGTGGGCGACCAGCAGGTGGCGGACGAAGGCCAAGTCGGAAATCAGGCGGGCTGGAGGAGTCATGTTTTGCCCCTCAATCGCCGGGCGCTCGCGTTCCGCTCGCTTGGCTTTCGCGCCATAGGGCGCGCGGCAAGGCGCGCGGCGGCCTTGCCGCCGAAGCACCATGAATCCCTCAGTCGCCGGGCGCTCGCGTTCCGCTCGCTTGGCTTTCGCGCCATAAGGCGCGCGGCGGCCTTGCCGCCGAAGCACCATGAATCCCTCAGTCGCCAGGCGCTCGCGTTCCGCTCGCTTGGCTTTCGCGCCATAAGGCGCGCGGCGGCCTTGCCGCCGAAGCACCATGAATTCGGGTTGGGATAGGCTTCAATTGACATCAAACGATGTTATATCATGAGGGAGCAAAAGAGGAGCGTGGCGACGATGAAGGCGATGGCGGTGAGGCTGACCGATCGGGCGCTGCTCAAGGTCGCGGGCGAGGAGCGCGCGCCCTTTCTGCAGGGCCTGATCTCCAACGACACCCGCAAGCTTTCGCCCGAGCGGGCGCTGTTCGCCGCCCTGCTCACCCCCCAGGGCAAATTCCTGTTTGATCTCTTCCTGGCCGAGGCGGGCGACGCCGTCTGGATCGATGGCGAGGCGGCGCGCCTGGCCGATCTGAAAAAGCGCCTGTCGCTTTACAAGCTGAAGGCCAAGGTGTCGATCGAGCTGGCCCCCGATTGGATCGTCGTCGCCGCCTTCGGCCCCGACGCGCCCGCCAAGCTGGGCCTGGGCGAAGCCGGCCAGGCCAAGCCCTTCGCCGGCGGCATCGCCTTTGCCGATCCGCGCCTGGCCGAGGCCGGCCTGCGCTTGATTCTGCCCGCCCCGGGCGGTCTGGCGCCGCTCGTCGCGCTGGGCTTCGCCGAAGGCTCGGCGGCCGATTTCCGCGCCCATCGCTACCGGCTGGGCCTGCCCGAGGGCAGCGCCGATCAGGCCCTGGAAAAGGACGTGCTCTTGGAACTCGGCTATGACGAGCTTAACGGCGTCGATTTCGACAAGGGCTGTTATATGGGCCAAGAACTGACGGCGCGCACCAAATATCGCGGTTTGGTGAAGAAAAGGCTGGTGCCGGTGACCATCGACGGACCCCAGCCGCCGCCCGGCAGCCCGATCGTCCAAGACGGCCAGGAGGCGGGCGAATTGCGCGTGGCCGAGAACGGGCTTGGCCTGGCCCTGATCCGGTTGGAGAAGCTTGATTCTTCTGGTTCTTTCGAATGCGAAGGGGCCAAGCTCGCCGCCCTTAGGCCCGCCTGGTACAAAAGCCCGGCCGTCTAGGCCCTTGTTGGGATTCGAAAGTTCTTTCTTAACCCTTGCCGGCTAAGTTGCGCCCGGCGCGGCATCGCCTTATATAACCCGTCGAGCGGAGGGTTCTTCCCTCGCACTATAGTCAACCGGGGGCCGGGAGACCGCCTTTTTGGGGTCCGGCCGGCCCGCCCAACGAACGAGGATGGTATGAGCAAGGTCATCGGCATCGATCTCGGCACCACGAATTCGTGCGTCGCCATCATGGAAGGCAAGAGCGCCAAAGTGATCGAGAATGCGGAAGGGGCGCGCACCACGCCCTCGCAGGTGGCGTTCGCCGAATCGGGCGAGAGGCTGGTCGGCCAGGCGGCGAAGCGCCAGGCGGTGACCAACCCGATGAACACCCTGTTCGCCATCAAGCGCCTGATCGGCCGGCGCTACAACGACCCGCTGGTCGAGAAGGACAAGGGCCTGGTGCCCTACAAGATCGTCGCCGGCGACAATGGCGACGGCTGGGTCGAGGTCGACGGCAAGAAGATGAGCCCCAGCCAAGTGTCGGCCTTCATCCTGACCAAGATGAAGGAAACCGCCGAGGCCTATCTGGGCGAGCCGGTCACCCAGGCCGTCATCACCGTGCCCGCCTATTTCAACGATTCCCAGCGCCAGGCGACCAAGGACGCCGGCAAGATCGCCGGCCTCGAGGTGCTGCGCATCATCAACGAGCCCACCGCGGCGGCGTTGGCCTACGGCATGGAGAAGAAGGGCCAGGGCACGATCGCTGTCTACGATCTGGGCGGCGGCACCTTCGACATTTCCATCCTGGAAATCGGCGACGGCGTCTTCGAGGTCAAATCGACCAACGGCGACACCTTTTTGGGCGGCGAGGATTTCGACGCCCGCATCATCGATTATCTGGCCGACGAGTTCAAAAAGGAGCAGGGCATTGATCTGCGCAAGGACCGCCTGGCGCTGCAGCGCCTCAAGGAGGCGGCCGAGAAGGCGAAGATCGAGCTGTCCAGCGCCATGCAGACCGAAGTCAATTTGCCTTTCATCACCGCCGACCAGGCGGGCCCCAAGCATCTCAACATCAAGCTGACGCGGGCCAAGCTGGAAGCCCTGGTGGAAGAGCTGATCAACCGCACCGTCGAGCCCTGCAAGGCGGCCTTGCGCGACGCCGGCCTCAAGGCCAGCGAGATCGACGAGGTGGTGCTGGTGGGCGGCATGACCCGCATGCCCAAGGTGGCCGAGACGGTGAAGTCGATCTTCGGGCGCGAGCCGCACAAGGGCGTCAACCCCGACGAGGTGGTGGCGGTGGGCGCCGCCATTCAGGGCGGCGTCTTGAAGGGCGAGGTCAAGGACGTCCTCTTGCTCGACGTGACGCCCTTGTCGCTCGGCATCGAGACCTTGGGCGGTGTCTTCACCCGCTTGATCGATCGCAACACCACCATCCCCACCCGCAAGAGCCAAGTCTTCTCGACCGCCGAGGACGGCCAGACCGCCGTCACCATCCGGGTCTTCCAGGGCGAGCGCGAGATGGCCGCCGACAACAAGATCCTGGGCCAGTTCGATCTGGTCGGCATTCCGCCGGCGCCCAGGGGCGTACCGCAGATCGAGGTCACCTTCGACATCGACGCCAACGGCATCGTCAACGTCCAGGCCAAGGACAAGGCCACCAACAAAGAGCAGCAGATCCGCATCCAGGCTTCGGGCGGGCTCAAGGACGAGGACATCGACCGCATGGTCAAGGAGGCCGAGGCCCACGCCGACGAGGACAAGAAGCGGCGCGAGCTGGTCGAGGCCCGCAACCATGCCGACGGCCTGGTCCACACCACCGAGAAATCGATCAAGGAAATGGCCGACAAGATGCCCGCCGATCTCAAACAGGCCGTCGAGCGCGATCTCGAGGCGCTGAAGAAGGTCAAGGACGGCGACGATCTGGGCGAGATCAAGGCCAAGACCGAAGCGCTCATGCAAACCTCGATGAAGCTGGGCGAAGCCCTTTACAAGGCGAGCCAGGCCGAAACCGGCCCCGGCGGGCCGCAACCGGGCGGCGAGGCGCATGGCGGAGCCGAGCACGGTCATGGTGGCGGCGATCACGGGCCTGGCGGCGCCAAGCAAGGCGACGACAAGGTGGTCGACGCCGAATACACCGAGGTTGACGGCGACAAGAAGAAATAAGCGAAAGCGGGAGTCCCCAGGGGGCTCCCGCCCGCGTTCGGGGGTTGGGCCGTCATGGCGAAAAAGGATTATTACGAGCTTCTGGGCGTCGCCAAGAACGCCAGCGCGGAGGACTTGAAAAAGGCCTACCGCAAGCTCGCCATGAAGCATCACCCCGACAAGAATCCCGGCGACAAGCAGGCCGAGACCCTGTTCAAGGAAATCAATGAGGCCTATGACGTCTTGAAGGACGATCAGAGGCGCGCCGCCTATGACCGTTTCGGCCACGCCGCCTTCGAGCAGGGCGGCGGCTTCCGGCCGGGCGGCGGCGGCGGTGGCGGCGGTGGCGGCGGCGATCATCCCTTCGGCGCCGGCTTTTCCGACATCTTCGAGGAGATGTTCGGCGAATTCATGGGCGGCGGCGGACGGCGCGGCCAGGCCCAGGCCGGGCGCGGTTCCGATCTGCGCTACAACATGGAGGTGAGCCTCGAAGAGGCGCACAAGGGTCTCAACACCACCATCAAGGTGCCGACCTCGGTTCCTTGCGAATCCTGCAAGGGTTCCGGCGCCGCCGGCGGCTCGCAGCCCGTCACCTGCACGACCTGCCACGGCGCCGGCAAGGTGCGCGCCACCCAGGGTTTCTTCACCATCGAGCGCACCTGCCCCACCTGCCACGGCACCGGCCGGGTGATCAGCAATCCCTGCAAACCCTGCGGCGGCACCGGGCGGACCCGCAAGGAAAAGAACCTGTCGGTGTCGATTCCGGCCGGCGTCGAGGATGGCACCCGCATCCGCCTGTCGGGCGAGGGCGAGGCCGGACTGCGCGGCGCCGGCGCGGGCGATCTTTACATCTTCCTGGCCGTCAAGCCGCACCGCTTCTTCCAGCGCGAAGGCGCCAACATCTATTGCCGGGTGCCGATCCCGATGACCACCGCCTCGCTGGGCGGTTCGATCGAGGTGCCGACCATCGACGGCAGCCGGGCCCGGGTCACCGTACCGGCCGGCACCCAGACCGGGCACCAGTTCCGCCTGAAGGCCAAGGGCATGGCGGTGCTAAGAAGCCCGGCTAGGGGCGACATGTTCATCCAGGCGGTGATCGAAACGCCGGTCAAGCTCAACAAGAAGCAGCAGGAATTGCTGCGCGAGTTCGAGAAGGCCGGCAGCGAAAAGGACACCAGCCCGGAATCGGCCGGCTTCTTCGCCAAGGTGAAGGAGCTGTGGGAGGATTTGAAGGATTAGGGCTTGTTCGGCGCCAGGCCTAGCGCCAGGATGACGGGCGATGGCTCGATCCTCGCCCTACGATTCGCTTCCCTTCGCCCAATGGCCCGCCGAAACGGCTCGCCTGATCGCCCGCCATCCCTTCGACACCCGCCATCTGCTCGACGCCGCCCGGAGGGCGATCGCCGGCTGGTCGTCGGCCGCCGGGTCCGATCTTGGCCTGGCGGATTTGGAATTCGCCCTCGATCACGGGCTCGATCCGGCCAAGCTGACGCCCCAGGATCGGGAGCGGCTGGCGGGCGGCGATCCCTTGCGGCTGGCTCTGCTTTTGGCCCAGGAGCTGGCGAAGACCGATCCCACCCTCTGGCATGCGGACAAGACAGCGTGGGGGGCGCGGCTGCGTCACGCCACCAGCCCCGATCTTGGGGTCGGCTTACTCGTCGGCGCCTTTTCGCCCGACTTCGCCAGCCTGGCGGCCTGGCCCGATGAAAGCCGACCGGACGGTTACCTGCTGCTCATCCAGCCCGAACCCGATGGGGCGGGCGGCTTCGTCTTGCGCTGGGGCTGGATCGACCGCGCCGATTGGGGCTTGGTGGGCGGCCGGCCGCTGGTGCCGGCCCGCCTGGCCGAAGCCAAGACCGTCCGCCTGGTCGAAACGCCGTCGCGCCCGGTCAAATCCGGCAAGGTTGCCGCCACGAAGAAGCGCCGATACCATCGCTAGCATCTTGTGGGGGAGACGGCGATGGCGCGTTTGGCCGCCCAAGTAAAATTGGCGCTCGATGATCTGGCCGCGATCGGCCGGCTGCTGGCCGAGAGAAATCTGATCGCCGGCGAGGCCTCGCTTGTTCGGGAGCGGATCGCCAAGGCGGCCTGCGATTTCGGTCTGGTCATCCTGGCCGCCGACCGCCTGCGCTTTCCCAAGGAGACGGAACTGTTCGAGGCGGTGTTCGGCCGCCAGGCCGCCGCCCAAGCGCAGCCGACCGATGCCCAGGGGCTGGCCGATCTCAAGGCGCTCGTCCGATCGGCCCGCGAATTCGACCGGCGCTGGCCGGGCGAGGATCTTGCCAAACGCGTCCTGAAAGCGGTCGAGGCGATCGGCCTTTGCTTTGCCGCCGCCGACGACGAGGTCTCGCCGGCCGAAGTGGCCCGGCTCACCGACATCCTGGCGGCGCTCGAAGCGGGCGAGGGCGCGCCGCCACCGGCTCCGTCGTCGGGCGCGCGGCGTCTGTTCGGCCGCGCCGGCGCACCGACCGCCGATACGCCGGCGCCGGCGGTGGAACCGCCGGCCTCGAAATGGAACCGGGCGGGCGCGCCGGTTGCCCCGCCCAATCCGCTGGAGGCGATCACCGCCGAACTTCACGCCCTGATCGGCCTTAGCGGGGTGAAGAAAGAAGTCGCCACGCTGATCAACCTTCTCAAGGTGCGCAGGCTTCGCCAGGAACACGGCCTGCCGGTGGCCGAGATGTCGCTGCACATGGTCTTCACCGGCAATCCCGGCACCGGCAAGACCACGGTGGCTCGCCTCTTGGGCCGGATCTATGGCGCGCTCGGCCTGCTGTCCGGCAGCGGCCTGGTCGAAGTCGATCGCGGCGGTCTGGTCGGCCAGTGGATCGGCGAGACCGCCCAGAAGACCAAGACGGCAATCGAACGGGCGATGGGCGGCATCCTGTTCATCGACGAGGCCTACGCCCTGGCCGGACGGGGCGAACGCGATTTCGGCCGCGAGGCGGTGGAAACGCTTCTGAAGGCGATGGAGGACCGGCGCGACCGGCTGGTGGTGATCGTCGCCGGCTATCCCCAGCCGATGGAGGTTTTCCTGGAATCCAACCCGGGCCTCAAGTCGCGCTTCAACCGCTTCATCCATTTCGACGACTACGCGCCCACGGAATTGGCGGCGATCTTCGAGAGCATGGCCGCCAAGGCCCATTACGAGCTGGACGGCGCCGCAAAGGCGGCGCTGGTCGAGCGGATGGCGGCGCTTTACCAGGCGCGCGGCGAGGATTTCGCCAACGGCCGCACGGTGCGCAATCTGTTCGAAAACACGCTGGCCCGCCAGGCCGACCGCCTGGCCGGTCTCGCCCGGCCGGCGCGCGCCGATCTGGTGACCCTGATGGCCACCGACATTCCCGAGCGCTGATTAGCCCTAACGCGTCAGCGGCTTGTATTTGATGCGATGCGGCTGGTCGGCCTGGGCGCCCAGGCGGCGATGACGGTCGGCCTCGTAGTCGGCGTAATTGCCCTCGAACCACACGACCTGGGAATCGCCTTCGAAGGCGATGATGTGGGTGGCGATGCGATCGAGGAACCAGCGATCGTGGCTGATCACCACGGCGCAGCCGGGGAATTCGACCAGCGCCTCTTCCAGGGCGCGCAGCGTGTCGACGTCGAGATCGTTGGTGGGCTCGTCGAGCAGAATGACGTTGGCGCCGCTTTTCAGCATCTTGGCCAGATGGACGCGGTTCCTTTCGCCGCCCGAAAGCTGGCCCACCTTCTTTTGCTGATCCGAGCCCTTGAAATTGAATTGCGACACATAGCCCCGGCTGGGCACGCTTTTCTTGCCCAGCTCCAACTGGTCGAGCCCGCCCGAGATTTCCTCCCACACCGTCTTGTTGGCGTCTAGGGAATCGCGGCTTTGATCGACATAGCCCAGCACGACCGAATCGCCCACCTTGAAGGCGCCGCCATCGGGCTTTTCCTGGCCGGTGACGAGGCGGAAGAGCGTGGTCTTGCCCGCCCCGTTGGGGCCGATGACGCCGACGATGCCGCCCGGCGGCAGCTTGAAGGACAGATCCTCGATCAGCAGGCGGTCGCCATAGCCCTTCTTCAGATGCTGGGCCTCGATCACCAGATCGCCCAAACGCGGACCGGGCGGAATGACGATTTGCGCCTGGCCGACTTGCTGCTGGCCGGCCTGGGCGACCAGGGCGTCGAAGGCGGTGATGCGCGCCTTGTTCTTGGCCTGGCGGGCCTTGGGGCTGGCGCGAATCCATTCCAGCTCTTGTTTGATGGTGCGGGCCCGAGCACTTTCCTCGCGCGATTCCTGCTCAAGCCGCTTTTCCTTCTGCTCAAGCCAGGACGAGTAATTGCCCTCGTAGGGAATGCCCTTGCCGCGGTCGAGTTCCAGAATCCAGCCGGTGACGTTGTCGAGGAAATAGCGGTCGTGGGTGACCAGCACCACGGTGCCCGGATACTCCTTGAGAAACTGTTCCAGCCACGCCACCGATTCGGCATCCAGATGGTTGGTGGGCTCGTCCAAGAGCAGCATGTCGGGGCGCGACAAGAGCAGGCGGCACAGCGCCACCCGGCGCTTTTCGCCGCCCGAGAGCCTGGCCACCTCGGCGTCGCCGGGCGGGCAGCGCAGCGCATCCATGGCGATTTCGATGGTGCGGGTAAGCTCCCAGGCGTTCAAATGGTCGATCTGCTCTTGCAGTTCGGCCTGCTCGGCCATCAGGGCGTTCATCTCGTCATCGGAAAGGTCTTCGCCGAAGCGGGCGCTCACCGCCTCGAAGCGATCGAGCAGGGCCTTGGTCTCCGCCACCCCTTCCATCACATTGCCCATCACGTCCTTGGCGGCGTCGAGCTTGGGTTCCTGCTCGAGAAAGCCCACCTTGACGCCTTCGGCCGCCCAGGCCTCGCCGCCGAAATCCTTGTCGATGCCGGCCATGATGCGCAAAAGCGTCGATTTGCCGGCGCCGTTATAGCCCAAGACGCCGATTTTGGCGCCGGGCAGGAAGGACAGATAAATCCCCTCCATCACCTTGCGCCCGCCCGGATAGACCTTGGACAGGTTTTTCATCACGTAGATGTATTGATAGGCGGCCATGCGTCGTATCCTTTCCAGGGGCGTGCGTTTCTACCCAATGCCGGGCTGGGATGCAACCGGCGCCGATGCTATCCTGGCCCCGATGAGCGAAACCGACCCCCGCCCCGATCCCCGCTTGGCCCTGATCGGGCTTTATCGCGCCCTGGCCGACCATACGGCGGTGGAATGCGCCACCGGCTGCAAGGTGCCTTTCAATTGCTGCCACCCCGCCTATTGCCAGATGGCGATCGGCTGGGCGCAGGCGAAATGGGGTGTCGCGCTGGAGCCGACCGGCCATCCCCGCCTGCCGCTTTTGGGGCCCCAGGGCTGCATCGCCCAACCGCATTTGCGGCCGATGTGCTCGGTTCATGCCTGCTGCATGGCCGAACTGGGCGAGAAGCCCGGCCATCCCGAATGGACCGCCCGCTACAAGGAATTGCTGGCCGCCATCGAGGCGATCGAGAACCCCAAGGACCAAGTGGCCTTCCATCCGGTCGCCGGTGGCTTGGACAAAGCGAAAGGGCCGGGTTGATCCCGGCCCTTGGGCGCGTTGGGATAACCGGCCTCTAATCCGCCTTGGCGAAATTGGTGTCGTCGATGTTGGTGGTGTTGATGCCGGTGATGGTGGCGAGCTGATAGGAATTGCTGGTCGAGGCGTTGGTCTGGTCGGTGGTGTACCAGAGATCGACGCCGCCGGTGCCCGAACTGGCGCCAACGACGATGACCGCCGCGCCGGTCGAGGAATCGCCGCCGCCGCCCAGATCGACGCCGGTGCCCGAGAGCGCGGTTGCGGTCTCGAAATATTGCAAGGCGTTGGCGGTGATCGACAGGCTGCCGGTGTTGCCCAGGCTGAAATCGGTGTTGGACAGCATCAACTTGTCGAAGTTGCTGGCGAAATTGGCGATGGTGTCGGTGCCCAATTCGTGCCAGCCCGACACATTGGTGGTCTGCGAGCTGCCGTTGAAGAACGAGGAGAAGAAGAAGGTGTCATTGCCGTTGCCGGAATCGAGGTAATCGTTGCCGACGCCGCCGATCAAGGTGTCGTTGCCCGAGGCGCCAAACAGGGTGTCGGCTCCAGCACCGCCGGAAAGGGTGTTGGCCCCGGTCCCGGTCATCGCGGTGTCGTCGGAATAGAGCGTATCGACCCCCGAACCGCCCAGCACGGTGTCGTTGCCCGAGCCGCCGATCAACACCTGGACGGCTGAGCCGCCGTTGGCGCCGTTGACACCCCTCAGGTAATCATTGCCGCCCGAACCGACCACGCTGAAGCTGTCAGTGCCGGCGCTGCCCCAGTTGGAGAAGGTAAGGCTCGAGGAATAGTCCTGGGTGGTGGTGTTGCCGCTGGCGGCGGTCACGGTGAGGGTGTTGCTCATCGCGCCAAAGGAGACCGTGGAGACGGTGGAAAACTGGCTGGCGGTGAAGATGGCGCCGTTGGCCGCCGCCGAGGTGCCGTCGAAGGTGAGCGCCTCGAAGCCGGAGACCGTAGCGGTGTCGAAGGCCATGGTGGCGGTGGACGCGGTCTTGATGTTGATGGTGTCGGTGCCGGTGTTGCCGTTCAGGCTCCAGCCCGCCGCCACGTTCGAGGTGGTGAATTCGAAGGTGTCGTTGTAGGTCGAGCCGATGGCGCCTTCGACGTTGGAAAGCGCTTCGGTATAGGCGCCGCTGGTGGTGGCGCTGCCGCCGGCGCTCCAAGACAGGGTGACCGCCGCCGTGGCGAAGTTGTAATAGGCGATGTCGTTGCCGGTGCCGCCCTCCAGCGTGTCGGTGCCGCCGCCGCCCCACAGCGTGTCGTCGCCGGCGCCGCCGTCGAGCGTGTTGTTGGCGGCCGAGCCGAAGATCCAGTCGGCGAATTTGGTACCCTGGACGTTCTCGAAGCCGGAAAGCGGCGACGCGCCGCCGAAGATGCCCGAGGTATCGGCGAACTGGTCAATGTCGCCCCAGCCATCGACCGCCGAATTGGCCGCCACGCTGGTCGAGCCCATGGTGGTCGAGGCGGCGGCGAGGTTTACCTTCACCCCGGCCGGATCGTCGTAATAGGCCACCATGTCGGTGCCGCTGAGCCCCGAGAGCGAATCGGCGCCCTTGCCGCCCTCGATCGTGTTGTTGCCCGTGGTGCCGGTGAGGGTGTCGTTGAAATCCGAGCCCTCGACATTTTCGAAATTGGCCAGCGTGTCGGTGGCCGCGGTGCCGCCCGCCGTGTAGGTGGCGGTGTTCGCGGTGAGCGAGGCGATGACGCCGGCCGAGGATGCGGTGGTGCCGTAGAACCAATGATAGCTGAGCGAGTCGTTGCCGGTGCCGCCATCCAGCGAATCGCCGCCGCCCCGGCCTTCGATCTCGTTGTTGCCGGCGTCGCCGGTGATGTAGTCCCCGGCGAAGGAGCCGTAAACATCGCGGATGCTGTCGATCGTCGCGGTGGTCGAGGTCGTTTGGCCGGCGTTGGTGAAGACGGTGACGCTGTCGGTGCCGCCGGTCAGCAGCATCGAAATGCCGAACGAACTGTTGATGAAATCGACCCCGTCATTGCCGGTGCCGCCATAAAGCGACTGGGTGGCGCCGCCGCCCCAGACCAGCATGTCGTTGCCCGAGCCGCCGGTCAGCACATGGCTGGCGGCATTGGTGGCCGCCAGCATCATGTCGGTGGTGGCGGCGCTCATGTTGTTGCTGTTGGCGACGAAATCGGTGGAGGAGAAGGGGCTGGCCTTGTTGTCGGTGAGGAAGGCGATGTAGTTGCCGCTGCCGGCATATTGGTCCTTGAAGGTGAAGGAGCCGCCGGCGCGGAAACCCACCACCAGATCGTTGCCGGTGCGGGTGATGCTGTTGACCAATTGGTCGGGCGTGGCGCCCACCGACAGCTCGTCCCAGACCAAGCCGTTGACGTCGTTGCCGGTGTAGCCGGTGGCGCCGCTATCTTGGAAAATGGTCAGGGTGGCGGTGGCCGGCGAATTGGTGATGAGGAAGATGTCGTTGCCGGAGCCGCCCAAGAGCGTATCGGTGCCGCCATAGCCGTTCAACGTATCGTTGCCGGCGTTGCCGTAGAGGGTGTCGTTGCCGGTGGTGCCGGTGAGGGTGTCGACATAGTTGGTACCCTTGATCACCTCGATGCCGCCAAGGCTGTAGCTGGCGTCCTGGATGCCGTCGCTGTTGTAGAGGGTGCCGGTTCCATTGTTGAGGTTGATGGACGAGTAACCGCTCACCGGCCCATTGGTCTGGATGTCAAGGGTATCCGTGCCCGCGCCGCCCGAAACGCTGTTGGTGCCGAACACGTCCTGGAAAAGATCGTCACCATCGCCACCGAAAAGCCCGTCATTGCCGGCCCCGCCCATCAAGGTATCGTTGCCGGTGCCGCCATAGAGCTTGTCGCTGCCGGCCATGCCGAAAAGCGTGTCGTTGCCGGTACCGCCCACCAGCACGTCACCTTCCAGCGAGCCGGTGATGTTGTCGTCGCCGTCGCGGCCGAACACCATGCTGCCGATCAGGTTGGCGCCCAGACTGTTGTAGGTGGAGACGCCGTTGTAAAGAAGGGTGCCGGAATTGAGCGTATCGGTGCCGTCGGTGCCGGCCAGGATGACGCCGTATTCGCCGCTGGTGATGTCGGTGGCGCCGGAAAGAATGAAGGCGTTGTCCGCATACTGGTTGACGTCAAGCAGCGAATCCGAGGCCTGAAGGTCTTCCACCATCTTGGAAAGGTCGATGGTGCTGGTGGCGTTGCCCGAAGCGGTAATGCGCACGAACAGCGAATCGGTCGGGTGCTGGGTCATCGAAAGGGTGACGCCGTTCAGATTCTCGAAGGTGATGCGGTCGTTGGGGCCGCCGGCGTCGGTAATCGTATCGGTGCCGCCCAGATTGCCGGCCGCGCCGGTCGCTTGTTCGAAAACATATTCGGTGTTTTGAGTGTTGCCATGCAACGTGTCGTTGCCGGCCGTGCCGAACAGCGTCTCGCCGAACACCACCGTGTCGTGCTCGGGGGTGATGACGTCGTTGTTTTCGGGCGGCGGGGGCGGCGGCGCGAAGGGATCGAAAAAGCCGGGGCCAAAGCCAGCGCCAAAAATGTTGGCGCCGCCAAAAATATTGGCGCCGCCGAAATTAAACAGATTGGCTAGATCGCCGGCGCCAAAGGCGCCGCTTCCGATCAAGGCGCCGAGCTGGGCGCCGAGCTGGGCGCCCAAGGCGGCGTTGCCATATTGGGCGCCGATTTGGGCGCCGATGTCGGCCCCGATCTGGGCGCCGATCTGCGCTCCCGGCCCGCCGATTCCCGGCGTCATGCCGCTGAAGGTGCCAGGACCGCCGGTGACGAAGCCAGGAATGCCCTGAGGACCGAAGGTTGGTGCCGCCGTCATACCGCCCGGCGCATCGCCCGGACCACCAGGACCACCCGGTCCCCCCGGACCCATGGCGCCGCCTGGACCACCCGGACCGCCCGGACCACCCGGACCGCCCGGACCACCGGGAAGGCCAGCGGGAAGACCGCCAGGACCGCCAGGGCCACCGGGGCCGCCAAAGCCCGCCGGCGGACCGGCCGGCGGCACGGCCGCACCGGTCAGCGCCGAAACCATTTGAACCACGCCGCCCGCCGCCGCCACCGCGAAGGGGTTGGCGCCGGGACCAGCCGGACCGCCCGGACCACCCGGCCCGCCGGGACCACCCGGACCGCCCATCAGACCGGCTTGCACCGCCGCCTGGCCGGCGGCCAACAGCGCCTGCTGCGGGTTGGCGCCTTGGGCCAACGCGCCTTGGAAGGCTTGTTGCGCCTGCAGGCCGGCTGCTTGCGCTTGTTCAATCGAAGCGCCTTGGGCGATGGCGGCGTTCATCGCCGCTTGCGCCGCATTGGCAAAGGCCGCCGCCGGCTGACCGCCGGGACCGCCCATGCCCGCCATGCCACCACCCAGACCAGCCGCCGCCAAGGCTTCCGGCGTCGGACCGCCCATGCCGGCGGGACCCGCCGGACCACCGGGGCCACCCGGACCACCCGGACCACCCGGACCGCCGGGACCACCCGGACCAGCCGGGCCACCGGGGCCAGCCGGGCCGCCTTGCATAGCGGCCGGTCCGCCCTGCGGGCCGCCGCCGGGGCCGCCGCCTTGCATGCCGCCAGGTGCCGACTGGATGGTCTGCTGAATGGCTTGGGTTGCCGTCGGCGAAATCGGCGTCGGCGGCAGCGCGTTCAGCACCGCGCCAAACACCTGCGCCATGAAAGCGGGCGGCACAACAACGGGCGCCGTCGGCGCCGAGAAGAAACTGCCCACCTGAATGCCGGTGTTGGGCTGGTTGATCACCTGGGTGCCGCCGGCGTTGGAGATCGACATCTCGCCGGTGGTCTGCCCGCCCTCGGGCATGATGGCGGCCGTCAAGCCGGTCTGCGGAAAGTAACCGCCGGTGCCCAGCGTGCCGCGAATGCCGATGGTGGCGACCGGCGTCTTGATCACCATGGCGTCAGTCGCGGTCTTGGAAATCTGGCCCGACACGAAGGAGAAGGTGCCCTGCACCAGCGAGAAGGCCGATTTGCCCGACAGGGTGCCCGGATCGAAGACCATCTGATCCAAGACCATGCGGCCGCTGGCGCCCAGCGAGAGCGAGGTTTTATCGATGAAGAGGATGCCGACCCCGCCGCCTTGCGGCGTTTGCAGCACGTCGCCTTGATAGACCGGCGCGCCCTTGCTCAGGGTCTCCTTGGACCCGTCGGCGTGCGTCACCTGCACCGATCCCGACACCGTTTCGACATTGCCGATCGGCTGGCCGGCTGCGGCGCCGGCGCCGCGGCCGGCCTGAGCGTATTGACCGGGCGCCAGCACGCCCGCCAGCTTCAAGGCGAGATCGCCGGCGATGCGTGCCCCATTGTCGGTGACGAGGTCGGGTGTGACGTCGGACGCGAAGTAATCGCGCACCAGCACCTGCTCGCCATCCTCGCCGACCAACAACAGATCGGGGCCCGAGCGCAAATATTGGGAACCGACCAACAAGGTCTCGTTGGGGATGCGCACCGGCATCCCCGCCTGGGCCTCGACGATCTGGGTGCGGGCGTTGGCGCCCGACCCTTCGCCGATCTTCGATCCGTTCTGCATCGACATGGCCATGGTTCCTTTCTTGATTCCCGATCGCTTTCGGGATCAATTCGCGTAAATTTTACTGCGAATTGTCGCATGGAGGAAGTGACCATGATCACTTAGACGGGGTGATCTTGGTCACAGGGATTCACCTTTCCTTAACCGCCGCCGCCCCAGGACATTTCAGGGTTCTCGTCAATGAAACAACGGCTTGCCGACAAGGGCGCCTATCTGCTGATCGTTCGCCTGGAAAGGAGCGTGACGATCGATGCCGGGAGAATGCGAGGGACGAAGCTTCCGCCCGGCCTTTATGCCTATGCGGGCAGCGCCTGGGGACCGGGCGGGATCGAGGCCCGTTTGGCTCGCCATCGCCGCCCGGACAAGCCGGTCCATTGGCACATCGACCATCTCACCAATCGGGCGGCGTCGATCGCAAGCCTGGCCTTTACCGGCGAAACGGAATGCCGGCTTATCGATCGTCTCTTGGCCCTGAAGGGGGTAATGGTTCCGGTTCCCGGATTCGGCGCCAGCGATTGCCCTCATTGTCCGGCCCATCTGGTCCGGCTGCCCCCGTCCTTTCGCCTCAGCCGAGCGGCGGTTGGCCTTCGGCAACCCGCCCCAGCTCGCGCGCCACATCCAAAAGCGGCGCCTGCCAATCGTCGAAGCGGGCTTGGCGGAACAGCTTGAGCGACGGGTACCAGGGCGTGCCGCTGCCGCTGGCGCCCCAGCGCCAATCGGAATGGTAAAGCAGCAACACGTAAGTGGGCACGCCCAAGGCGCCCGCCAGATGGGCGATGGCGGTGTCGATGGTGACCAGGAGATCGAGCTGGGACAGCACCGCGGCGGTGGCGGCGAAATCGGTCAGATGCGCCGACAGATCGGTGACCAAGGCCCCGGCCGCCTCGGCCTGGATGTCGGCGGCGTGCGGCCCGACCTGAAGACCATAGAAGGCCAGGCGCGGATCGCCCATGAGATCGATGAGGCGGGCAAGCGGGATCGAGCGGTCGCGCGGCGTGGTCTTGCCCGCCCAGGCCAAGCCGATCTTGCGCCGCCGCTCGCCAGGCAGGACGACGGGGCGGTCCTCGGGCGGGGTGAGATAGGGCACCAGCGCCGGCAGGGTGTCGAGCGTGGTGCCGAACAGGCCGGGCAGGCTTAGGAGCGGCGCGTAGCAATCGAAGGCGGGCGCCGGAGCGCCGCGCGCCACCAGCTCGGCCACCCCCGGCAGCGAGGCGAAGAGGCGCATCAGCTCGGGCTGGCATTCGAGCACGATTCGGGCGCCCCTGGCCGCCGCCTGGGCGGCGAAGCGGGCGAATTGGATGGCGTCGCCGAAGCCCTGCTCGTCATGCAGGAACAAGGTTTGGCCGGAAAGCGGCTGGCCGTCCCAGCGCGGCTTGTCGAACGTCCGGGGCGGGCTGCGCTCCAGCCCCCAGCGCGCCTCGTAGGACGGCAGGCCGCGCCCGTAATCGCCCAAGGTGAGCAGGGCCAGGGCGCGTTCCCACTTGGCCTCGGGATAGTCGGGCCGCAGCTCGAGCGCCTTCTCGACCCATTTCAGATATTCGTCGGGCCGGTTGGAATCGCGCATCACCAGGCCCAGATTGTTCCAATATTCGGCGGCGTTGGGCCGAAGCTGGGTGGCGCGCGTGAGCGCCGTTTCCGCCAGATCGAAGCGTCCGATCTCGCGCAACGCGTTGGCGAGGTTGGACAGCGTGCCCGGCTCGTCGGGCTTGAGCGCCAGCGCGCGGGTGTGGCAGGCGGCCGCCGCCTTGGCCTTGCCCTGGGCGCGCAGGGCGACGCCCAGATTGGCCCAGGCGCCGGCATGGGTGGCGTCGCGCCCCAGGACCTGACCGTACAGATCGGCGGCCGGCCCGAGATTGCCTCGGCGGTGCTGATTGAGCGCGGATTTGAACAGGCGCTCGGTTTCGGCGTCAGTAGGGGGCGTAGGACTTCTCCTCGATGATGCGCGAGCCCAGCAGATCGTTGATCTGGCGCTTGAGCCGGGCCCGCTCGTCGTTGGTGATGTAGACGGCGCGCGCCAGCTCGATGAAGCGGGGGCCGAAATCCTTGGCGCGCTCGCAATCGCGGATGTCGTCCTCGATCACCCACAGCGCTTCGTTGACCCGCACCAGCTCGGCCGCCAGGCGGTCGAGTTCGGCCGAGGGAGGGATCGCCCGGTCGCGGGTGGCGGCCAGCACCTCAAGCTCGGTCATGACGTTGGCCCGCTTGGCGGGGTCGGCGATCCGCTTCATCTTGATTTCCAAAATGGCGATCTTGTCGATCAGTTCCCCGGGCGCGACTTCAACGCTGATGACGGCGGTCATGATTCCTCCACGAACGCCGGACTATCCCCCAAAGCGGCACCGATTTCAACCGCCGGCCCATTGCCCGAGCGCCTGGGCCAGCGCCTGGGCCGCCGCCTCCCAGCGGCCGCGTTCGCGCTGGCGGAACAGCCGCGCCGTCGGATACCAGGGCGTCGTCTCGCCCTTCGGCCCCCAGCGCCAATCGGGATGGGTGGAGAGCAGCACCCAGACCGGCTTGGCCAGCGCCCCGGCCAGATGCGCCATCGCGGTGTCGGTGGTGATCACCAGATCGAGCGTTTGCACCAGCGCCGCCGTCGATTCGAAGCCCTCGCCCACCATCGGATCGGCGGGATCGCTCCAATCGACCAGCCGCTCGGCCAGCCCCAGGGCGGCGATCTCCGCCCGCCCCGGGCCCCGCTGCAAGGAGACGAATTGCAAGCCCGGCACGTCGAAAAGGGGCCCAAGCGGCGCCAGGCCGGGCGAGCGCGAGTCCTCGCCCTTGAAGCCGGGGCTGCCCCGCCAGACCAGACCCACCTTGGGCCCGCCGGGGCCGAGCCGTTGCCGCCAGGCGGCGACCTTGGCGGGGTCGGCGGCCAGATAGGGAACGTCGGACGGGATGGTTTCGATCGTCGTTTGGAAGCGAGCGGGCAGGCTCATCATCAAGGCCCAGGCGTCATAAGCGGGCGGCGGGTGATCCTGGGCGACGATTTGGGCGAAGCCGCCAAAGTTTGCTTCGAACAGCGCCGCCAGCGCCGGCTGGACGCGCAGCACCAGCCGCCCGGCCCGTTTCGCCGCCAGGGTCGCATAGCGGATGAAATTGAGGGTGTCGCCATAACCCTGCTCGGCTTGCAAGAGAAGCGTTCCCGGGATCGGTGCCCCATCCCAGACCGGGCCTTGCAGACGAAAGGGCGCCATTTCGGGCAGATCGAGCCTTGCCTCCCAATCGGCGAAGCCCTGAAGGTAATCGCCTTCGAGCAGATTGAGGAAACCCCGGTTGAAGCGCGCCCCGACATGGCCGGGATCGATGGCCAGCGCCCGGTCATAGGCCTGGCGGGCCAGGGCGAAGCGGCCCTCGATCAGATCGAGGGCGCCCAGATTGGCGGCGGCCTCGACGGCGCCCGGCTGGCGGGCCAGCGCGGTCTCGAAGGCCTGGCGGGCCTCGCCCCAGCGCGCCCGTTCCTTCAAGAGCACGCCCAGATTGATCCAGGCTTCGATGCGCTCGGGCGCCTTGGCCAAGAGCGCCCGGTAGTCGGCGATGGCGCCCTCGCCATCGCCCAATTCGCGCCGCACCAGGGCGCGGTTCTGGCGCGCCTCCAGGGAATCGGGGTCGCCGCCCAAGGCCCGATCGAGCGCCGCCAGGGCCTCGTCGAGCCGGCCTTCCTCGCGCCAAAGCGCCCCCAGATTGCAAAGCGCGCCGGCATGGTCGGGCTCGATCGCCAGCGCCCGCTCATAGGCGTGGCGCGCCTCGGCCCGGCGTTTGAGCCCCTGCAGGGCGGCGCCCAGATTGAGGAACAGCCCCACCGAACCACCGCCCAGATTGTCGGCCCAGCGATAGGCGGCGGCGGCGTCTTCCAGCCGGCCCTCGATCTGGCGGGCCAGCCCCAGATGATAGGCGGCATCGGCATGGTCGGGTTTGGCCGCCAGCAGCGCTTCGAAGCGTTCGGCCGCCTCGCCGGCCCGGCCCTGCTGCAAGAGCGCGATCGCCAGCAGATAGGCGGCCTGCGGCTGGCCGGGATTGGCGCCGAGCACGGTGCGATAGATCGCCTCGGCCTCGGCCAATCGGCCGGCCTGATGATGGGCGAAGGCCGTCGCCAGCGCCTCGTTCACAGCAGCCCCTCGGCCTCGTCGGCCCACGGACCCTGTTCTTCGGCGGTGACGAAATGCAGGCAGCGTTCGCACTGGGCCGGATGCGGGTTGTCGAGGCAGCCCCGATAGGCGGCGAAGGCCGGCGAGGCCACGATCTCGTCGAGCCGGTTGAGCAAAAGATTGCCGGTGGGCGGATTCAAGGCGGCGTGGCATTGGGCGAACAGGAAGCCCTCGGGATCGAGGCGGAAGCGATCGCGCAGGGCGGCGCAGGCGGAACGCGGTTTCGCATGATAATCGGCCTGGCTGCGGTAGCGGCTGGGCTGGAAGGCGACGCCCAACCCCTTCGCCAGTTCGCGGGCGCGCTCCTGGGCGTCGGTGACGGCAACCAGAAAATCGTCGGGCGCAAAGGGCAGATGATCGGGCGCCAAGCGGTGGGTGGTGACGCTGTCCACCCCCAGGCGCGCCGCCAGCATGATCAGTTTCGGCAGCTCGACATAGTTGGCGGGCATGATGGTGAAATTGAACTCGACCGTGATCGGGCGTCCCAGCGCGGTGCGTTGGGCGCACAGCCTTCCCACCCGCTCGCACACCTGGTCGAAGCGGGCGCCCTTGCGGATGGACTCGTAGGTGGCCGCCGTGGCGCCGTCCATCGAAATGCGGATCTTCGACAGCACGCCCGACGCAAGCAAGGTGTCGATGGTGGCATCGGTCAAGAGCGTGCCGTTGGTGATCAACTGGCCCTGGGTGTCGGGATGGCGGTGCTCGCCGATCAGCGCCAGCGCTTGGGCCAGATAGGGCAGCATCAGGGGCTCGCAGGCGCAGCCCAACTGGAAATCGGCGACATGGCGAAAGACGGGCGCGATGCGCGAGCGGAAGAAGGGCAGCGGCAGCACCTTCTGGTCGCGCTTGTTGGCGCGCGGCCCGCACATCACGCATTTCAGGTTGCAGCCGTCGTTGAGATCGATCACCAGACTGAGGAAGGGCCGTTCCGGCAGGCGCATCGCGGTTTCTCCGCTCATCGGTCCTCTTATGATGGCACCGGCCCCCAAGGGTTACAAGACAGGGACTTGACAGGATCGGGGCCGGAAGGGAAATAAGGGGCATGATCCGCGCGAGCTTGATGATCGGTCTTTTCCTTCTCGTTCTGTCGGGGTCCGGCCGGCCGGCCGGGGCGGCCGACACCGAATTCCGTTTCGCCTATCCCGATGCCGCGCCCAAGGGCCCCGCCGCCGCCAAGGGCGCCGCGATCTACAATCACGGCAAGGATCGCTTGGGCGAGCCGTTCGCCGAACTGCCCTTCTATGCCGATGGACTGCGCGACGCTGGCTGGGACGTCTACCAGCTCATTCGCCAACGGGCCGGCGATCGGCAATATGATTCCCGCCAAGCCCTGATCGCCCAGGCGAAGGCGTTGCGCGCCCAGGGTTATCGGCGCGTGGTGACGCTGGGTCAAAGCTTCGGCGCCTGGATTTCCTTCGATGCCGGAGCCGAGGCGGGCGTTTTCGACGCCATCGTGGCAACCGCGCCGGCCGCCGAGGGCGAACGCGGCCAATCGGATCGCTGGCGCGAAAACGGGCCGCTCCTTTATGCCCTGGCCCGCAATCTGGTGCCGGTTCCGACCATGGTCTTCCTGTTCGAGGATGACGCCTACGATCCGGGCGGACGAGGCGAAGCCTTGACGGCGATTTTTCAAGAGCGGGCGATTCCCTTTGCGCTCGTCGATCGGCCCGCCCTGCATGTCAGCCACGGCGCGGCGCGCACCCGGCCTTTCGCGCGGGCCTTCGGCCCCTGCATCGCGGCCTTTCTCGACGCGCCCATGCCGGCGCAACCTTTCGCCTGCGCGCCCGCCCCCATCGATCTCGTCCGCGCGCTCGTCACCTTCCGGCTGCCCAAGGATTTGGCACCCCTTGCCGCCGCCCCCGCCGGTTCGCCCGCAGGCCTCGGCCCTCTGGTCGGGCGCTGGTATGGCTGGTACGACGGCGGCCGGGAGGCCTTCTTCACCTTGGAATCGATCGTGGGCGATCGGGTGCGGGCGGTCTATGGCTGGGCCAACACCAGTCGCAGCGACAAGGATCAGCCGGGCGGCTATCGCATCGACGGCCGTTTTGATTCCGAGACCGGTTTGCTGCGTTTGGAAAACGAGCGGGTGACGATCGAGGTGGCGGCGCAAGGCGAAAACGCCATCCGGCTGGCCTGGCGGCGCAAGGAGAGCGACCCCCCCGTCAAAGCCCGCCTGCGCCGGATCGATTAGCCCGGGTCGATCAAGCGCACCGCCGCCTCGAGCCCGGCAATGCCGCTGGTCACCACCGGGATGTTCAAGCGGCGCTCGAGCGGCGCCACGACCTCGAGCGTGCGCAGGCCGCCACAGGAAATGAGAAGCGCGTCGGCGTCGGGCGTGGCCTGGGCGGCCTTGAGGGCCAGGGCCAGGATGGCGGCGGGCGCCACGCCATGGACCGAGCCGATCTCTTCCAAAGCCAGGGATTCGATCGGGCCCGGCGCGAAGCCGCAGGCAGTAAGATAATCGGCCAGGCGGGCGTTGACTTGGGCGTTGTAGGCGGTGGCCAGCGCCAGCTTGCGGGCCCCGTGGCGGCGCAGCGCCTCGATCACCGCCTCGCTCATCGTGGTGGCCGGGAGCCCCGATTCCCGGCGCATGACGTCGATCAGGCGCTCGTTGAAGGCGACGCCCTGATAGAAACTGAGCGAGGTGCCCATCAGCGCCACCGCCTGTGCGCCCTGCTTGGCCAGCGTCCGCGCCGCCTCGCCCACCCGGCCGATGACGCGGTCATAGCCCTCGGGCGTCATGCGCTCGAGGCCGAGGCCAAAGCCAAGAAAGCGCACCCGCTCGCCATAAAGGGCCGCGCATTCCGGCGGCAGGGCGCCGTCGGCCAGTGGGACGATCAGGCCGACGGTCGGGCGCGCCACGCTACTCGGCCTTGGCGCCCGATTCGCGCGCCACCACCGTCCAGCGCTGGAAATCCTTGGCCAGCTCCTGGCCGAAGGCGGCCGGCGTGACCGGCTTGGCGACGTCGGCGCCGATCTTGCCCAGGGCCTCGCGCACGCCGGCATCGGCCAAAGCCGCGGCCACCGCCTGATTGACCTTGGCGATGATGGCCTCGGGAACCTTGGCCGGAGCGAGCACGAAGATGCTGGGGGCGGCGTCGAAGCCGGGCAGGGTTTCGGCCAGCGCTGGAATCTCGGGCGCGCCCTCCATGCGCTTGCCGCTGGTCACCGCCAGCAGCTTCGCCTTGCCGCCCTTGGCCTGGGCCAGCGCCGGCGGGGCGCTCACCACGGCGATCGGGATCTGGCCGCCGACCAGCGCGGTCAGCGCCGGCGCGGCGCCCTTGAAGGGGGCGTGTTCCATCTCGACCCCGGCCGCCTTCTTGAACATCTCGCCCGCCAGATGCTGCACGGTGCCGACGCCGGGCGAGCCGTAGAGGAAGCGCTGGCGCTTCTCCTTCAGTTCCTTGATCAACTGGGCGGCGTCGTTGGCCGCCACCTGGGGATGGACCACCAGGGCCAGATGCACCACGGCAACCGGCGCCACCGCAGCGAAGCTCTTGATCGGATCGAAATTGACCTTGTCGTAGATCGCCGGCGCGATCAACAGCCCGGTCTCGCCGAAAAACATCGTGTAGCCGTCGGGATCGGCGGTGGCGGCAGCATCGGCGGCCAGCGTGCCGCCGGCGCCAGGCTTGTTCTCGATCACCACCGGCTGGCCCAGCGCTTCGCCCATCTTGGGCGCCAGGGTGCGCGCCACGGTGTCGACGCCGCCGCCCGGCGCGAAGCCGACCAGAAAGCGCACCGGCTTGGTGGGATAGCTTTGGGCTTGGGCGGCCGCCGACACGAAGGCGACGGCGGCGAGGACAAGGCTGGCGGTCAGGATGCGCATCGCATTCTCCTTCATGGTCTCACGGGGGTTCCTGGAAGGCGTCGCTCCGGGTCTTGCGGATGGCCGGCAGAACACCGATCAAAACCAGCAGCGCCGCCAGAAGCAAGAAAAATCCGCTGATCGGCCGGTTAACGAAGACCCAGGGGTCGCCGGCCGAGAAGAACATGGCGCGGCGGAAATTCTCCTCGATCATCGGCCCCAGCACGAAGGCGAGCAGCAGGGGTGCCGGATCGGCCTGCCATTTCGACAGCAGATAGCCGAAGGCGCCGAACAGCAGCAGCAGCCCGACGCTCATCAGGCTGTTGTCGGTGCTGTAGACGCCCAGGCAGCACAGCACCACCAGGGCCGGCGACAGCAGATGGTAGGGCACGGCGAGCAGCCGCACCCAAAGCCCGATCAGGGGCAGGTTGATCAGCACCAGCATGACATTGCCCAGCAGCATGCTGGCGATCAGGCCCCAGAACAGCTCGGGATTGGCGGTCATCACCTGCGGACCGGGCTGGATGCCGTGAATCATCATCGCGCCTGCCATCAGGGCGATGGTCGGGTTGGAGGGCAGGCCCAGCGTGAGCAGGGGAATGAACGAGGTTTGCGCCGCCGCGTTGTTGGCCGATTCGGGGGCGGCGACGCCCTCGACCGCGCCCTTGCCGAAGCGGTCGGGCGTTTTCGAGATCTTCTTTTCCAAGGCGTAGGCGGCAAACGAGGACAAGGTCGGCCCGCCGCCCGGCAAGATCCCGATCAGCGAGCCCAGAATCGTGCCGCGCAGCGCCGCCGGGGTGGCGCGGCGAAAATCCTGGGCCGACGGCCAGAGACGGCCGATCGGCGTGCGGTCGACGGTGCGCGATTCCTTGCCCTCGAGGTTGCGCACGATCTCGGCCACCGCGAAGAGGCCCATGGCGATGGGGACGAAGCCGATGCCGTCGCGCAATTCGGCGATGCCGAAGGTGAAGCGCTCGGCGCCGGTGTTGACGTCGGTGCCGACCATCGCCAACCCCAACCCCAGCGCGATCAGCCCCAGCGAGCGGAACACCGAGGCGTTCGAGAGCACCACCGCCAGCGTCAGACCCAGCGTCATCAGGGCGAAATATTCGGCCGGGCCGAATTTCAGCGCCACCTCGATCAGCACCGGCGAGAACAGCGCGATGACGAAGGTGGCGACGATGCCGGCGAAGAGCGAGCCCAGGGCGGCCACCGCCAAGGCCGGGCCGGCCCGGCCCTGGCGGGCCATCCGGTAGCCGTCCAGACAGGTGACCACCGAGGAGGATTCGCCCGGCATGTTGACCAGGATCGCCGTGGTCGAGCCGCCATATTGGGCGCCGTAATAGATGCCGGCCAGCATGATCAGCGCTGACAGGGGGGCGAGATGGAAGGTGATGGGAAGGAGCAGGGCGACCGTGGTGACCGGCCCCAATCCGGGCAGGACGCCGATCAAGGTGCCGATCAGCGCGCCCAGAAAGCAAAAGAGCAGGTTGGCCGGGCTGGTGGCGGCGGCCAGACCCTGTCCGAGACCGGCGAGTAGATCGATCATCCGCCCCAGCCTTTCGGCCAAACCGGCAAGGGCACGCCCAGCAGATTGACGAACAGGCCGGTTGTCGCCACCGCCAGGAAAGCCGCCCAAAGGGCAAGCGGGCGCCAGCGGGCGCGGCGATCGCCGACCGCGGCGATGAAGACCACCCCGGCCACGGTGGCGATCAGCCCCAGCCGCTCGGCGCCGAAGATGAAGAAGGCGATGGCGGCCAGGATGTAGAAGAACGGCCTCGCATCGAGGCGCTCGGGGCGCGGGCCGGGCCGGGCCAGGCCAAGAAGGACATGCGCGGCGCCCAGGATCGCCAGCAGTCCGGACAGCAGCAGCGGCACATAGCCCGGCCCCATGCGGGTGGCCGAACCCAGCTTAAGCCCGGTCCCGGCCGAAAAGCCGATCGCCGCCACCGCCAGGAGCAGCAGGCCCAGCATCAGGTCGTTGGACAGGCGCGGACGTGGACGTCGAGAGCTGTTTGGCATGGCCCGATCCTAGCGCGATATCCGCATCGTCACACAACGTAAAGCCGACTTCAATTTGTCACAATTCTTGGCCTTGCCCGCTTTCGCCAAACCCCTTAAGGGAGAACGCCATGGGATTCTTCGAACGCTATCTCACTCTTTGGGTCGGGCTGTGCATCCTCGTCGGCACGGCTTTGGGCCATGCCTGGCCGCAGCCCTTCCAGGCGATCGGCGCCCTCGAGATCGCCCGGGTCAATCTGCCGGTGGCGGTGCTGGTCTGGCTGATGATCGTGCCGATGCTCTTGAAGATCGATTTCGCCGCCCTGGCCGGGGTGCGCGAGCATTGGCGGGGCATCGGCGTTACCCTGTTCGTCAATTGGGCGGTCAAGCCCTTCTCGATGGCGCTGTTGGGCTGGCTGTTCATCGCCACCCTGTTCCGCCCTTGGCTGCCCGCCCAGCAGATCGACAGCTACATCGCCGGGCTGATCCTCTTGGCCGCCGCGCCCTGCACCGCCATGGTCTTCGTCTGGTCGAATCTGTCGGAGGGCGAGCCGCATTTCACCCTCTCGCAGGTGGCGCTCAACGATCTGATCATGGTGGTGGCCTTCGCCCCCATCGTCGGCCTGCTCCTGGGCCTGTCCGCGATCACCGTGCCCTGGGACACGCTGGTGCTGTCGGTGGTCCTTTACATCGTGGTGCCGGTGCTGGCCGCCCAGGCCTGGCGCAAGGCCCTGCTTGGGCGCGGCCCCGAAGCCTTGGCCCATGTCCAGGCCCGGCTGGGGCCGCTGTCGCTGGCGGCGCTCCTGGCGACCTTGGTGCTGCTCTTCGGCTTTCAGGGCGAGGCGATCATCGCCCAGCCCCTGGTGATCCTCATCCTGGCGGTGCCGATCACCCTTCAGGTCTATTTCAACGCCGCCCTGGCCTATGGGCTGAACAAGCTTGTGGGCGAGGCCCATTGCGTGGCCGGACCCTCGGCCCTGATCGGGGCGTCGAATTTCTTCGAACTGGCGGTGGCGGCCGCCATCAGCCTGTTCGGCTTCCAATCGGGCGCCGCGCTGGCCACCGTGGTCGGCGTCTTGATCGAGGTGCCGGTGATGCTGTCGGTGGTGGCGATCGTCACCCGGTCCAAGGCCTGGTACGAGGGTGGCGCCAAGGCCTGAAAAGCCCTTCCATTCTTGGCCTTGCCGGAGGGGCGCGGGCGGGGGTAGTCTCGGCCCCGCATGATCGCGATCAAGGCGCTTTCCCACACCTATCCCGGAACCCGTCGCCAGCCGCCCCGGCAAGCGCTGGCCGGGCTTGATCTGGTCGTCGATCCCGGCTGTTTCGCCATTCTCTCCGGCCCCAACGGCAGCGGCAAATCGACGCTGTTTCGGATTCTCTGCGGCCTTCTGCGTCCCAGCCAGGGCACGATCGAAATCGGCGGCGCCGATCTGTTCGCCGATCCCACCCGCGCCCGCGCCCTGATGGGCGTGGTCTTCCAAAGCCCGGCGGTCGACCGGCATCTTTCGGTGATCGAGAATTTGCGCCTGCAAGGCGCGCTTTATGGACTCTCGGGCGCCGAATTCGACGCTCGCCTGGCCGAGGCCGAAAATTGGACCGCCATCCGCGAGCGCCATCACGAGCGGGTCGACACCCTGTCGGGCGGTCTGGCCCGTCAGCTCGAGCTGGTGAAGTGCCTGCTCTCAAGGCCCCGCCTGCTGCTGCTCGACGAGCCGACCACCGGGCTCGATCCGGCCAGCCGCAAGGCCTTCCTGGACGCCCTGCACCGGCTGCACAAGACGATGGGGCTTACCATCTTGATGACCAGCCACATTTTCGCCGAGGCCGAGGACGCCGACAAGGTGGCGATCTTGAAGGACGGGCGCCTGCTCGCCTACGACCATCCCGCGGCGCTGCGCGCCCGGCTGGGCAGCGAGATGCTGGTCATTCAATGCGCCGATCCGCAAAGCCTGGGCGCCCGCATCAAGGCCGAATTCGCGCCCAAAATGATGTGCGTCCACGAGGCCGAAGTGCGGCTGGAAGAGATCGAGCCCAGCCAGAGCCTGGCGCTCTTGGAACGGATTCTCGATCGCTACCGGCCCGAGATCGCCAGCGTCGCCATCAAGCCGCCCGATTTGGAAGACGTCTTCATCCACATCACCGGCCCGGCCGGCGCCGGACCGCAAGGGGGGCCGCGATGATTCGGGTCGCCGCCGCTCTGGCCAAACGGGAATTGGTGCGCTTCCTGCGCCAGCCTTCGCGGGTGGTGGGCTCGGTCGGCCAGCCGCTTCTGTTCTGGCTGTTCCTGGGCGCCGGTTTCACGCCTTCCTTCCGCTCGGCCGGATTGGAGGGCATGACCTATCTCGAATATTTCTTTCCCGGCGCGCTTCTCATGCTGCTCCTGTTTGCCAGCATCTTCTCCTGCATCACGGTGATCGAGGACCGCGACCAGGGATTCTTGCAAGGCGTGCTGGTGGCGCCGGTGTCGCGGCTGGCCATCGTGCTGGGCAAGGTGAGCGGCGCCGCGCTCATCGCCCTCTTCCAGGCCGTGCTCTTGCTGCTGGCGGCGCCCTTTTTGGGATTGATCCCCTCGCCGGGCGGGGCGGTTCTCTTGCTGATGGGCATGGTGCTGGCCTCGGTCGGCTTCACCGCCTTGGGTTTCGCCATCGCCTGGGGCCTCTCCAGCACCTCGGGCTTCCATGCGGTGATGATGGTCTTCCTGATGCCGCTTTGGATGCTGTCGGGCGCGCTGTTCCCGGTCACCGGTGCGCCGGCCTGGCTTTACGCGCTGATGGTCGTCAATCCGGTGAGCCACGCGCTCGAACTGATCCGCGCCCCCTTCTACGCCGCACCGGCGGCCCTGTTCGCCAGCCCGGCCTATCTCACCGCGCTGGCGGTGGCCGGCGGCTGGGCGGTGCTGGCCTTGAGCTGGGCGCTCTGGCGGGTGGGACGGGTGGAAAAAGGCGCTTAGGGTTTGTCGGTCACCAACAGCGGCGCCTGCATGCCGTTATGCTCGAGCCCGCAATAATCGGAACAGACGATGGCGAAGCGGCCGGGTTTTTCGGCCCGCACCGTCACCACCTCGACCCGGCCGGGCACCAAGAGGCGCTCGGCATCGTTCAAGGAGAGGTGGAAGCCGTGCACCACGTCCTGGCTCGCCACATGCAGACGGTAGCGGCGCCCCGCCTCCAATTCCAAAACCGGATACCAGCTCCAGCGCCGCGCCATCAGGTACACATCGCCTTCGGGCGGGCGCACGATCGGCTGGCCGGTCTCGGTGCTTCGGCCGCTGGCATGGGCCTTCGCCATCGCCTCGGTCCGAGCCGCGAATTGGTCGGGGTCAAGCGCATAGGACAGGCCCTTGGGCTGGCGCCACCAGGCCGGCATGACCGCCAGCAGGACCATGGACAATACCGCGATCAAGGTGGCGATCAGGCGCTGCCTCATGGCCGGCTCCGTTTGGCCAGCAGGCCATAGAGAATGAGCGCCACGAACAGCACGCCGCCCGCCACCGCCATCACCCCGCCCACCCCCATCACCGTCATGGCGATCGTTTTGGGCGCGCTGTCCAGGCCCTGCGCCGCCCCGGCGGTCTTGCGCGCCACGCCCAAGAGGCCGGCCAGGAACATGCCGGCGGTCCAGAGGAACTGGCCCAGCCCGTAAAGTCCGAGCGAGACCGCCATTTTCTTTCGCCCCAGGATCGGGCGGCCCAAGAGCGGCAGGAGAACGGCGTAATAGAAGCCCATCGCCGCCAGATTCACGCCGCCGATGACGGCGTGATAATGGGCGGGAATGCGGGTGTCGTTGGGGCCAAGCGTGTAGCCGGCCAATCCGCCCAGGCCGTAGAGCAGCACCGAGAGAATCAACGCCAGGCCGGCGGCACCGCCCGGCTGGGTGCGTTGGCGCCAGCATGTCAGCACGCCCAGCCCGGCGACCAGCGAGGGCAGGACCAGCCCATAGAGGAACAGGTCGGCGAAGGCGTTCTTCAATTCCAGGGACAGGATCGGATGGCGGGCGTAGAAGAACGGCGCCGCCAGGATGAAAGGGAGGAAGGCGAATAGGGCGGCGCGATAGAGGGCGGGCGACAGCGCCGGCTGGTCGAAAGCCAGGCGGGACAGAACCTGCCAGATGGCGACGAGCAGAATCGTATAGGCGAATTGCAGCACATGGCCGCCGCCCCAGAACAGATGTTCGGCCCAATTGGCGGGATCGAGCCCCTTGGGCAATTGCCCGAGCGCGATCAGGAAGCAGAGTAGCGAAACCAGAATCGCCAGCGCCGCCGCCGCCCCGGCCAGGGCCAGCTCGTCGCGCGCCCGCTCAGGGCGAACCATCCCGGCCAGCAGCCGCGCCGATACCAGACCCAGCGCCAGGAACAGGGCGACCAGTCCGGCCATGAAGATCGGGTCTTCCAGCACCGGCACGTAATTGTTCAAGGCCGGCAGGCCGCGATCGAGAAGCGCCGGCAGCGCCATCAGAAAGAAGGCCAGGATTCCCAGCCCGACCGCGATGCGGCCCAGGATCGCGCCGGCCGGACCGGCCTTGGGCAAAAGGGCGGCGGCGAAGGCGAGCAGCACTCCCAGCAGCGCCAGAAACCAGACCACGAAGGAAAAATCGACATGGGTGACCAGCGCCTTGCGGAAGAAGCCGTCGCCCCGCCAGGGAAGAAGGTCTTGGACGACCGGGGTGCGCGCCAGCGCCAAGAGCAGCGCGAACAGCCCGGCCACCGCCAGGGCCCAGGCGGCCAGGAGCGCCCAGGCGCGGGCCTCGCGCTTCAGGCCCGAGCGGGCGAGCGCCTCGTGCAGACGTTCGAGAAGCGGATCGGCCATCAGGCGGGCGGCGGGTAGAGGTGATAGAGGAGCGCGTAGACCACCAGGCCGGTCACCGAGACGTAGAGCCAGATCGGCAAGGTGATGCGGGCCAAGGGCTTGTGGCGCTCGAACTGGCCGCGCCGGGCACGCTGCAAGGCGAGCACGATGAGCGGCAAAGCGACGATCGCCAGCAGCACATGACTGATCAGCAGGGCGTAATAGATCGGCCGCACCCAACCCTGGCCGGCGAAGACGAAGATCGGCTGGGTGAAGTGGTAGACGAGATAGAAGAGCAGGAACAAGCCCGAGGCGGCAAGCGCCGACAGCATCAGGCGCCGATGCAAAAGCCGATTCTTGGCGCGGATGGCCAGGAAGGCGGCGATCAGCAGCAGGCTCGCCAGACCGTTGAGGGCGGCGGTGAGATGGGGAATCTGGGCGGTCAGGCTCATGCCCAAGCCCTAGCAGGCGGCGGGGCAAAGGGTCAAGGCTTGGCGGCGTTCTGGCTGCGCTGGATGAGATCGACCAGCCCATGGGCGGCGCCCAGGGCAATGTCGTAAGCCAGCCCGCCCCAGGCACCGTCCAGCTTTTTCGCTTCGATCGGCGCTCCTTGATCGACGGTGCCCAGCTCGGCGCCCGAGGAATCGAACAGGGTCCAGGAGAGGTCGAGACGTTCGGCATCCTTGGCGGTTCGCGCGATCGCCGCCCGGCCGACCAGATGGAAATCGGCCTCCTCGTCCGAGCTAGCATCGACCATCACCAGTCCCGCCTGGCGCAAGAGCGCCGACAGCGCCAGCCTAAGCGAGCGGGCGCCGTCACCGGGCGCGCCCTCGATCGGCTCGATCACCAGACGCGGCTTGGCCGCTTCGGGCGGCACCGCCGGCTGGTCCTCGCGGACGCGCAGGAGTTCGGCCAATTTGGGCGCCGCTTCGCTGGCGATCGCCTTGACGAGCGCCTCCTCGCCCGCCCGCCAGGCCTTAAGGGAAACCTGAAAGGGCTGATCATGGTGACCGACCGCCAAGCCCTCGCGGTCGGTGATTTCCCAATAAAGCATGAGCGCCAGCTTATCGCCCGACTCCGCCTCCTCGACCACCCGAAGGCCCAGGCGCTGGGCCTGGGGATGGGCAAGATCGAGCGCCAGCGCCACCTCGTGTTTGGCCAGCGCCTTGACGAGGGCCGGACCCAGCGCGGGCGGCGCCAAGGGATCGGGCACCAGGAACAGCCCGGCCCGGTCGTCGAGATCGAGCAGCGGATTGGTCTCGACATGCTCGAAGGGGCGCGGCAATTGCGGCGCGCAGCCGGCGATCAATCCGGCCAGAAGCGCGAGGACCAGGCGCATCAGGGTTCGAGAACGATCGCCGACAATTGCCGGCCATAGGCCGCGTCGCCGGCCATCACCGAGCGGCGATAGCTGTAGAAGCGGTCCGCCTCGATGCAGGTGTCGCAGGGCGTGGTGGCGACGTCGGACACCCCGATGCGGGCCAGACGGCGCGCCAGATAGCCGGGCAGATCGAACAGATAGCGCCCGGCTCGTGGCGATTCGCGGAAGAATTCGGCGTTGTCGGCATCCTCGGTCAGGAAGGGCGCCGGGAATTCCGGCCCCACCTCGTAGGAGCGGCGCGAGATCGAGGGCCCGATGGCGGCCACGATGCGCGCCCGCTTGGCGCCCAGCCCTTCCATGGCGACGATCGCCGCATCGACGACGCCGGCCAGCGCGCCCCGCCAACCGGCATGGACGGCCGCCACCACGCGGCCCCGCCCATCGGCCAGCAGGACCGGCGCGCAATCGGCGGTCAGCACGCCCAGCACCAGATTGACCCGCTTGGTCACCAGCGCATCGGCCACCGGCGCCTGGTCGTGCGGAAAGGGCTTGTCGACCACCAGGACGGTGTTGGTGTGTTCCTGGCGGACCGTAACCAGGGCGTTCGGCCCCTGTTCGAGCCTGGCCATGGCGACGGCGCGGTTCGATGCCACCCGGACCGGGTCGTCGCCCGAACCGAAGCCGCAATTCAAGCCGGCATAGACGCCCTCGCTCGATCCGCCCGAGCGGGTGAAGAAGGCGTGGCGGACCCGGCTGACCTCGTTCAAGGTCGATACGGTGATCATGATACCTCGTAACCCGGCGGCGGCGGACTTGTCTTCGGCGCTAGCGCCATTGTTTTGAACAGAGTGCCCATTTCCGTGGGCGCGATCAAGCGTTGGGTTGCCCGGGCCAGGGCGTGCGCCGTATCGGGCGGCGCCCGGGCGATCAGCGCCTGGGTGCGCAGCACGATTCCCAAGCGCTCGAGCCAGACTCCCTGACCGAGCGGCCCGAAGACCGCGACGCCGGCAAGGCCGGCCGTTTCCGCCAGGGCCTGGAAATCGACATGGGCGGTGAGATCGGCCCGGCCGGGCCTTTCCAAGATCGGCGCCGGCCGGTGCCGGCGCACCGCCTGCAAGGAATCGCCGGGCGCGCTTGCGGCCGGGCCGTAATCGATGAACAGGGCATAACCACCCGCCCGGGCGATGCGCTGGGCGATTTTGGCGATCAGCGCGTGGGCGGTGGGGCAATGTTCGACGATGACGCCCAGGGGCGCGGCTTGGTGCGCCGAAGCGAGGATCGCGGGTGCCCCCGGATCGGGATCGGGCGATTCTTGAAAGGCCAGCCGGCCATCGGCCACGCCCACCAGGCGTTCGCGCCAGCCATCCTCGCGCCGCACCCATTGGCGAACGGGCAGGGCGTCGAGAAACTCGTTGGCGACCAGCAAAAGCGGCCCTTCGGGCACCTCGTCGAAGGAATCGTGCCAGCGCGCCGGCCGGCCGCCCAACGCCTGTTTTTGGCGGGCGCGTAGCGCCTTGCTGGTTTCCACCAAATGAAGATCGATCGCCTTGGCGAAAGCGGGCCGCAGCGCCGCCACCCGCAGAAGATCGGCGATCAAGGCGCCGCGACCCGGCCCCAGCTCGACAACACGCACCGGATCGGGGGCGCCCAGGACCTGCCATTGGGCAAAAAGCCAGGCGCCGATCAGCTCGCCGAACACCTGGCTGATTTCGGGCGCGGTGATGAAATCGCCCTCGCGTCCGATCGCCGCGCCCTGGGCGTAATAGGCGGCGTTGGCCAAGCCCATGAATCGCTCGACCGGGATCGGCCCTTGGCGGGCGATAAGGGCTTCGAGCGATTCGGGTTCGCTCACGGCGTTTTGGCGCGCCCGATCAGCCACAGGCCGGCCGCGATCATCGGCAGGGACAAGATCTGGCCCATGGTGACTCCGCCGACCAGGAAGCCGATATGGGCGTCGGGCTCGCGGAAGAATTCCGCCAGACTGCGCGCCAACCCGTAGCCGACCAGAAAGGCGCCCGACAGCCAGCCGATCCGCCGCCGCAGAGCTTCCTTCCGCCACAGCCAGGCCAGGGCGACAAAGAGCGCCAGCCCTTCCAGCAGGGCCTCGTAAAGCTGGCTGGGATGGCGGGCCAAGGGGCCGCCATGGGGAAAGACCATCGCCCAAGGGGCGTCGCTGGCCCGGCCGAACAATTCGCCATTGATGAAATTGGCGATCCGCCCCAGCCCAAGCCCGATCGGCACCGCGCAGGCCACCAGATCGGTCACCGCCAGAAAGGCGAGTCGATGCTTGCGACAAAAGAGCGCGGTGGCGGCGATCACGCCCAGGGCACCGCCATGGAACGACATGCCGCCCTGCCAGAGAAAAACGACTTCGAGCGGATGGGCGAGAAAGTAGAGCGGCTTGTAGAACAGCACGTAACCCAGCCTTCCGCCCAGCACCACGCCCAGCGTGACCCAGACCAAAAGATCGTCGAGGCGCTCCAGGCTAAGGACCGCGGGCGGGCGGGCGGATAGGGCGCGCATATAACGCCAGCCGAGCACGAGCCCGGCGATGTAGGCCAAGGCGTACCAGCGCACCGCGAACGGCCCCAGTTGGATCAGCACCGGATCGATGGCCGGAAAGGGAATCGCCAGGGAGGCCATCATCGAGCGGCCATCATCTATTTGTACGGATCGGCGGCGTGCAGGTATTTCTGGACGTAGCGGGTCACCCCTTCCTCAAGGCTGGTGAAGGGCCGCACATAGCCGGCGGCGCGCAGCCTTGCGATCTTGGCCTCGGTGAAATACTGGTAGCGCGGGCGGATCTCGGCGGGCGTGTCGACATATTTGATGTAGGGCTCCTTGCCCAGCGCCCGATAGACGGTGGCCGCCAGATCGGCAAAGGAGCGGGCCTTGCCGGTGCCCAGATTGAACAGCCCGCTGGCCTGCGGATTGTCCAACAGCCACATCATGACATCGACGCAATCGTCGACGCTGATGAAATCGCGCAGCTGGCCGCCATCGGGATATTTCGGATGGTGCGAACGGAACAGATGCGCCGGATTGCCGCCTTCCGCCTGCGGATAGATCTGGGCGACCACGCTTTTCTGCCCGCCCTTGTGGTATTCGTTGGGGCCGTAGACGTTGAAGAATTTGAGCCCCGCCCATTGCGGCGGCGCCGCCTTGGGATTTTGCACCAGACGCGCCACGCGGCGATCGAACAAGAGCTTGCTCCAGCCATAGGCGTTGAGCGGCCGCAGCGCCGCCTGGGCGGCGGGCGTGATGTCGTCGTTGAATCCGGCCGAGCCGTCGCCATAGGTGGCAGCCGAGCTGGCGTAAATCAGCCGGACATGGTTGGCGGTGCACCAGACCCAGATCGCCAGCGAAAGGCGGAAATTGTTGCCGATGATGAGGTCGGCGTCGGTCTCCACCGTCGAGGAGATGGCGCCCATGTGGAACACCGCCTTGACGATGTCCTTGTTGGCGTCGAGATAGGCGAACAGATTTTCGGGCGCCACGATGTCGGCCAGCTCGCGCTTGGCCAGATTGCGCCATTTGTCGTTCGAGCGCAGGCGATCGACGACCACGATGTCGCCCACGCCCCTGGCCTCAAGCGCGGCCACGATGTTGGAGCCGATGAAGCCGGCGCCGCCGGTGACGATGTACATCCGACCCTCTCCCATCCCAACGCGATGATTCCTTTATAGGATTCTTGGGCGGCGGCGGCAAGGTGGGGGTTGGGGGGGTTATGATTTCGCTTTGGCCGGCACCCGTAGGCTGGCGAGTATTTCTTCGACTTCGCCGATCAACGCACCGTAATAGTGCGAGGACTCGGCCATGAACAGCACGAAATAGAGGTGGTGATCGTGGATGGCCAAAAGGGCGATACCGCGCATTTCCAGCCGCGACTTCCGACGATAGGTGAAGTCGAATCGATGCGCATCGGTCTGGCCCAACTTGATCGGCTTGGCCGACTGATATTCGATGTCGAGCGCCTTGATATTGCTTAAGCTTGTTGTCAGGAAATCGCGCAGGTCCAACACCGTCATGTTGGTCCGGAACGGTGGGAATTTTTCCTGGGATTCCGGGGCAAAAGGCGATTGGCCGTTGGGCGTCGGTTCGAAGAAATAAAGCGCATCCAAAATTTCGCCCGATTTCGTCCACATCACCGCGCGGTATTCGCTCGTGGTGTTCCAGGCGGTTCGGGTCTTGAAGAGATAGTGATTCTCAAAGTTGTAGAGGCGGGGCTCCGCCAATTGGTAGCGCGTGCAGCCCGCGAGAAAGACGAGCAGGACGGCCGCTGAAAGGCCCGCTTTCCATCCGCCACTCATGAATTTCCTACCTTTTTGCGAATCGACTCGATCTGCGATCGCAGGAGAGCGGCATCCGGATCCTCGGGAACCAGCGCCAAATACTTTTCCAGGGCCTCGATCGCTTCGGCGTTGCGCTCAAGCCTGGCGAGCACCAACCCCTTCGCCTTGTGGAGCCGATCGGGCGTGCCGTTGCGGCCGATCGCTTGATCGTAGAATTCCAGGGCCTTTTCGAGTTTTTCCTTGCTGCCTTGCTTGCGATAGGCCTCGCCTTTGTAATAATAGAGCTCGCCCAGATTGACGCCGTCCTCGATCAAGACGTCGAGCAGGGCGTCCGCATGCTTCAGATCGTTGAGGCGGATTTCGTCTTCGATCCACATATGGCGGCGGGGTAGGATCATGCTCAAGTGTTTCCGCCGACCCAATTCCATGGCGCTCATTCGGGGAGCCAAGGCGTTGCCGATTTCGCCCAGCACCGCCATCCGCTCCTGCGGCGCCGGGTGGGTGGCCAGCATCGGATTGAACCGCCGTTGCTCCCCGGCCTTTTCCTTCTCGCGTATCAGGCGGCTCCAGATTTGGCTGGCGGCTCGCGGATCGTAACCCTGATCGAACAGCATGCGAAGGCCGTAGCCATCGGCCTCGCGCTCATGATCGCGCTCATAGGCCATAACATTGGCGATACCGATTGTCGAAGACAGGTCCATAAGATTGAGGCTTCCGCCGACCAGCGCCACCGCGAAGCTCAACCAGGCCAGCGTGGATTTCGTTTGAGCGATCATTCGCTGTCTTTGCACGCTATGGCGGCGCAAAAAATGGCCGATTTCATGGCCAAGCACGGCGTTCATTTCCGCCTCGTTGCCGGCGCGCAGAAGAAGCCCGGTATGCACCATCATCATGCCATTGGGCGACATGGAGGCGTTGAACGTCGGCACCCGCACGACGTAGGAGCGAACGCTCGAGCAATAGGCCCCGGCCAGTTTGCAGACATTGCCATGCACATAGCTGTTTAGTTCGGCATCGCGAATGCGATCGGCCTCGCGGCGAACCGACGCTTCGGCGCGGTCCGCAATCAGCCACACCCCGGCTTCGTCGCTTTCGATCGGCGGCCGTTCCTCGGGCCGGATGTTTTCCAGGCGGATGAAGCGATCGACCTCCTCGGCGCTGAGCGCCGGGCGTGCGGCCTCGTCCGACGCCGATGCTCGGCCGGCAAACTTGCCAAAGGCCTCGTCCTTGAGGCCGGCTTCGTACAAGGGTTGGCCGCCTTCGCATCCCGCCGCCAGAAGGGCAACGATCACCAAGGCGCCAAGCCGCGAAGACAATGGAAGCATCGGTCAGGGCTTTCGGGCGGGGAAGCCGGTTAACAAGGTTTTCACCGTCTCCTCGGCGCCCGCCGATGTGCGCAAATCGCCGGCCTCGCGGGATAGCCGGTTGAACCAGACCACCCGTCCGTCGCTCAGATCGACCAACGAGGCCTGACCCTCCTGCCGACCGCCGGGAACATAAACACCCAGCAGCAGACTGGCCGAAACGATAAGCATGACTCGGCCGGGACCCGCGTAACTGTCCCTGACGCTGATGAAAAGGCCGTAGCGGGCGCCGGTGCGCTCGATGATCGCCTGACCGGATTGGCCGAGCCACCAATCGAAGCGCCCTTCATGGGTCGGCAGGGCTTCGCTCCATTCATATTTATGGCGACTGATGGCGGCGCTCACGGTCGAATGCATCAAAACCAGGTGGCTGACCTTGGCCAGGCTCGCCTCGTCGAAATGCGCCGACTTGATTTCGACGAATTTCCCTCCAAGGCCCAGCAAATGCTTGCGCAACGCTTCGTCGGCGAAACCTTCGGCCTGTTGGGTCCACAGGGCGTTGATTTCGAGGCTCCCGCCCGCGGTCAATTCCGCCAAGGTCGCGTCGATCGGAAAGACCAGAATGGCCGGATTGGTCCGGCTGAGGTCAAGATTGGGATCAGCCAGGAAGTGCTGGGTCTCGCAGGCGGCAAGAAGGATGCAACCGAGCATCGCTAAGACGAAGCGTGACATCCTTGGGCACGGCATGGTCTGCAGAATCCCCCTTCCACCCTGTTTGGAAAGGATGGCGGCGGTCGCCGAGCCTGTCAAGCATCGCACGAAGAAGATTGCAACCCCGCAACCATTTGGCCCGCGATCGCCTGATTGGGTATCGGCATCCCGCCATTGTCGCCCGGCCTCCCTTCGGGCACTCTGCCCATCCTTCGTGACCAATCGGGATTTCCCTGGTGCCGCCGGACTCATTCCTCAATTCCCGCCACCCGCTTTGGCTGGTCGGTTTTCGCCCCTTCTTCGCGCTCGCCATGCTGGCGGGCGCTCTTCTGCCCTTGGCCTGGATGCTTTTTTATGGCGGCGCGTGGCCCGCCGCTACCCTGGCGCTACCGCCAACCCATTGGCACGCCCATGAAATGTTCCTGGGCTTCGGCGGCGCGGTGCTGGGCGGCTTTTTGCTCACGGCGAGCAAGAACTGGGTGTCGATCCGCGGCTTCCACGGCCCGGTCCTGATGGCGCTGGCCCTAGCCTGGCTGGTCGAGCGGCTGGCGCTGGCTTTCGGCGCCTTGGCGCCGCCCCCATTGGTCATCCTCGCCAATCTGGTCTTTTGGCCGGCGCTGGTGGCGCTCATCCTGTGGACGCTGATCCGCCATCGCGCCACCGACAGCTATCCGGACAACGTCTATTTCATCTTGGCCCTGCCGCTGTTTCTTCCGGCCAAGGCGCTTATGCTGATGCCCGAGGCGGCGCCCCTGGGCTGGAGCATGGCGATCGCGCTTTTCCGCCTGGTCTTTCTGGTGATGCTCGAACGAACCTTGGCGCAATTCATGAAGAACGCGCTTCAGGTGACCATCCCGCGCTGGCCGGCGCTCGATCACGCCATCAAGATGCTGGCGCTGATCCTGGTCTTCGCCGCCTGGATGCCCAAACCGGTCGCCGCCCTGCTGGCGCTTGGTCTGGCGCTTCTGGTACTGCTCCGCACGGGGATTTGGAGCCCGCACCGCGCGCTTCGCCGCCTCGATATCGGCATCATGATTTTGGGCAAGCTCGGTCTGGCCGGCCAGTTGCTGGTCGAATCCTACGCCGCCCTGGCCCAGCCCAATTGGCTGGGCGCGGTGCCGGCGCACGCCTTCACCTTCGGCGCCATCGGCTTGATCGTGCCCGCCATGCTGGTGCGGATCGCCAAGGGCCATACCGGCCGCACGGTGACCTTCGAGCCGGCCGACAAGCTGGTGCTGTGGCTGATGATCGCCGCCTTCGTCATCCGGGTGCCGATGCCGGTGCTGCTGCCGGATCTCTACCGGCATTGGCTGCATCTGGCCGCCCTGGCCTGGACGCTGGGCTTCGGCCTGTTGGCCTGGCGCTATCTGCCGTTCCTGGTGGCGCCGCGCGTCGACGGCAAGGAACATTAGCCATCATTTGCCCTCGCCGGGCGCGCGCGTCCGCGCGCTTGGCCGCGGCCGCAATGGCCGCTGTACGCCCAATGCGCTAGACATTACGCTTGAGGTTTCAATCAGAATTTATAGGCGACGCCGGTCCAGAGGGTGAATTGGTTGGCGCTGCCGAAGCGGTCGACCAGCGGGCTGTCGGCGGCGTCGCCCAGAAGATACGAGTATTTGCCTTCGCCCAGAATCTTCCAACGCTCGCTCACGTCCCAGCCGACATTGAGCGACAGCGCCACATCCTTCATGCCGGCGCCGGGCGCGTAGGTCAGCACCTTGGGCTTGGCGTTCTGAAATTGGGTAACGTCCGAAGCTTCGCGGTCACTGAGGCCGAAATAGGTCTTCATCTCGTTTTCCGAGGCCCAGCTCGTGGAAAGTCTTGCAAACAGGCTCACTTTCCTTTCCAGCTTGATGCCGGCGCCCATGCCGATTTCGGCTTTTTGGCCCTCGCTCGACCCCATCAGGGATTGCAGGATCTTGGCGTCGAATTTCCAGTAATCGAAGGCGAATTCGGCGAACAGGCCGCCATAGATGCCGAAATCGGTGTCGTTGGCGCCGCTGATCTTGTCGCCCGGAAGAACATAGGTGACGACCGGCCCGACGCGGAAATTGCGAGTCTTCCAGGCGTTCCAGCCCAGCCCCTCGAAGGTGTTGAGGAAGATGATGTCCTTCCATTTGACGTCGATATAGGGCAGCGGCCAGACGGTGACCGCATCGGCGCCTTCGTATTTCGGAAACATGATCGCCGCCAGACCCAGGGTTACGTCCCAGGTCTTGGGCTGATCGGGATCGGTGGCGGCAGCCGGTTGCGCCGCCGCCGTGCGAACCGGCTTTTCGACGCGCGGCTTGTCGGGCGGCGCGGGCACACCCTGGCGGATGGCTTCCGCCGCTTGGGCCGGGCCCGATGCCAAGAGCAGAGCCAGTCCCCCCAGAATCTTGCCGATCATCCGCATGCGATTCTCTAACCTTCGCCGATCTGTGGATCGTTTTTAGGCGAGGTTGGTCGGCGCGTCAAAATGAATCGGAAAATCATGGCGTTTTCGCATTGGCCGCTTATCATGCTTCGCTTCGAGCGGATCATGGATGAGGTATGCAATGCGGATCGGAATCGTCGGCTGCGCCGGCCGGATGGGCCAGATGTTGGTGCGCGAGGTTCTGCAAACCCCAGGGCTTGAGCTGGCCGGCGGTACCGAACGCCATGGCGGCGAATCGATCGGCCGCGATATCGGCGAGGTGGTGGGGTTCGGCAAGATCGGCATTCCGATCAGCGAGGACCCCAAGGCCCTCTTCGCCATGGTTGACGGGGTGATCGATTTCACGGCGCCCCCGGCCACCCTCGAACATGCAAGGCTGGCGGCCGAGAAGCGCGCCGTGCTGGTGGTCGGCACCACCGGCATGAAGCCCGAACAGACCGCCAAGGTGGCCGAGGCGGCCCGCAAGGCGCCGATCATCATGGCGCCCAATATGAGCGTCGGGGTGACGCTGGCCATGGCGATCACCGAGCAGGTGGCGCGCGTCCTTGACGAGTCCTACGACATCGAGATCGTCGAGATGCATCACCGCCACAAGGTCGATGCGCCCTCGGGCACCGCGCTGGGGCTGGGTCGCGCCGCCGCCAAGGGCCGCGGCGTCGAATTGGATGAGGTGGCGCTGCGCACGCGCGACGGCCATACCGGCGCCCGGCCCCGTGGTGACATCGGTTTCGCGGTGCTGCGCGGCGGCGATGTGGTGGGCGACCACACGGTGATGTTCGCCGCCGACGGCGAGCGCTTCGAGATCACCCACAAGGCCTCGAGCCGCCAGGTCTTCGCCAAGGGCGCGGTGCGCGCCATGCTGTGGGCGAAAGGCAAGCCGCCCGGCCTTTATTCGATGAAGGACGTGCTGGGACTCTGAGCCGCCGCCTGCTCCCAGCCGATCAGCGCCAGCTTGCGCGCCGTGCCCCAGCGGTAATCGTTGAAGGCGCCGCTTTGGCGGATCACCCGATGGCAGGGAATGAGATAGGCCAAGGGATTGGAAGCCAGCGCGTTGCCGATGGCGCGCGGGGCGCGGGAACGGCCCAGGGCGCGCGCCAGATCGTTGTAGGCGACCAGCCCGCCCGCCGGCACTCGCATCAGCGCTTCCCAGACCTTGACCTGGAAATTGGTGCCGGCGATGTGAAGCGCCAGCGGCCCCGCCCGCCTTCCCCCGCGATCGGGAAAGATGCGCGCGGCCAGATCGGCGGTGCCGGATGGGTCCTCGACGAAACGGGCCAGCGGCCAGCGCCGGCGCCAATTCTCTTGGGTCGCCCGATCGCCTTCGCCCAAAAAGGAGAGGCCGCACAGGCCGCGCGGGCTGGCCGCCAGTCGGATGGGGCCGAAAGGGCTGGAATGGATGGCGGTGCGGATCGTCACCCCTTCGCCTTGGCGCTTGAACTCGCCGGGGCTTAGGGCCTCGAAACTGACGAAGAGATCGTGCAGCCGCCCCGGTCCGGAAAGGCCGGCATCGAGCGCCGCCTCCAGCACCGGCCCCGAGCGCGCCAACACCGCCTTGGCGTGCGCCAAGGTCAGGTACTGCATGAAACGAGTGGGGCTCAAGCCAGCCCAGCGGGTGAACAGGCGCTGGAAATGGGCGGGGCTAAGGCCCGCCGCATCGGCCATCTCGGCCAGGCTGGGCTGCTCCTGGTAATGGCCGACCAGATGGCCGATCGCCGCTTCGATTCGCCGGTAGTCCCGTTCGGCGTGCGATTCCGTCATCCTCAAGCTCTCCAAAAGGGCTTGCCGATCTCGGCCTCGATCTCGGCTAAGCCGCATCCCAGATCGCGCCGCTGGCGCGAATCGAACCCGGCCAACCGGCGCCGCGCCCGCCCCCGCTCGCCCCATTCGAGCAAGCGATCCAGCCACCACACCAGCCAATGAGTCCAGCCATTCTTGCGCATGGCGGAAATTTAGGCCGGCCGAACATCGCCGCCCACCCGGATCATGCTCGGACGGAAAAAACTTGGGAAGGGGAGGAAGGCGTTTTATCGTCACCCGATGAAGGCCGCCGCTATTTCGGAATTCTACCGCCGCCTGGCCGAAGCTTGCCCCAACCCGAAGGGCGAGCTGGTGGCCGGCGATCCCTACACGCTCTTGGTGGCGGTGGTGCTGTCCGCCCAGGCCACCGACAAGAGCGTCAACGCCGCCACCCAGACCCTGTTCCAAATCGCCGACAGCCCGGCCAAGATGATCGCGCTGGGCGAAGAGGGGCTGAAACGCCACATCCGCACCATCGGCCTCTTCAACACCAAGGCCAAGAACGTGATCGCCCTGTCGAAGGCGCTGTTGGAAAAGCATGGCGGCCGGGTGCCCGACGATTACGAGGCGCTCCAGGCCCTGCCCGGCGTCGGCGCCAAGACCGCCAAGGTGGTGCGCAACGTCGCCTTTGGCGCCCAGGTGATCGCGGTCGACACGCACATCTTCCGCGTCGCCAACCGCACCGGCCTGGCGCCGGCCAAGACGCCCGACCAGGTTTCGGCCAAGCTTGAGGCGATCACGCCCGAGCCCTACCGCAAGGACGCCCATCACTGGCTGATCTTGCATGGGCGCTATGTCTGCACGGCGCGCGCGCCCCAATGCCCCCAATGCGTGGTGCGCGATCTTTGCCGCTGGAAGGAGAAGACCCCCGCCTAACGCACCGCGTCGTGGGCGGCCAGCAGCGCCAGATGCAAGAGATCGGCGGCGCTGGCATCCATGGAGACGATCTGCGCCGGCTTGTCGAGCCCCATCAGCACCGGGCCGATGGTGGTGCCGCCGCCCAGCTTGGTGAGCAGCTTGGCCGAGATGGCGGCGCTGTAGAGGCCGGGCATCACCAAAACATTGGCCGGGCCCTTCAAGCGGCAGAAAGGGTAGAGCTTCATCAACTCGCCATCCAACGCCACGTCGGCGGCCATTTCGCCGTCATATTCGAAATCGGGCTTCTGGCGATCCAAGATCGCCACCGCGTCGCGCACCCGCTCGGCCTGCACCGAGGCCGGGTTGCCGAAATTGGAATAGGAGAGCAGGGCCACCCTGGGCTCCAGCCCGAAGCGCTTGGCCTTGGCCGCCGTTTGCAAGGCGATGTGGGCTATGGTTTCCGGATCGGGGGTTTCGTGCACGGCGGTGTCGGCGATCAGCACCGTGCGCCCGCGCGCCAAGAGAAGGGTGAGCCCGAAGGGGATTTCGTCGGGCGCCGGATCGATGACGCGGCGGATTTCATCGAAGGCCACCGCGTAGTTGCGGGTCAGCCCGGTCACCAGCGCGTCGGCGTCGCCCAGGGCGACCATCAGGGCGGCGAAGACGTTGCGCTCCTGATTGACCATGCGCTGAACGTCGCGCGCCAGCGCGCCCTTGCGTTGCAGGCGGGTGTAGAGATGATCGGTGTAGGCCTTGGTGCGGGCCGAGAGCCTTGCGTTGACGATGTCCAGATCGGCCGCGTCGCCGGCATGGCCGATCGATTCCATGGTGGCGCGGATGCGTTCGTCGCGCCCGACCAGGATCGGCGTGCCGTAACCGGCCTGGCGGAAGGCCAGCGCGGCGCGAATGGTCTTTTCCTCTTCGCCCTCGGCGAAAACCACCCGCTTGGGATCGGCCTTCACCTTCTCGGCGATGGCGTCGAGACTGGCCGCCGTCGGATCGAGCCTTGCGGCCAGGGCGCGGCCATAGGCGTCGAGATCGACGATCGGGCGGCGCGCCACCCCGGAATCCATCGCCGCCTTGGCCACCGCCACCGACACCGCCTCGATCAGCCGGGGATCGAAGGGCACCGGAATGATGTAGTCGGGGCCGTAGCGCAGCCTTCGCCCGGCATAGGCGGCGTCGACCTCGTCGGGCACGTCCTGGCGCGCCAGGGCGGCGATCGCCTTGGCGGCGGCGATCTTCATCGCCTCGTTGATGGTGCGGGCCCGCACGTCGAGCGCGCCCCGGAAGATGTAGGGGAAGCCCAGAACGTTGTTGATCTGGTTGGCGTAGTCGGAGCGCCCGGTGGCAACGATGGCGTCGGCGCGCACCGCCTTGACCTCTTCGGGCAGGATTTCGGGATCGGGGTTGGCCATGGCGAAGATGATCGGCTTCGCGCCCATCGCCGCCACCATCGCCCCGTTCACCGCGCCCTTGACCGACAGACCCAGGAAGACGTCGGCGCCCCGCATGGCCTCGTCCAAGCTGCGCAGCTTGGTGTCGACGGCATGCGCGCTTTTCCACTGGTTCATGCCCTCGCGCCGGCCGGCGTAGACGACGCCCTTGGTGTCGCACAGGATGGCGTGGTCGGCGGGAAGGCCCATCGCCTTGATCAGTTCGAGGCAAGCGATGCCGGCGGCGCCGGCGCCGTTCACCACCACGCGGGTGTCCTTGATCGAGCGGCCGGTGAGGTCGAGGGCGTTCAAAAGCCCGGCGGCGCAGATGATGGCGGTGCCGTGCTGATCGTCATGGAAGACCGGAATGTCCATCAGCTCGCGCAGCCGGCTTTCGATGATGAAGCATTCCGGGGCCTTGATGTCTTCGAGATTGATGCCGCCGAAGCTGGGCCCCAGATAGCGCACGGCGCCGATGAATTCCTCGACGTCCTTGGTGTCGACCTCGAGATCGATGCCGTCGATGTCGGCGAAGCGCTTGAACAATACCGCCTTGCCCTCCATCACCGGCTTGCCGGCCAAGGCGCCGAGATCGCCCAGGCCCAGAACGGCGGTGCCGTTCGAGATCACCGCCACCAGATTGCCCTTGGCGGTGTAGTCGTAGGCCAGGCTGGGGTCGCGGGCGATCTCCAGGCAAGGCGCCGCCACGCCCGGCGAATAGGCAAGCGACAGGTCGCGCTGGGTGTTCAAGGGCTTGGTGGGCGTGATCTCGAGCTTGCCCGGCCGCCCCTGAGCGTGCAGACGCAGCGCCTCGCGGTCGAGGCCTCGGGGGGAACCGTCGCTCATGTCACAAATCTCGCTGGTGATGATGGACGTTGCTGGCGCCGTGCTCGATCAGGATCGCGCCCGCCCGGCCCTCGGCCCGATGATCGGCCACCGCCACCCAAAGGATGATGCTGCCCGCCTCGACGGCGCGGGCGAAATCCTTGCCGTCGGGCGCGCTGGTGATTTCCTCGAGCAGTTCCTTCACCGCCGCCGCGCCGACGCCGGCGGCGATCAGCCCGGCCACCGCCGCGCCCACCGGTCCGGCGGCCAGCGCGATCAAACCGGCCGCCACCAGCGGGCCTTCATATTTGATCTCGCCCACCAGCCCGGTGAGGGCGTCGCGCCAGGAGCGGTGCTCGGCCTCGGCCACGGCGAGCGAATCATGCGAGGAGAGAACCGAAAGATCGCTTTTGGCGAAGCCGGCCTTCAGCAAGGCCTGGACGGCGGATTCAAAGGAACGGCGATCGGCGAACAGCCCGACGATTTCGCGGACCGGTGCGAGCGATGCGGATGACGACAAGGGAAACCCCGTTATTGACCTCGGTCAGGCCATTGTGACGCCCCCGGGGTCCAACCGCAACCGGCGGGAGTCCGTCAGGTGGCCAGCGGCGGCAGGAAAGGGGTCGAAGGGTGGTCGTACCCCTCGGCCTTGGCCGCATGGTCGGGCAGAAGGGCCAGGACCAGCGTGATCGGGGGAAAGACCAGCGACGCCATAACCCACGGCAAAACCATGCGATTTTGCGAGCGTGCGCAAAAGGCGGCGATCAGGGCGTTCAGGATGTAAGCAGGCCAGAGATTCATAACGGCCTCCCCGGAAGGGCGCGAATACGTAGGGATACGCATATGGGGTAATTTTGAGAAGCGTCAAGTCGGCATGGCCGCCATGCGTCACGGTTGACCCTTTTTCTCCGGCTTGCGATAACAGCCCATGTTCGCCTTCACGCCCTTGAAAATCCTCTTGCTGGTCGCCCTGATCGGCATCGTCTGGTATGGGGCGAAGATCCTGAAGCGGCGCGATGAAATCGCCGAGGAGCTGCGGGCGCGGATGAAACGCGGCCCATCCCCCGCCGACGAGCCCAAAACCACCAAAAATCAGGCCATTGACGACCTCACCGCCTGCTCCGTCTGCGGCACCTATGTGGTGCCCCGCCAGGCCAAGCGCTGCGAGCGCGCCGATTGCCCATATCCCGGTTGACCGCCCCCTTGGCAACCAGTAGCTTGACCGCGCTTTGTTGCACTGCGGGGAAGGGGCGAAGGCCGCATGGCCGCTAAGAAATCGTTCCAGGACTTGATCCTGTCGCTCCAGCAATTCTGGGCCGATCGGGGTTGCGTCATCCTCCAGCCCTACGACATGGAGGTGGGCGCCGGCACCTTCCACCCCGCCACCACTTTGCGCGCTCTGGGCAAGAAGCCCTGGAACGCCGCCTATGTGCAGCCCTCGCGCCGCCCGGCCGATGGCCGCTATGGCGAGAATCCCAACCGGCTGCAGCATTATTACCAGTTCCAGGTGATCCTGAAGCCCAGCCCGGACAACACCCAAGAGCTTTATCTGGACAGCCTGCGCCATCTGGGCATCGATCCCAACCGGCACGACATCCGCTTCGTCGAGGATGATTGGGAAAGCCCGACCTTGGGCGCCTGGGGGCTGGGCTGGGAAGTCTGGTGCGACGGCATGGAGGTGACCCAGTTCACCTATTTCCAGCAGGTGGGCGGCATCGAATGCGATCCGGTCTCGGCCGAGCTGACCTATGGGTTGGAGCGGCTGGCGATGTACATCCAGGGCGTCGAAAACGTCTACAAGCTCGATTTCAACGGCCAGGGCGTGAGTTACGGCGACGTCTTCCTGCAGGCCGAGCGCGAATATTCGGCGCATAATTTCGAGCATGCCGGAACCGAGATGCTGTTCCGCCATTTCGCCGATGCCGAAAAGGAATGCCAGGCGCTCCTTAACGCCGAGCTGGCTCTGCCCGCCTACGACCAATGCATCAAGGCCAGCCATCGATTCAATTTGTTGGACGCCAGGGGCGTGATCAGCGTCGCCGAGCGTCAGGCCTATATCGGCCGGGTGCGGGCGCTCGCCAAATCCTGCTGCGAAGCCTGGCTGGCCAGCCAGGGCGAGGGCTAGGCGATGGCCGAATTTCTTCTCGAACTCTTCTCGGAGGAAATCCCCGCCCGCATGCAGGCCCGAGCGGCCGAGGATTTGCAAAGGCTGGTCGGCGAGGGCTTGAAGGCCGCCGGCCTTTCCTTCACCAAGGCCCAGGCCTTCGTCACCCCGCGCCGTCTGGCGCTGGTGGTCGATGGTTTGCCGTTGGCCCAGCCGGATTTGACCGAGGAAAAGCGCGGGCCGCGCGACGGCGCGCCTCAGGCCGCGATCGACGGATTCCTGAAAGCGGCCGGCCTGTCCTCGCTCGACCAATGCGAAAAGCGCGACACCGGCAAGGGCGTCTTCTGGTTCGCGGTGGTCGAGAAGAAAGGCCGGGCCTCGGCCGATGTCCTTCTCGATATCGTCCAGTCGACCCTGGCCCAATTCCCTTGGCCGAAATCGATGCGCTGGGGTTCGGGTCGCGCAAGCTGGGTGCGGCCCTTGCAATCGATCCTCTGCCTGTTTGACCGCCAAGTGGTGCCGGTGCGCTTCGCCGGCATCGAGGCCGGAACCATGTCGCGCGGCCATCGCTTCCTGGCGCCCGACTCCTTCGCGGTCACGGATTTCGCCGATTACCGCAAGAAGTTGGAAGCGGCTTTCGTCATCCTCGATGCCGAGGCCCGCAAGACAAGGATCAAGGCCGAATTGGCCAAGCTGGCCCAGGCCGAAAATTTGATCGTGCGCGACGATCCCGGTTTGCTGGACGAGGTGGCCGGGCTGGTGGAATGGCCGGTGGCTTATCTGGGCGCCATCGACAAGGCCTTCATGGACGTGCCGGCCGAGGTGCTGATCACCTCGATGCGCGCCCATCAGAAATATTTCGCGCTCGAAACCAAGGACGGCAAACTGGCGCCCCGCTTCGGGGTGATCGCCAACCGCCCGACCGACGATGGCGGCCAAGCGGTGGTGGCCGGCAATGAGCGGGTGCTGCGCGCCCGCCTCTCCGATGCCCGCTTCTTCTGGGAGCTGGATCGCAAGATCGCCCTGGAGACCCGCCTGCCCAAGCTGGCCGAGCGGCTGTTCTACAAGGGGCTGGGCTCGATGCTGGACAAGGCCACGCGGCTGGAGCGCCTGGCCTCCGAACTGGCGCGCTTCGTGCCCAAGGCCGATGTCGCCCATGTGGCGCGCGCCGCCAAGCTGGCCAAGGCCGATCTGTCGTCGGGCATGGTGGGCGAGTTCCCCGAGCTGCAGGGCGTCATGGGCCGCTATTATGCGCTCAATGATGGCGAGCCCCTACCGATCGCCCAGGCGATCGCTGACCACTACGCCCCGGCCGGCCCCAACGACCGCTGCCCGACCGCGCCGGTCTCGGTGGCCGTCGCGCTGGCCGACAAGATCGATTCGTTGGCGGGATTCTGGTCGATCGACGAAAAGCCCACCGGTTCCAAGGACCCTTTCGCCCTTCGCCGCGCCGCTTTGGGTGTGATTCGGTTGTTAATAGAAAACCGTTTGCGCCTCTCCCTTTCTAAAGCATTACATCTCGCCTATGTTCCTTTTGGCACTAATCTGGCCCACATGAACCAAACTTATGTGAACCATCTAGCCAATAAGTTTTTCTCTGACGACGATAAGGGTGACGAAAATTTTGAGATTAAATGGGAAAGGGGTGGCAATAGAGAAAAAGCCATAGACAAAGAGGGTCATTATGTTGCTGGTGATTTGTTAAATTTCTTCGCCGACCGCCTGAAAGTGCATCTGCGCGAAAAGGGCACCCGTCACGATCTGATCGACGCCGTCTTTGCCCTTAAGGAAGATGATCTGGTCCGCCTGATCGCCCGGGTCGAGGCGCTGGCCGCCTTTCTCGCCAGCCCGGATGGCGCTAATCTGCTCACCGCCTACAAGCGCGCCGCCAACATCTTGAAGATCGAGGAAAAGAAGGACGGCAAGAGCCACACCGGCGCCGTCGATGCCGCCAAACTGGCGCAGGCCGAGGAAAAGGCGCTGGCCCGGGCCCTGGCCCAGGCCGAGGGCGATCTCAAAGCCCGCCTGGAGCGCGAAGATTTCCAAGGTGCGATGGCAGCCCTGGCCGCTTTGCGCGGCACGGTTGATGCCTTCTTCGACAAGGTCACGGTCAATGCGGATGACCCTGATTTACGAGCCAACCGGTTGCGGCTATTGTCCGCCATCCGGGGGGCGATGGATCACGTCGCGGATTTCTCCAAGATCGAGGGATAGAAGCCATGAGCAAGTGGGTCTATACGTTCGGCGGCGGCAGCGCCGAGGGGCGCACCGACATGAAGAACCTTCTGGGCGGCAAGGGCGCCAATCTGGCCGAGATGGCAAGTTTGGGCCTGCCGGTTCCGCCCGGCTTCTCGATCACCACCGAGGTCTGTACCTACTATTACGCCAACAACCAGACCTATCCGGGCGATCTCGACGCCCAAATCCAGGCCGGCATGGCCCATATCGAAAAGATCATGGGGGTCAAATTCGGCGACACCGCCAATCCCCTTCTGGTTTCGGTGCGCTCGGGCGCCAGGGCCTCGATGCCCGGCATGATGGACACCGTGCTCAATCTGGGCTTGAACGACGTCACCGTCGAGGGCCTGGCCAAGCGGGCCGGCGACGAGCGCTTCGCCTATGACAGCTATCGGCGCTTCATCCAGATGTATTCCAACGTCGTCCTCGATGTCGGCCATCACAATTTCGAGGAAATCCTGGAGCAGCAGAAGGAAGCGCGCGGCCTTACCTTCGACAACGAGCTCACCGCCGAGGATTGGAAGAAGGTGGTGGTCCAGTACAAGAAGAAGGTGGCCGACACGCTGGGCAAGCCCTTCCCGCAGGACCCCAAGGAGCAGCTCAAGGGCGCCATCGGCGCCGTCTTCGGGTCCTGGATGAACCAGCGCGCCATCACCTATCGGCGCCTGCACGACATTCCGGAAAGCTGGGGCACCGCCGTCAACGTTCAGGCGATGGTGTTCGGCAACATGGGCAACGATTCCGCGACCGGCGTCTGCTTCACCCGCAACCCCTCGACCGGCGAGAACGCCTTCTACGGCGAATTCCTGGTCAACGCCCAGGGCGAGGACGTGGTGGCCGGCATTCGCACGCCGCAGCAGCTTAACATTTCGGGCAAGAAGGCCAACCAAAGCGATCTGCCGGCGATGGAAGAGCTGATGCCGGCGCTCTATCAGGAACTCGACGGCGTGCGCCTGAAGCTCGAGCAGCATTACCGCGACATGCAGGACATGGAGTTCACCATCCAGAAGGGCAAGCTCTGGATGCTGCAAACCCGCAACGGCAAGCGCACCGCCAAGGCGGCGCTTCGGATCGCCGTCGAGATGGCCCAGTCGGGCCTGATCGGCAAGGACGAGGCGATCAAGCGCATCGAGCCCCAGGCGCTCGACCAGCTTCTGCACCCGACGCTTGACCCCAAGGCCAAGCGCACCGTGCTGGGGCGCGGCCTGCCGGCCTCGCCCGGCGCCGCCTCGGGCAAGGTGGTGTTCTCGGCCGACGAGGCCGAGGCCTGGGCGCAGCGCGGCGAGAAGGTGATTCTCACCCGGGTCGAAACCAGCCCCGAGGATATCGGCGGCATGCATGTCGCCCAAGGTATCCTCACCACGCGGGGCGGCATGACCAGCCACGCCGCCGTGGTGGCGCGCGGCATGGGCCGGCCCTGCGTGGCCGGCTGCGGTGAGCTGCGCATCGATTACGCCGCCAAGACGCTGAAGGCCAACTCGACCCTGGTCAAGGAAGGCGACGTCATCACCATCGACGGCTCGACCGGCGAGGTGATGCTGGGCGCCGTGCCCACCATCCAGCCCGAGCTGACCGGCGATTTCGGCACGCTGATGGAATGGGCCGACGCCATTCGGGTCATGAAGGTGCGCGCCAATGCCGAAACGCCCTTGGACGCCAGCACGGCGCGCAAGTTCGGCGCCGAAGGCATCGGGCTGTGCCGCACCGAACACATGTTCTTCGATCCCAAGCGCATCATCGCCATGCGCGAAATGATCCTGGCCGACACCGAGGCCGGGCGGCGCACCGCGCTGGCCAAGCTCATTCCCTATCAGCGTCAGGATTTCATCGATCTCTTCACCATCATGCGCGGCCTGCCGGTGACCATCCGCCTGCTCGATCCGCCCTTGCACGAATTCCTGCCCCAGGGCGAGGCCGAGGCCGCCGAAGTGGCCAAGGCGGCCGGGGTCGATCTGGCGACCGTCCGGTCGCGCACCGCCCAACTGCACGAGGCCAACCCGATGCTGGGCCATCGCGGCTGCCGGCTGGGCATCACCTACCCGGAAATCTACGAGATGCAGGCCCAGGCGATCTTCGAGGCCGCGGTCGAAGTCTCGAAAACGGGCGCGCCGGTGGTGCCCGAAGTGATGATCCCGCTGGTCGGCACCAAGCGCGAATTCGATTTGATGAAAGAGGCGGTCGACAAGATGGCCCAGCAGGTCTTCAAGGCCAAGGGCACCACGCTTGCCTACCATGTCGGCACGATGATCGAGCTGCCCCGCGCCGCGCTGCAGGCCGGCACGATCGCCCAGACCGCCGAATTCTTCAGCTTCGGCACCAACGATCTCACCCAGACGACGCTCGGCATGTCGCGCGACGATTCCGGGCCGTTCCTCGAGGTCTATCGCGCCAAGGGCATCTACGAGCAGGACCCCTTCGCCTCGCTCGACACCGAGGGCGTCGGCGAGCTGATCGCCATCGCCAAGGAGCGCGGCCGCAAGACCCGGCCCGATTTGAAGGTCGGCATCTGCGGCGAGCATGGCGGCGATCCGGCCTCGATCGCCTTTTGCCAGAAGGTCGGGCTCGATTACGTCTCCTGCTCGCCCTACCGGGTGCCGATCGCCAGGCTGGCCGCCGCCCAGGCGGCCTTGGGCAAGCGCGAGGACCGCACGGCGTAATTGCGGGCCTGGACCAAGGCGGACACGGATGAACACGGATCGACGCGGATGAAGAACGGTTTCTTGATCGCGGGCGATCCCGGTTCATCCGGATTTGTCCTTGTCCTTTCTTGTTGGCGACGGAGGATGGCATGAGCGCCGATTGCGTGTTCTGCAAGATCATCACCGGCCAGATTCCCTCGTTCCGCCTTTACGAGGACGAGCACACGCTGGCCTTCATGGACATCAACCCGGCCAATCCCGGCCATTGCCTGGTGGTGACCAAGGAGCACGCCCCCAATCTGTTCGAGGTGACGCCCGAGGCGCTCGCCGCGGCGGCGCGCACCGCCCAGAAGGTGGCCAAGGCGGTGCAGGCGGCGCTGGCGCCCTATGGCCTCAATCTTCTGCAGGCCAACGGACCGGGGGCCGCCCAGTCGGTCTTCCATCTGCACATCCACATCGTGCCCCGCGCCAAGGACGACAACCTCGCCATCAATTGGGGCATCCGGCCGGGCGACATGGCCGAAATCGCCAAGGTGGCGGAAAAGATCAAGGCGGCGCTGTAGGGGATATCCGTTGCGTCCGACGCGGGCTTGACCCGCGCATCCACGGCACGGCGCGAATGCCCAGTCGGTGACGTCTCCATCTTAATTCGGCGACATCCATGGAGTGCCCCCCTAGAATGAGACAATAAAAAAGGGGACAGTTCTCAAGAGGAGAGAACTGATGACGGATCAACGGGGATTTTACAGCCGAGCCTTCAAGCTTGCGGCACTTGAGCGGATGGCGGCGGGGGAGAATGTC
>JACRPC010000012.1 GCA_016214125.1 Rhodospirillales bacterium | reverse complement strand
TAAGGTTTGGCGACCAAACCCTACCGGAGTTTCACGATGACCACCGCCGTGGATAACTGGCCCGCCGCCGCCAGACTCTTACGGTCGCGGCCGACGGGCCAGTTACCCACCGCTCCTACACCACTCGGGGGGACGTGACCCCTTCCGCAAAATATTCCTTGAAAAAAGGCTCGGTGGAGATCGGCCTTCAATTGGCGCGCACGCGCGGCAATCTCCCCATATTCGTCGGCCTTTTTTTGATCTCGAGTATTTATGTATTCGAGAAAGGCAAGCACCCCGTATTCCCAGGACGCCTGCTTCTTCAAGTGTTCAAGCTCTTCGCACTTCGCTGGGTCGCCAAAGTGCGTCCAGGCCTTGGAAAGAGGAACGCCAATTTTCAAAAGCTGTTCGGGGGTCATGGGGTTTCTCGATGGGGTTTCGCAGCAAGCCCTGATCGTAATCAGAATGACGGCAAAAGCATGACGAAGACCTTTTCGCCATCTTGCGCCGAAGCGGCGTTTGAAGCCCGCTCGCCTGCTTACCCTGCGCTTACCCGCCCCTCCAGAAACCATCAAGGCCTTAGCGAAATGACCGCTAAGGCCTTGATTTATTTGGTGGGCGCACAAGGACTCGAACCTTGGACCCGCTGATTAAGAGTCAGCTGCTCTACCAACTGAGCTATGCGCCCGAAAGGGAGGTTCGCCGTATAGCAAAGCCGGCCTTGCTTGTCGATAGACATTCGGGCACTGGGCCGAGGCACCATCTTGCTCCGGCCCCGGCAAAGCCATAACCTGCTCATTCCAAAGCGCAAAGAATGCGCGCCGAACGCGATTAATGACCGGGAGGACCCATGACCCCACGCGCCCCAGGCGGCGGCCCCAGCGCCCATCGCGATCCCTTCGTGCGCGAGCGGCTACCGCCCCGCGATCTGTGGCCGATTCTCGATTATTCGGGCTCGCCCGAACTGGCCGCCTATCCCGACCGGATGAACATCGCCCAGGCTTTGTTGGGCCGCGCAATGGCCTTAGGCTTCGGCGATCAGCCGGTCTACGCCTATGGCGATGTGGTCTGGAGCTACCGCCATCTCTGGGATCGCGCCCAGCGGGTGGCGCGCTGGCTGGTCGAGACCAAGGGGCTGGTGCCCGGCAACCGGGTGATGCTGCGCGGCACCAACACGCCGATGCAGATTGCCGCCTGGTTCGGGGTGGCGATGGCGGGGGGGGTGGCGGTCCCCACCATGCCGATGCTGCGGGCGCGCGAACTGGGCTTTCTTCTCGAACGCGCCCAGGTGACGCATGCGCTGTGCGATATTCGCCTGATCGAGGAACTGGCAGCGGCCAAGGAAAAGGCACCCTCGCTTCGCCATCTGGCGGCCTTCACGGCCTTGGGCGATGCCAGCCACGCCGAGGCCGAACTCGACCGGGCGCTTCAAACAACCCCGGCCGGCTTTGCGCCCCTCGACACCGCGGCCGACGATCCGGTGCTGATTGCCTTTACCTCGGGCACCACCGGCAATCCCAAGGGCACCATTCATTTCCATCGCGATCTCTTGGCGATCACCGATGCCTGTCCGCGCTATCAGGTTCCGATTCGGCCAGGCGACATGATTTTGGGCACACCGCCCATCGCTTTCACCTACGGTCTGGGGGTGCAGGTGCTGTTTCCCACCCGCCATCTGGCCAGCGTGGCGCTGCTCGACCAGGCGACGCCCGAGCGCTTGCTGGAAACCATCCAGCGCCAGCGGGTGACCATGCTGTTCTCGGCGCCCACCATGTTCCGGGCCCTGCAGGCGCAGATCGGCCACTATGATCTGCGCTCGCTTGAGCGCTGCCTCTCCGGCGGCGAGCATCTGCCGGCGCCCACTTGGGAGAGCTGGAACAAGGCCACCGGGCACCGTCTGGTCGATGTCATCGGCGCCACCGAGATGCTGCACATCTTCATGGGTTCGCCGCCCTTGGCGATCCGGCCCGGCGCCACCGGCAAGGCGCTGCCCGGCTATCGGGCCCGTCTGGTCGACGAGGCGGGGAATCCGATCGAGGGCCGGGGGCCCGGCCGGCTGGCGGTGATCGGCCCCACCGGCTGCCGCTATTTCGACGATGCCGAGCGCCAGAAGGGTTACGTCAAGCAAGGCTGGAACCTCACCGGCGACGTCTTCGAGCGCGACGAAGACGGCTATTTCTGGTACCAGGCGCGTTCCGACGACATGATCGTCTCGGCCGGCTACAACATCGCCGGGCCTGAGGTCGAACGCGTTCTGCTCGAGCACGCCAAGGTGGCCGAGTGCGCGGTGATCGGCGCGCCCGATGCCGAGCGCGGCCAGATCGTCAAGGCTTTCGTGGTCTTGAAGGATGGACGCGATGGAGGTAGCGAAACCGTCAAGGAGCTTCAGGATTTCGTCAAATCGGTGATCGCGCCCTACAAATATCCGCGCGCCATCGTCTTTCGCGACGACTTGCCGAAAACGCCGACCGGCAAGATCCAGCGCTTCAAGCTCAAGGAGGAGGCATGACCGACCGCCGCGTTCCCGAGGGGGCCTCCACGGCGCACCGCGATACCTTTGCCCGCGATCTTCTGCCGCCCCGCGATCTGTGGCCGATCATGGATTATTCGGCGCTGCCCGAGCTGGCCTATCCCAACCGGTTGAACGCCGCCGTGATGTTGCTGGACGAGATGGTGGTCAAGGGCTTCGGCGAGCGGCCGGTGCTTTATTACGAGGGCGCGGTCTGGACCTATCGCCAGCTTCAAGACCGCGCCGACCGCCTGGCCCGGCTGCTGGTCGAACGGATGGGGCTGGTCCCCGGCAACCGGGTTCTGCTGCGCGGCACCAACACGCCGATGATGGTGGCGCTATGGTTTGCCGCCTTGAAGGCGGGCGGCATCGTGGTGGCGACCATGCCGCTTCTCAGGGCCCGCGAACTCATCTTCATCGTGAACAAGGCCGGCATCAGCCACGCCTTCTCCGATGTTCGCCTGATGGCGGAATTGGCCGAAGCCCAAACGAAGGCGCCTTCGCTCAAGCATCTCCTGGCCTTCACCCCCCTGGGCGATGGCGCCAACCCCGATGCCGATCTCGACCGCGCCTTGGCCCAGGCGCCTGCCGGCTTTGCCAATGTGGCGACGGCGGCCGACGACATCGCGTTGATCGCCTTCACCTCGGGCACCACCGGCGATCCCAAGGGCACGGTGCATTTTCACCGCGACGTGCTGGCGATCACCGATTGCTTCCCGCGCTATATCAATGTCACCGACCCCACCGACATTTTCGTCGGCTCGCCGCCCCTGGCCTTCACCTTTGGCCTGGGCGCCCAAACCCTATTTCCCATGCGCTTTGGCGCCGCCACGGTGCTCTTGGATCAGCCGACGCCCGATGCGCTTCTCGATGCCATCGTCCGCCACCGCTGCACCGGGCTTTACACCGCACCCACCATGTACCGGGTGCTGACCGGCCAAGCGGGCAAGCACGATCTCTCGTCGCTCACGAAATGCGTCTCGGCAGGCGAACATCTGCCCAAGCCGACCTGGGAGGCCTGGAAGGACGCCACCGGCATCCGCATCGTCGACGGCATCGGCTCGACCGAGATGCTGCACATCTTCATTTCCGCCGCCGGCGACGCCATTCGGCCGGGCGCCACCGGCAAAGCCATTCCCGGCTATCAGGCCAGGCTGGTCGATGACGAGGGCAGGCCGGTGGCGCCGGGCGGCCAGGGCAAGCTCGCCGTCATCGGCCCCACCGGCTGCCGCTATCTCGACAATCTCGAACGCCAGCGGGCCTATGTGCAAGGCGGCTGGAACCTTACCGGCGACGTCTATGAGCAGGACCAGGACGGCTATTTCTGGTACGTGGCCCGGGCCGACGACATGATCATCTCGGCCGGCTACAACATCTCGGGGCCCGAGGTCGAGCGGGTGCTCTTGGAACATCCCAAGGTTCTCGAATGCGCGGTGGTGGGCGCGCTCGATGCCGACCGCGGCATGATCGTCAAGGCCTTCGTGGTGCCGAAGCCGGAAATCAAGCCTTCGCCCGAGTTGGCCAAGGAGCTGCAGGATTTCGTCAAAAGCCAGATCGCGCCCTACAAATACCCGCGCGCCGTCGAATTCCGCAAGGAGCTGCCGAAGACCCAGACCGGCAAGCTGCAACGCTTCAAGCTGAAGGAGGGGTAGGGGCGGGGACCTGCGCCAGCCCGTCGGCCAGCATGGTGAAGAAGGTGTCGGTGATGTCGGCGATGGTCATGCCCTTGCCCGGCTGATACCAGCGCGACAGCCAGTTGCACATGCCGAGCACGCCGAACGAGGCCATCTTGGGATTGACCCCGGCCTTGAACGAGCCATTGGCCTGGCCCTCGCGGATGAGCGCGGTCCACAGTTCGCCATATTCGGTCCACACCTTTTTCAGCTCGTTCAGTTTGTCGTCGCCGGCGCCGAAATGAACCTCGCGCAGCGCCACCGTCATTTCCAGGTAGCTGGGCGAGAAGGCGCTAAGATGGCCCTCGATCGCCGCCCGAAGCTTTTCGCGGCTGGGCCGATCGGACCGCAAGATGTTGCGCAAGCCCACCAGAAGCGCGGTGCTGGAGGGTAGGATGATTTCGGCCAAGATGTCGTTGCGGCTCTTGAAATAGTAATAGATGGCTTCGCGCTTGACGCCGACCGCGTTGGCGATGTCCTCGATCGAGGTGCGGCTTACGCCTTGGCGCTCGAAGATCTCGGTGGCGCGTCTTAGAATTTCCAGTCGCCGGCTCATCGCATTTTCCCGCTTGGTGGCGCGATCGTTGTCACCCTAATACAGCGCGTAAATTTTTACAACCCTGTAAAAACATGTTTACAGGTCCGTAATGGAGCGCTATCGTCGGGCGCAAAGGGATGACCCGCCCCGACCCTGGGGCGGCTCGCTCGGCAAGACCAAGATTTCGGGCCGGAACCGGCCTCTCGCTTAGGGGAGATGCGCATGCTCGACACCAGTTTCATCGGCAAGGAATATCCGCCCTTTTCGGTCGAGGTCGAAAAGGGCCACATCCGCCGCTTCGCCCATGCGATCGGCGACGAATCGGCCGTCTGGCGCGACCCGCAGGCGGCGAAAGGCCTTGGATATCAGGCTATTCCGGCGCCGCCGACCTTCGCCTTCACCTTGCTGATGGAAGCCAACCAGTCCTTCCTGATCCTCGATGAAATGGGCATCGACAAGCGCAAATCGATGCACGCCGAACAGGGTTTTGTCTATCACGCGCCGATCCTGGCCGGCGACACCATCACGGGTCGGCAAAAGATTCTCGACATGTACGAGAAAAAAGGCGGCGCGCTGCAGTTCATCGTCACCGAAACCCGTATGACCAATCAGCGCAACCAACCGGTCTGCGACTTACGGACCGTAATAGTCATCCGCAACGGCTAGCGGTCGGGAAGGAGAATCACACCATGTCTGGAACTATCCGCTTCGAGTCCGTTTCGGTCGGCGATGCGCTCCCTCCGCTCGTCAAGCCGCCCATTTCGCGCCTGCAACTGGCCCTGTTCGCGGGCACGAGCGGCGATCACAATCCCATCCATGTCGATGACGAGGCCGCCAAGGTGGGCGGGCTGCCCGGCGTCATCGCGCACGGCATGCTCAACATGGCTTTCCTTGGCCAATTGCTGACCGGCTGGGTGCCCCCCAACCGGCTGCGCGCCTTTTCCAACCGCTTTGCCGCCATGGCCTATCCGGGCGACGTGATCACCCTCACCGGCACCGTCACCGCCAAGAAGGAAGAGGCGGGCGAAAAGCGGGTCGAGCTGGAAATCTTCGCCAGCAACCAAAAAGGCGACAAACTTCTGGTGGGCGCCGCTACCGTCGCCCTTGACTGACCGCAACCCGACCGTATCAGGAGGACCCCAATGTCCTACATCGCCGAAATCCCCTATGGCTGCTATTGGAGCACCCCCTTTGCCAAGTGGCAGGGCAGCTTCTCGACCATGAACAGCCTGAAATTCGCCGCCGAGGTGGTGAAGGCGGAAATGGACAAACGCAAGATTCCGGGCCAGGCGGTCGATTACGGCGTGCTCGGCATCTCGGTGCCGCAGCGCCATTCCTTCTACGGTCTGCCCTGGGTCACCGGCATGGCCGGCCTCACCCATGTCGGCGGCCCCACCTTGATGCAGGCCTGCGCCACCGGCGCCCGCCTAGTCTTCACGGCGGCCCAGGAAATCCAGAGCGGGCTGGCCCAAGGTGCGATCGCCATCGGCGCCGATCGGGTCTCGAACGGTCCGCAAATCTATTATCCGAACCAGAAGGGGCCGGGCGGCACCGGCGAGTTCGAGAATTGGACGATGGACAATTTCGCCGCCGATCCCCTGGGCGGGCATTCGATGCTCAACACCGCCGAAAACGTCGCCAAGCGCCACCAGATCGATACCAAGAGCCAGCACGAGGTCGTGCTGCGCCGCTGCGACCAGTACAAGATGGCTCTGGCCGATGACAGCGCCTTCCTCAAGCGCTTCATGACCCTTCCCTTCCAGGTTCCCTCCGGCAATCCGAAGAAGCCGGGGCCGGTCTTGCAGGGCGACGAGGGCGTCACCATCAGCACGGCCGAGGGGCTGGCGAAGCTGAAGCCGGTTCTCGAGGGCGGCACCATCACCTTCGGCGGCCAGACCTATCCCAGCGACGGCAACGCCGGCATGATCCTGGCCACCCCGGATCGGGCCAAGGAGATTTCCAAGGACCCCAAGATCCGCATCCGTCTGATGGGCTTCGGCCTGGCCCGCGTCGAGCTGGCCTATATGCCCGAGGCGCCGGTGCCCGCCGCGCGCAAGGCGCTGGCCCAGGCCGGCATCACGATTAAGGATCTGGCGGCCGTCAAGACCCACAACCCCTTCGCGGTCAACGATCTCTATTTCGCCAAGGAAACCGGCTACGACGTCAACCAGATGAACAATTACGGCTGTTCGTTGATCTGGGGCCATCCGCAATCGCCCATGGGCCTGCGTGCCCTGATGGAGCTGATCGAGGAATTGGTCAAGAAGGGCGGCGGCTACGGCCTGTTCACCGGCTGCGCCGCCGGCGACACCGGCATGGCGGTCGTCCTCAAGGTCGGCGACTGAGCGGACACGGGGGAGGAAGGCTCGTGGACCTGCTCGATTGGATCGAGCGCCACGCCGGCTTTACGCCGGAGAAGACGGCGATTCGATTCGCCGGCGCCGACCTTTCCTATCGCGCCTTCCACGGCCTTTGCCTGCGTATGGCCGGCCTTTTGGAAGCCGAGCTGGGCATCGGGCGGGGCGATCGGGTGGCGCTTCTGGGCGCCAACTCGCCCGATCTCTTGGCCCTGTTCTTCGCCTGCTCGCGGCTGGGCGCCATCTTCGTGCCGCTCAATTGGCGCCTAGCGGCGCCCGAGGTGAAAACGCTTCTGGCCGATTGCCGGCCCAAGGCCCTGTTCGTCGAGGCCGAATTCCAGCCGGTGATCGACGCCCTGGGCGCCGATCCGGTGCCGCCCCGGACGGTGGCGATGGGCACCCCCTTGGCCCAACGTCTGGCCGCCATCGCTCCCACCGCCATTCGCCGCGGCGGCCCCGACGATGCCCAGCTTATCTGCTACACTTCGGGCACCACCGGCGCGCCCAAGGGCGCCATGCTGTCGCAGAATTCTTTCGTCTTCAACGCCATCCACAGCACGCATCTCAACGATCTGCGCACCGGCGACACCGTGCTCTCGACCTTGCCGATGTTTCATGTCGGCGGTTTGAACATCCAAAGCCTGCCGGCGCTGCACGCCGGCGCCCGGCTCATCCTTCATCCGCGTTTCGATCCCGACGCCTTCCTGGATGCGGTCGAGCGCGAGCGCCCCGACCTCACCCTGGTGGTGCCGGCGCAATTGACGGCGCTTTTCAACCACCCGCGCTGGGACAAGGCCGATCTGTCGTCCCTGCGTCGGATCGGCATCGGCTCGACCCTGGTGCCCGAGGCGCTTTTCAAGCCGATGCAGGCGCGCGGCCTCGACATGGTGCAGGTCTATGGCTTGACCGAAACCTCGCCGATCGCCACCTATCAGACGCCCGAAATGGCCCGGCGCAAGCCGACCTCGGCCGGACGGGCGGCGCTGCATTGCGAAATCCGGGTGGTCGACGAGGCGGGGGCCGATCGGGCGACGGGCGTCTCGGGCGAGATTCTGGTGCGCGGGCCCAATGTGATGATGGGCTACTGGAACCAGCCCGAAGCGAGCGCCGAAGTGCTGACGGACGGTTGGTTCCACACTGGCGATATCGGCCATTTCGATGACGAGGGCATCCTGGTGGTCGATGACCGCAAGAAGGACATGATCATCTCGGGCGGCGAGAACATCTATCCGGCGGCGCTCGAGCAGATTCTGGCCGAGTGCGGCGACATCGCTGAATCGGCGGTGGTCGGCCGCGCCGACGAACGCTGGGGCGAAGTGGCGGTGGCGGTGGTCGTGCCCAAGCCCGGGCGTGTGCTCGATCCGGCGCGGGTGAGCGCCCTCTTTCAAGACCGCGTCGCGCGCTACAAGCATCCGCGCGACGTGGTGTTCGTCGATCGCCTGCCCCGCAACGCCATGGGCAAGGTGGTCAAAGCGGATGTGCGCAAGATGGTGAGCAGGGAGAACAAGTCATGAGCCTCAAGATCGGCATCGATGTCGGCGGCACCTTCACCGACTTCATCGTCGCCTGGGACACCAAGGCGCCCGGCATCTTCAAGGTGCTGTCGACGCCCCACGATCCGTCGATCGCGGTGGTCGAGGGCTTGAAGGAAATCGCCGACGCGCACGGGCTGATGCTCGAAGACTTGGCGGGGCGGATCGACACCATCGTCCACGGCACCACGGTGACCACCAACGCCACGCTCACCCGCACCGGCGCCCATATGGGCCTGATCACCACCAAAGGCGTGCGCGACGCCCTGGAAATGCGGCGCGGCATCCGCGAGGAGCAGTACAACAACCGCTACACCAACGTGCCGCCCCTGGCGCCGCGCTATCTGCGGGTTGGGGTCAGCGGTCGCCTCGACCGCAATGGCCGCGAGCTTGAACCCTTGTCGCTCGACGAGGTGCGGGCGGCGGTCGAGCTGTTCAAGCGCGAGAAGGTGCAGGCGCTGGCGATCTGCTTCATGAACGCCTTCGCCAACCCGGCGCACGAAAAGGCGGCGGCCGAATTGGTGCGCCGCGAACTGCCCGACGCCTATCTCACCGTTTCGACCGACCTGTTGCCGTCGATCCGCTTCTACGAGCGGGTCAGCACCACGGCGCTCAACTCCTATGTCGGCCCCAAGCTCACCCATTATCTGTCGCAGCTCACCGGGCGCCTGAAGGGCATCGGCTTCAAGGGCCTGCTGCTGATCATGCAGTCAAATGGCGGCGTCATCACGCCCGAGATCGCCCGCGAGAAGGCGTCGCTGACGCTGCTGTCGGGTCCGGCCGGCGGGCCGGGGGCGGGCCTAGCCTACGCCGCCGTGCATGGGCTTGACCGCGCCATCACCACCGACATGGGCGGCACCAGTTTCGAGGCCTCGCTGGCCGCCGGCGGTCCGCTGATGGTCAATGACGGCGAGATCGACCGCCTGCGCATCGCGCTGCCCATGCTGGGCATCCACACCATCGGCGCCGGCGGCGGCTCGATCGGCTGGCTCGACGAGGGCGGCCTTCTGCGCATGGGGCCGGCCAGCGCCGGCGCCGATCCCGGCCCGGCCTGCTACGGCAAGGGCGGCCAGAAACCCTGCTCGACCGACGCCAATCTGGTGCTCGGCTATCTCGATCCCGACTATTTCGCCGGCGGCAAGATGAAACTCGACATCGAGGCGTCGCGCCGCGCCATCCGCGAGCATGTCGCCAAGCCGATGGGCCTGTCACTCGAAGAGGCGGCGGCCGGCATGTACCGGGTCATTTGCAACAACATGGCCCAGGGCGTGCGCGAAGTGACGATCAAGCGCGGCCACGATCCGCGCGAATTCCCGCTCATCGCGGCGGGCGGCGCCGGACCGATCCATTCCTGCCTGATCTGCGACGAGTTGGAAATGCCCTTCCAGATCGTGCCGCGCACCAGCTCGATCCTCTGCGCCTTCGGCATGCTGCTCTCCGACTTGAAGCACGATTTCGTCCGCACCTTCGTGGCGCGCCTGGAAGGGCTCGATTGGGGCAAGCTCAAGGGGCTGATCGAGTCGATGGTCGCCGAGGGCAACCGCCTGCTCGACGCCGAGCACATCCCGGCCAACCGGCGCAAGGCGACGGTCAAGTTCGATTGCCGCTATCTCAAGCAGTATCACGAAGTGTCGTTCGAGGTGCCGAAGGCGGCGCTGGAGAAGGGCGACACCAAGGCGGTCGCCAAGGCCTTCCACGCCGAGCACAACCGGCTTTACGGCTATTCGCTGGAAGAGCTGAAGACCCCGGTCGAGATCATCAATGTGCGCGTCGAATCGACCGGCGTGGTCGAGAAGCCCTCGCTGCGCCCCGAGCCCTATGACGGGCCGTCGAGCGCGCATGCTCAAAAGGGCAAGCGCTCGGTCTATGTGCCGGAAAGCAAGAAGTTCGAGACGGTGCCGGTCTTTGACGGCCACAAGATGAAGCACGGCAACCGGGTCAAGGGCCCGGCCCTGATCGAGCAGATCACCACCGCCATCTTCGTCTCCGCCGGCTGGGATTGCGTGGTCGATTCGGTCGGTTCCTTTGCGCTGTACCGCAAGGGGCGCGAAGATCTGGTGAAAGGCTTCTTGGGCAGGACCGCACCCAAGGCGCCGGCCAAGCCGAAGGCGAAGCCGGCCGCCAAGGCCAAACCGAAAGCCAAGGCCAAGCCGGCCGCCCGTTCGGCCGCCAAGAAGGCGGCGCCGGCGGCGAAACGGCGGACCTCGAAGCCCACCAAGGCGGTGATCAAGGCCAGCCAGCGCCGGCCCGCCTCGCAACGCGTCGTGGCCCGCCAGCCTTCGCGGCGCAAGGCCACCCCGAAGAAGAGCCGTTAGGAAAGGGAGACTGAGCCATGACCAAGATCGATCCCATTCTGCTGTCGGTCTACGCCCGCACCTTCCGCTCGATCACCGACGAGATGAGCATCTCGGTGCAGAAAACCACGCGCTCGCCCATCTTGTGCGAGGCCAAGGATTTCGTCACCGGTCTCTACGACGCCGACGGCAACATGCTCGAGCAGACCGAGAACCTGCCGATCCTGGCTTTCTCGCTGGCGCCGGTGTGCAAATACATCCGCAACTTCTTCGGCGACGATCTGCACGAAGGCGACGTCATCTTTCACAATGACGTCTTCTCGATGGGCAATCAGAACAACGACGTCGCCGTCTACAAACCGGTTTTCTTCGAAGGCAAGCTGGTCGCCTGGACGGCGGTCAAGGGCCATCAGGCCGACATCGGCGGCAACGTTCAGGGCGGCTACAACCCGCGCGCCACCGAAGTCTGGCAAGAGGCGTTGCGCATCCCGCCGGTCAAGGTGGTCGAGAAGGGCAAGCTGCGCAAGGACGTCTGGGACCTGATCTTCGCCAACATCCGGCTTGAGATCGTCAATCACGACATGCGCGCCCAGATGGGCGCCTGCACGGTGGGCGAACGCCGGATGATCGAGCTCTTGAAGAAGTACGGCGTCAAGAACTACGAAAGCCACAAGACGGCGCTGTTCGAAGCGACCCGCAAGATGATGGAAGCCGAGATCGCCACCATTCCCAACGGCGTCTACGAGGGCGAGGGCATGGTCTATTTCGACGGCCATCACGATGGCTCGAAATTCACCATCCGCGTCACCATCACCGTTAAGGACAAGTCGATTCGCTTCGATTACTCGAAGACCGATCCGCAGACCAACGGCTTCGTCAACGGTACCTTCACCTCCTCGGCCTCGGCGACCATTCTCACCTTGCTGCAGATGGTCAACCCCGACATCCCGCACAACGAGGGCATGGTGCAGCCGATCGAGATCATCATCCCCGAAGGCACCATTCTGAACGCCGCCTATCCCAAGGCCACCACCTTCGGCAACCACCTTTGCCCGCCCAACGCTGATTCGATTATCCGCGCCCTGGCCCCGGTGATGCCGGACCGGGTAACGGCCGGCTGGAACAATCTTTTGAGTTCGCTCAACACCGGCGTCGATCCGGAGAAGAACGAGAAGTATGTCGACATCTGCTTCATGGGCATGAAGGGCGGCTCGGGCGCCATGAAAGGCACCGACGGCTACGACCATATCGGCATGATCGACGCTTCGGGCGGCGTGCTCGACCAGGATTACGAGATGTTCGAGCAGCAAACCCCGCACCGCCTGATTAGGCACGAATACTGGACCGATTCGGCCGGCGCCGGCGAATGGCGGGGCGGCATTGGCATCGAAACCGAATTCGTGCTGGGTGCCGACGATATGCAGTTCGTCACCTTTGGCGACGGCGATTTCGAGCCGGCTTTTGGCCTGTTCGGCGGCGGCGAAGGCACGCTCAACAGCATCATTCTTCAGTATCCCGATGGCCGGACGGTGACGCCCAAGAACAAGGATCTGATCATGGGGGTGCCCAAGGGCACGCTTTATGTCCAGAAGGCGGGCGGCGGCGGCGGCTATGGCGATCCCAAGAAGCGCAACCGGGCGGCGCTGAAGCGTGAGGTGCGCGATGGCATCATCTCGGCCCAGGCGGCGCGCGTCCTTTACGGCCTTGAGGAATAGGGGGCGGCGATGGATTTCGCGCTCACCGAGGAACAACGGGCGATCCAGGATACCTTCGCCCGTTTCTCCGACGAACGCATCGCGCCGCAGGCCGAGGCGCTCGACCACGCGCACGATTATCCGCGCGCCCTGGTCAAGGAGCTGGCCGATCTCGGCTTCGTCGGCATGCGCTATCCCGAGGAGGTTGGCGGCTCGGGCGCCGATCTGACGAGCCTTTGCTTGGCGGTCGAGGAAATTGCCCGCGGCTCGCTGTCGGTGGCGGCGGCGGTCACCATGCAAGCCCTGATGGGCACCAAATTCCTGCAGATGCTGGGCAACGCCGACATCGTCGAGCGGCTGTTCAAGCCGGCGCTGCGGGCCGAAAAGATCGGCGCCATCTGCATGACCGAGCCCAACGCCGGCTCCGATTTGGGCGGCATCGCCACTTCGGCCACCAAGGTCGAGGGCGGCTATGTCCTGCGCGGTCAGAAGATCTGGATCACCGCGGCGCCCCAGGCCGACTTCTTCACCGTCTTCGCCCGCGCCGGGGCCGAAAAGAAGCTCACCATCTTCCTGGTCGAGCGCAGCTTCAAGGGCCTGGTGATCGGCCGCTCGATCGAGAAGATGGGTGTTTGGGCGCTGCCGACCTCGGAATTGGCGCTCGACGATTGCTTCGTGCCCGACAGCCACCGGCTGTCGAAGGAAGAGGGCGATGGCGAATCGCATCTGCGCAAGCTGTTGGCGGAAATCCGCATCGTCACCGGGGCGTTGGCTTTGGGGGTGGGGCGCGCCGCGCTGGCCCACGCCATCCAATACGCCGGCGAGCGCCAGCAATTCGGCAAGCCGATCAACCGCTATCAGATGATCCAAGGCCGCCTGGCCGAGATGGCGACGCCCCTGGAAGCCGCCACCCATCTGGTGCGCTACGCCGCCTGGGCCAAGGACAGCGGGCTGCCGCATCACAAGGAAGCGGCGATGGCCAAGCTGTTTGCCTCGGAGACCGCGCTGCAAGTCTGCGAGCAGGCGGCGCGCGTTTACGCGTCCTACGGCTACGCCATGGAATACCCGATCCAGCGTTATCTGCGCGACATCCGTTTCACCCTGATCGGGGGCGGAACCAGCGACATTTTGAAGCTCATCATCGCCAAGGAGCTGTCCGAATGAGTGAACGTCGTATCAAGGTGCTGATCGCCAAGCCGGGGCTCGACGGGCACGATCAGGGCGCCAAGGTGGTGGTGCGCGCCCTGGCCGATGCCGGCTTCGAGGTCGTTTACACCGGGCTGCGCCAAACGCCCGAACAGGTGGCCAACGCCGCGCTTGAGGAAAACGTCGATGTCATCGGCCTGTCCAGCATGGCCGGATCGCATCTGCCGTTCTGCCGCAAGCTGAAGCCGCTTTTGGAAAAGGCCGGCCTGGGCGACAAGCTGTGGTTGATCGGCGGCAATCTGCCGGCCCAGGACCATGCCGAACTGCGGGCATTGGGCTTCAGGGGCATCTTTCCGGCCAGTTCGAAATTCACCGACATTGTCGATTTCATCAAGGCGGGCGTGTCATGAGCAAAGACAACGTGAAGAAGAGCGTGATCAACGAATCCGGCATCGAGATCAAGCCGCTCTACAGCGCCGAGGATGTCGCCGCCACCGGCGGCGCCGCGATGCTGGGATTGCCCGGCGAATACCCCTTCACCCGGGGCATTCATCCGCAAATGTACCGCAAGCAGCCCTGGACGATGCGCCAGTATGCGGGATTCGGCAATCCGGCCGACACCAACAAGCGTTTCAAATATCTGATCGCCAACGGCCAGACCGGCTTAAACGTCGCCTTCGATCTGCCCAGCCAGATCGGGCTCGATTCCGACGATCCGATGGCCGAGGGCGAGATCGGCCGGGTCGGCATGTCGATCGATTCGCTCAAGGATTTCGAGATCGCCTTCGACGGCATCGATCTCAACAAGATCACGGTGTCGCTCACCATCAACGGCGCCGCCGCCATCATGATCGCCATGTATCTGGCGATGGCGGAAAAGAAGGGCTACGACATCACCAAGCTGCGCGGCACGGCGCAGAACGACATTCTGAAGGAGTTCATCGGGCGCGGCACCTGGATCTTTCCGGTCGAGCCCTCGATCAAGCTGGTGGGCGACACCATCGAGTATTGCGCCAAGGAAGCGCCGAAATACAGCCCGGTCAGCATCTGCGGCTATCACATTCGCGAATCGGGCGCCACGCCGGCCCAGGAAATGGCCTACGCCTTCGCCATCGGCAAAGCCTACATTGCCGAGGTGACCAAGCGCGGCCTGTCGGTCGACGATTTCGCCAACCGCCTCTCCTTCAACTTCAACATCTACGGCAATCTGTTCGAGCAGGTGGCGAAGTTCCGCGCCGGGCGCGGCCTGTGGGCCAAGGTCTTGAAGGACCAATGCCACGCCAAGGACCCCGACAGCATGGTGATGCGCATGATCGCCGGCGGTGGTGGCGGCGGCCTCACCTTCGAGCAGCCGGAGCTCAACATCGTGCGCGGCGCCTATTACGCCTTGATCAGCGCGCTGTCGGGCACCCAGACGATGGCGCTTTGCTCTTACGACGAGGCCTACACCATCCCCACCGAATATTCGGCCCGCATCAGCCTGCGCACCATGCAGATTCTGATCGAGGAGATGGGGCTGTGCGACACCGTCGATCCGATCGGCGGCTCCTATTTCGTCGAGACGCTGACCAACCAGATGCGCGCCAAGATGGAAGAGCACATGGCCGAGGTCGAGGCCGAAGGCGGCATGGTCAAGATGGTGGCCGAGGGCGCCATCCAGTCCAAGGTGTCGCGCCAGGCCTACGAGATGCAGCGCAACATCCAGACCGGCGTTTTCCGCAAGGTGGGCGTCAATTGCTACCGCATCGATGAGGAAGAGCACGAAGTCGCTTTCCACCCGTACAACGAGGCCGACGCCCGGGCGCAGATCGCCTCGCTGAACGAGGTTCGCCGCAACCGTGACGGTCAGGCGGTCGCCAAGGCCTTGAAGCAGGTCGAGACCGACGCCAAATCCAATCGGAACGTCATGCCCGCCCTGATGGCGGCGGTAAAGGCCTACGCCACGGTGGGCGAGATGACCCAGGCCCTGGTTGCCGCCTATGGCCGCTACCGCGAACCGATCCGGTTCTAGCCCGAAGCGCACGGACAGAGGAAGGAACGAGATCATGGTCGAACGCTATCTGGCTCCGACGACGCTCGACGAAGCGCTGAAAGCCCTGGCGGCGGGCGACGCCACCATCGTCGCCGGCGGCACCGATGTCATGCCGCAAAGCCAGGCCGGGCGGTTCAAGCTGGGCCGCACGCTGGTCAACATCCGCCGGGTGGCTGGCTTGCAGGGCGGGGCCAAGGAGGGCGACGAGATTCGCCTGGGTGCCCTCACCACCATCAGCCAGTTACGCGAGGATGCCTTCATCGCCAAGACCCTGCCGGTGCTGGCGGAAGCGGCCGATCACTTCGCCAGCGTGCAGATCCGCAATATGGGCACGCTGGGCGGTAACATCGGCAACGCCTCGCCGGCCGGCGACACGCTGGTGCCGCTCTTGGTTTTGGATGCGGTGGTCGAGCTGCGTTCCGCCAAAGGCATGCGCCGGCTGCGCCTGGACGAATTCTTCACCGGGCCGGGCAAGACCAAGCGCACGCCCGACGAGCTGATCACCAACATCTTCGTGCCGGCGCCCAAGCCGGGCTTCGTCGCCCGCTTCGCCAAGTTCGGCACCCGCCCGGCGCTCGACATCTCGGCGGTGTCGGTGGGCATTGCCGGCATTGTCAAGGATGGCAAGATCAGCAACGTCCGTGTCGCCTATGGTGCGGTGGCGCCCACCCCGGTGCGCGGTCGGGCGGCCGAGGCGGCGCTCGAAGGCAAGACGCTCGACGCCGCCACCCTTGCCGCCGCCGCCAAGGCGGCCCAAGGCGAGGTCAAGCCGATCTCCGATCGACGCGCCACCGCTTGGTACCGGCGCGAGATGATTCACAATCTGGTCAAAAAGGTGCTCGCCGATGTCGCTCACGGTTGAAATCCGCTTCACCTTGAACGGCAGCCCCACCCGGGCCGCCGTTCCTCCCGGCCTCACCGCGCTGGCCATGCTGCGCGACATCGTCGGCCTCACCGGCACCAAATACGGTTGCGGCGAGGGCGAATGCGGCGCCTGCACCATCCTGGTCGATGGGCTGTCGGTCAATTCCTGCCTGATGTTCGCGGTCGAATGCGACGGGCGCGCCATCACCACCGTCGAGGGGCTGGCCGCCGATCCGGCGAACGATCGCCTGCGCGACGCCTTCGTCGAGGAGGGCGGCGTCCAGTGCGGCTTCTGCACGCCGGGCATGATCGTGCAGTCGAAATATTTGTTGAGCCAGCATCCCCATCCCAGCCACGAGCAGATCCGCCGGGGGCTCGAAGGCAATCTTTGCCGCTGCACCGGCTACAAGAAGATCATCGAGGCCGTTGCCAAGGCCGCGGAGGGTACGCCATGACTGTCGTCGCCAAGAGTTCACTGATCGGCAAGCGCATCCCCAAGATGGATGCGCCCGAAAAGGCCGCCGGCAAGACCCGCTACGTTCAGGACATCAACCTGCCCGGCCAGTTGATCGGGAAGATTTTGCGCACCGATCGGGTGCACGCCCGCATCGTCTCCATCGACACCGCGGCGGCCAAGGCGCTGCCCGGCGTCTATGCGGTGCTGACGGCGGCCGACATTCCCAAGCGGGGTCTGGGCGTCAACAAGGACAACCCGCCCTTGAAGGGCGACAAGGTGCGCACCATCCGCGATGAAATTGCCGCGGTGGCCGCCGAGACCGAGGAGATCGCGCTCGAGGCCTTGAAATTGATCAAGGTCGTTTACGAGGATTTGCCGATTCTCGCCGATCCCCGCCAGTCCACCCAGCCCGGCGCGCCGGTGATCCAGGACGCCAAGCCCGACAACATCGCCATGACCTTCGATTACGCTCATGGCGACGTCGCCCAGGGCGAGAAGGAGAGCGACGTGGTGGTGGAAAGCGAGTTCTACCTTCACTACGTCACCCATTGCTGCATGGGCGTGAGCGGCATCATCGCCGATTTCGAACCGACCAGCGGCAATCTCACCCTTTATTCGAACACCCAGGTTCCCTTCCTGCACAAGCGCGAATTCTCGGAAGTGCTGGGCATGGACCCCGGTCGCATCCGCATCATCCAGCCGCCGATCGGCGGCGGCTTCGGCTCCAAGCTCGACATCTATCCCTTCGAGCCGATCGCCGTCTATCTCGCCAAGGCGGCACGCCGGCCGGTGAAGCTCGTCTTCACCCGCGAGGAGGAATTCCTGGCCTCGCCCACCCGCCAGCCTGCGCTTTGCCGCCTGCGCTCGGGCGCCAAGAAGGACGGCACGCTCACCTTCCGCGCGGTCGACATCCTCTTGGACAATGGCGGCTACACCTCGTGGGGCGCCACCATTCCCTTCGTGATGATGCAGACCTTCAGCTCGCTTTACCGCGTGCCGCACTGCCTCTTCCACACCAAGGCGGTCTATTCCAACAATCCCTACGCCGGCTCGTTCCGGGGCTACGGCAATCTCCAGGCCACCTTCACGGTCGAGCAGCATATGGACATGCTGGCCGAGAAGCTGGGCCTTGACCCGCTGGCGATCCGCATGAAGAACGCCCAGGAGTCGGGCGAAGTCACCGGCCAGGGCATGGTCTTCACCAGTTGCGGCTTCAAGGAATGTCTGACCACGGCGGCCAGCCGCAGCGATTTCGCCCGCAAATTCACGGATTACGCCCAGCAGCAATCCAAGCCGGGCAACAAGAAGCGCGGCATCGGCCTGGCGGCGATGATCCATGTCGGCGGCGGCGCCAAGATCTATCCCTCCGACGGCTGCGGCACCATCTTGAAGATGGACGATTTCGGCCATGTGACGATCATGACCGGGGCCTCGGAAATCGGCCAGGGCTCGGAAACCGTGCTGGCCCAGCTCGTCTGCGAGGAGTTGGGCCTGCCGCTCGACGCGGTCAGCGTCGTCAACAACGACACCGAGGTCACGCCTTGGGATGTCGGCGTCCATGCCAGCCGAACCACCTTCATCGCCGGCAATTCGGCGATCGGCGCGGCGCGCAAGGCCAAGGACAAGATTTTGAACGCCGCGGCCAAGGTCACCAACATGACCGCCGATCAATTGGAAATGCGGGGCGGCTTCGTCGTGCGGGCCGCCGACGGCGAAATGGTCATGCCCTTGCCCAAGCTCCTGCGCTCGCTCCACTTCTCCGACAAGGCCGAGCTGGTGATGACCACCCATTACTACGAGCCGTCCAGCGTTCACCAAGACAAGAAGTTCATGGGCAACGTCTCGGCCACCTACGCCTGGGCGGCGCAGATTTGCGAGATCGAGGTCGACACCGACACCGGCATCGTCACCTTGGAAAAAGTGACGGCGGCGCACGATGTCGGCCGGGTCTTGAACCGCATGGGCCTCGAGGGCCAGATCGAAGGCGGCATCGTCATGGGCCAGGGCTACGCGCTCACCGAAGATTTGATGGTCCGCCAGGGCAAGGTGCTCAACCCCGGCTTCCGCGATTACAAGCTGGTCACCGCGCCCGAGATCCCGGAAATGGACATCAGCTTCATCGAATCGATGGACGGCGAGGGGCCGCAGGGCGCCAAGGGCGTGGGCGAGGCGCCGGCCATCTGCATGGCCGCCGCGATCGCCAACGCCATCCACAACGCCACCGGCGTGCGTCTGACGCGTTTGCCTTTCTCGCCCGAGAATGTCTATCGGGCGCTGGTGACGGCCAAGGGCGGCGTTGTCGAATGAAAAAGGGCACCATACTTTCGATGGAGCAGGCGCTGGCCATGCCCTCGGCCACCCTGCGCTTCGTTCATCTCGGCTGGCGGGTGATTCGCATCGAATCGGCGCCCACCGGCCCCGGCCTGCCCGGCGATCCCAACCGCTATGTCGGCGGTCGGGTCGAGAGCGACGAGGACCGACGCACCTATTTCGTGCCGCCCAATGTCGGCAAGGAATCGATCGCGCTCAATCTCAAGGAGCCCGAGGCGCAGGCGCTTTTGCGCCGGCTGATCAAGGAACTCGATGTCGACGTCTTTTGCTGCAACACCATGCCCAACCGCTACCAGCCCTTGGGCATCGGCTACGAGACCTTGAAGCAGGCCAAGCCCGATCTGATCTGGGCCGGCATTTCGGCGATGGGGCCGGACTATCCCGACGTGCCCGGCTACGATCCGATCATCCAGGCGATGGCCGGGGTGATGGACATGACCGGCATGGTCGATGGTCCGCCCACCATCTGCGGCGTGCCACTGGTCGACCTCAAGGCTGGCGACGAGGCCTACGCCAACATCTGCCTCGCCTTGGCCGAACGGGCCGAGACCGGGCAGGGCAAGGAAATCCACATTTCGATGTTGCAGGCGATGTCGTCCTGGCTCATCACCATGATGCATTTGCTCGATTACGGCTTTACGCCGCCCGAAATCACCCGGGCCGGCAATTCGCACCGCAAATTTTCGCCTACCGGCGTCTATCCCACCAAGGATGGCTTCGCCTATGTGGCGATGGGCTCCGACGTGCAATGGACCCGCTTCACCGAAACGGCCGCCTTCGGCCATTGCGCCAAGCCGGACCGCGCGACCAACGAGGGCAGGGTGGCCGACCGCCCGGCGCTCGACCGCGACATTGCCCAGGGCACGGCGACGCTAACCACCGCCGAGTTGGGGGCGATGCTGGGCAAGGTGGGGATTCCCAACGCGCCCATCAACACGCTGCCGATCGTGCGCGATCTGCCGGCGATCGCCGCCAAGCTCACCCGTACCGTCACGCCGGGCGGCCAGGCCATCCGCATGCAGCCCAAGCCGGTCGATCTGCCGGGCTCGGCCCAAAACTTCGCCTATCCGCCGCGCTACGGCGCCAACACCAAGGCCGTGCTGGCCGAGGCGGGCTTGGCGTCGGCCGAGATCGAACGCCTGGCGGCGGCCAAGATCATTCACATTCCGAACGTTTGACAGGGGAGACTGCGATTATGAAGAAGCTGGAAGGCAAGGTGGCCTACGTCACCGGATCGGGCCGTGGCATCGGCCAGGCGATTGCGCTCAAGCTGGCGGCCGATGGGGCCAGGCTGGTGCTGAACGACATCGACGAGGCGCCGGCCAAGGAGACCATCGCCAAGATCGAGGCCCTGGGTTCGAAGGCGGTGGCCTGCGTGGGCGACGTCACCGCGCCTGATTTTGGCACCCGCTACATCAAGACCGGGCTCGACGCCTTCGGCCGCATCGACATCATCGTCAACAACGCCGGCTATCCGTGGGATTCGGTGTTGCAGAAGGTGACCGACGAGCAGTGGTACGCCATGCTCGACGTGCACGCCACGGCGCCGATGCGCATTCTGCGCGCCGCCACCGATTTCATCCGCGACGCGGCCAAGAAGGAACGCGAGGCCGGCCAGGCCTTCAACCGCAAGGTGGTGTTCATTTCCTCGATCGGCGGCGTTTGCGGCAACGCCGGCCAGATCGCCTACGCGGCGGGTAAAACGGCGATCATCGGCATGACGAAGACCATGGCCAAGGAATGGGGCCGCTTCGGCGTCAACGTCAATTGCGTGGCTTTCGGCTTCATCCAGACCCGCATGACCCAGCCCCTGGGCGATCAGGCAATCGTGAGCAAGATCGGCAGCCGCGAGGTCAAGATGGGCATCAAGCCCGAGATGATTGCCGCCATGACCGCCACCATTCCCTTGGGCCGCCCCGGCACGCCCGAGGATGCGGCCAACGCCGTCTATCTCTTCTGCATTCCGGAATCCGATTACATCAGCGGCGAAGTGATGCTGGCCTCGGGCGGGCTCGTCATATAAAGTGTATCACAAGCGTTTAAATCAGGGAGGTTAACCAATGAAAATTAAACAAGTCGCGTTGTTTGCCGGCGTCGCCCTGGCCGCTTTGGCGGCCATGCCCGCCCAGGCCCAGCAGGCCACGGTGCTCAAATTCTCGAGCTGGTTGCCGCCGGGGCATCCGATCATGCAGGGCATGGTCATTCCCTGGGGCAAGCAGATCGAAGACGCGACCAAGGGGCGCGTCAAGCTCGAGATCATGCCCTCCAGCCTGGGCCCGCCCCAGGCCCAGTTCGACATCGCCAAGGATGGCCTGGCCGACGTGGCGGTCAGCGTGCATGGCTACACGCCGGGCCGCTTCACGCTCACCGACGTGGTCGAACTGCCCTTCCTGGGCGACAAGGCCGAACCGATCTCGGTCGCCTATTGGCGGGTGCATCAGGCGATGCTGGCCAAGGCCGACGAGCACAAGGGCGTCAAGATGGTTGCCGTCTTCTCGCACGGTCCCGGCCATATTCTGAACATCAAGAAGCCGATCCGCTCGCTCGACGATCTGAACGGCATGAAGTTCCGCGTCGGCGGCGGCATGGTCAACCACATCGCCAAGGAAATCGGCGTCGTGCCGGTGCTGCAGCCAGCGACCAAGGCCTATGAGATCCTTTCCACCGGCGTCGCCGACGGACTGCTGTTCCCCACCGAATCGGTGGCTTTTTTCAAACTCGACAAGCTGATCAAATTCGCCACCGTGGTGCCGAGGGGGCTTTACAACACCAGCTTCTTCATCGTCATGAACCAGGCGAAATGGGATGCGCTGTCGGCCGACGACAAGAAGGCGATCGAGCCCACCATGTACGAGGCCTGGGCACGCATGGCCGGCAAGGCGTGGGACGTGGCCGATCGGGCGGGGCATGAAGCGATGAAGGCGGCCGGCATTCAGTCCGAGCCGATGAGCGCCGACTTCCAAAAAGCGGTGGCGGCCAAATTGGTTGGCGTCGAGAAGGAATTCGTCGAGAAGGCGAAAGCCAAAGGCGTCGATGGCGCCGCCGCGATCGCCATGCTGAAAGCTGAGATCGTCAAGGAAACCAAGTAGGTTTTCGTGACCTCGGCCGCAACTCCAAACCTCTTCACCCGGTCGAGCCATTGGCTTGACCGGGCGTTGGGGGCGGTCGCCGCCGTCATCATGTTCGCCATGATGGCGGTGACCTTCGTCGACGTGCTTGGGCGCTATGTCTTCAATCAACCCTTGCCCGGCGCCTTCGAAAGCATCCAGATCATGATGGGGACCCTGATCTTCTCGGCCCTGCCGCTGGTCAGCGCCAAGGAGGAGCACGTCACCGTCGACATCATCCATAGCTTTCTGTCGCCGCGCCGGCGCCGGATTCTCGACATTCTGGTCAACGCCATCGGTGCCGGGGTGATGGCGCTGCTGGCTTGGCGGGTCTGGCTCAAGGCCGGTCAGGTGGTGAGTTATGGCGACGCCACGCCGATCCTCAAGATTCCCATGGGTTGGGTGGTCTATTTCATGGCGTTGATGACGGTGGTGAGCGTCGTCATTCTCTTTGCCAACATGATCCGCCACATTCGCCGCCGGCCCGGCCGGCACCCGGCGGCCGCCAACGACTGAAAACGGGGAAGGTTCGACATGACCGAAGTCTGGTTGATCGGCATGGTCGTCATGTTGGCCGTCATCCTGGTTGGGGTGCCGATCGCCTTCGCCATGGCGCTTCTGGGCTTTCTGGGCACCGCCACCATCGTCGGCTGGAAGCCGGCCTTCGGCATGATCGCCCAGATCACTTACGACACCGGCCTGTCCTACGAACTTTCGGTGGTGCCGCTCTTTATCCTGATGGGCAATTTCGTCACCCGCTCCGGCCTGTCCGAAGAGCTCTACCGCGCCTCCAACGCTTGGCTCGGCCATTTGCGCGGTGGTTTGGCGATGGCCACCGTGGTCGCCTGCGCCGGGTTCTCGTCGGTCTGCGGCTCCTCGCTCGCCACGGCGGCCACCATGGCCAAGGTGGCGATGCCCTCGATGCGCCGCTACGGCTACGCCGATTCGCTGGCCACCGGCTCGATCGCCTCGGGCGGCACGCTGGGCATTCTCATTCCGCCCAGCGTCATCATGGTAATCTACGGCATCACCACCGGCACCAACATCGGCAAGCTGTTCATGGCCGGCATCATTCCGGGCTTGATCGGTATGCTGGGCTACATGGCGGCGGTCGCCTACACCACCTGGCGCGATCCCAGCTTGGGGCCGCCGGGGGCGCGCGCCGGCTGGGGCGAGCGCTTTAAGGCTCTTAACGGCGTTTGGGGCGTGCTCAGCCTGTTCGTGTTGGTGATCGGCGGCATCTATTTGGGGGTCTTCACCGCCACCGAGGCGGCGGGCATCGGCGCCTTCGGCGCCTTCCTGATCGCGCTCGTCAAGCGCACGCTCTCGTGGCGCGGGCTCTACGATGTGCTGGTCGACAGCGCGCGCACCACCTCGATGATGTTCGTGGTCCTGATCGGCGCCATCATCTTTTCCAATTTCGTCAATCTGGCCGGGCTTCCCAACGTGCTGCAAAATTACGTGCAGTCGTTGGCGTTGACGCCGATGCTGGTGATCTTGTTTATCCTGGTCGTCTATCTGATCCTGGGCTGTATCCTGGAAAGCCTGTCGATGGTGCTGCTGACGGTGCCGATCTTCTTTCCGCTGATCGTCAGCCTGGGTTTCGATCCCATCTGGTTCGGCATCATCGTGGTGGTGGTGACCGAGATCAGCCTGATCACCCCGCCGGTGGGTCTCAACGTCTTCGTGCTGCGCGCCGTGCTGCCCGATGTCAACACCGGCACCATCTTCAAGGGCATCATGCCCTTCCTGGGCGCCGACATCATCCGCCTGGCGCTGTTGGTGCTGGTGCCGTGGATTTCGCTGGTCCTACCCTCGATGATGCGTTGACCGGCGCCCGGCCGCCGCCCATCTTCAAGGGACGGTGATCCATGCGATTCGATGCCCCCCTGTGGAGCGCGGGCTTTCGCCCCTTTTTCCTGTTCGGCGCCCTGTTGGGTCCGCTCCTGATGGCGGCTGCCTTTTCGGCCGAGGGCGATACGGCGCGGGCCTGGCATGGCCACGAAATGGTCTTCGGGTTCGCTTTCGGCATTTGCGCCGGATTTATCCTTACCGCGCTGCCCAGTTGGGCCGGGGCGCCGGCGGTTGCCGGCGAACGCTTGGCGGTTCTTGTTGGCGCCTGGCTGCTGGGGCGGCTGGGCATGGCCTTCGCGGGCACGCTTCCGGCGCCGCTGGTTGCCGTCGCCGATCTGGTCTTCGTGCCGCTTTTCGCCCTCTTCGTGCTGCCCGGTCTGGCCCGGCTTGCCAACAAGCTCTATTTTGCTGGGTTGGCGGCGGTGCTGGCCGGGCTGTTTGCCGGCAACCTGTTGTTTCACGCTGGCCTCGGTGGCGGTGTGGCCGACCACATGGTCCGTGGCCTCGAATGGGGCCTGTTCGCCAAGATCCTGCTGTTCGTCCTGGTCTGGGGCTATCTCACCCCCATCTTCACCGCCAACGCGCTGTGTCCCACCGGCTTGGCCGCACCCATCGCCTTCCGGCGCGGCTTCGAAACGCTGGTGCTGATCGCCACTCTGGCCGCCCTGGCGGCTGGCTTTCTCGGCATCGCCGGATCATCGGCGGCGACGCTGTGGCTGGCGGCGGGGCTTTTTCATCTGGCGCGCTTCCTGCAGTGGCGGCCCTGGCGGGTCGCCGCGATCGGCCTGGTCGCGGTTCTTCATCTGGCTTATCTCTGGCTGATCGCCGTCTTCGTTCTGCGCGGGCTGGCCGAGCTGGGATGGGCTCCGCCGGTGAGTTGGGTGCACGCCTTCACCAGTGGCGCCTTGGGCCTGATGATGCTGGGCATGATGACCCGCGTCGTGCTCCGTCACACCGGACGGGCGCTGGCACCCGGCTGGCCTTTCGCCCTGGCGGTCGGGCTGATGATTCTGGCGGCGCCGGTCCGCCTTGTCGCCTATTTCAGCCTCGATCCGGCGCCCTGGCTGCAGGCGGCGGCTTTTCTTTGGTCGGCGCCTTTTCTCATTTATCTGGGAGCTTGGGGAAAAATGTTGGTCCGCCCAAGCCTTCCTTACGCTTCGGTGACGGAAAGGAGTTGACCGGACCCGTCTGAACGAACGATCATTCGTCAAGACGGGAGGACCATCTCCATGCCAAAAACCGATGGAATCGATCGCGAAGCGCCGCCGGCCGATGCGGTGCGCGACGAATCCCGAAATCCAACGATCAAAAGCCAGGTGAGCGACGCCGTGCTGGTGCAGAAGCGGCGCGCCCAGATCGTTGCGGCGGCGGTCAAGCTGTTCTCGGTCCACGGCTATTACCGTACGACGATCCAGGACATCGCGCGCGAGGCCGGGGTGAGCATCGGCCTCATCTACCAATACGTCAAAGACAAGGACGACGTGCTGCTCTTGTCGCTGCTCGACGTATTGGAAACCTACAAGCGCGAGATTCCGCGCGCGCTCGAAGGTCTCACCGATCCCCTGGTCCGCTTCAAGGCGGCGGTCGATGCCTATTGCCGGGTGGTCGATTCCAGGCGCGAGGCCGGCGTGCTCAATTACCGCTCGACGAAATCGCTGCCGCGCGAGCGGCGCGAAATCGTCAAACAAGCCGAGATCGAGACCAATCAGTTGATCGCCGCCTGCATCCAGGCCTGCATCGAGGCCGGCCTGTTCCGCGCCTGCAACGTCGAGTTGGTCACCTACCATTGCGTCATGCTGGCCCATTCCTGGGCGCTCAAATATTGGCGCTTGAAGGAACTCTGCACGCTCGACGGTTACATCGAGGAAGGGCTCGAATTCATCTTGGCCTCGCTGCTCACGCCGACGGGACGCCAGCATGCCGAGACGCTGGCCGGGTCCCGCTAGATCGCCGGGCACGCATGCGCACCGCAAGGCGCCATGGCATTCGCTTGCCGCACAGTCGGCGCAAGCGCATCTTGCTTGGCTGGGCTTTGGTGCTGGGCGGCATTTTGGGCTGGCTGCCGATTCTGGGGTTCTGGATGGTGCCGTTGGGCTTGGTGGTCCTGTCCGTCGATCTGCCTCGGGTGCGCCGCTTTCGCCGGCGCGCCACGGTAAGCTGGGGGCGCAGCCGGCTCAGGGTCTGGGTTGAGGCGAAATGTCCGATGAGGAAGGCGCCATGACCAATTCGCGCAACGATCCGCTGGAGGCGATCCTTTCGGCCCTCGTGTTCGATGCCGACGGGCTGATTCCGGCCATCGCCCAAAGCCATGACAGCGGCGACGTGCTGATGATGGCCTGGATGAACAAGGCGGCGATCCGCGAGACGCTGACAACCGGTCGGGTGTGCTACTGGTCGCGCTCGCGCCAAGCCTTCTGGCGCAAGGGCGAAAGCTCGGGCCAGGAGCAAAGGTTGGTCGAACTGCGCTACGATTGCGACGGCGACACGCTGCTTCTGCTCGTCGATCAGAAGGGCGTGGCCTGCCACACTGGCCGGCGGAGCTGTTTCTTCACCGCCATCCGCGACGGCAAGGCGGTGACCATCGCCGACGTCGCCATCGATCCTGCAACGTTGTATGGGAATAAGGACCAATGATCCGCAAGACTTTCGAGCCGCCGCCAACCGAGCGCTATTTCGAGGATTACCATCCGGGCGCCGTGTACGAATTCGGCCCCTTCACGGTCGACGAACAGGAAATGCTGGCCTTTGCAAGGCGCTTCGATCCCCAGGATTACCACGCCGATCCCGAGGCGGCGAAAAACACCATCTTCGGCGGCGTCATCGCCAGCGGCTGGTTCACCTGTGCCCTGATGATGAAATATTACGCCGAGGATTATCTGGCGCACGGCGCCAGCCTGGCTTCGGGCGGACTTGACGAACTGCGTTGGCCGAAGCCGGTGCGGGCGGGCGATGTGCTGCGGCTGCGCATCCATGTCACGTCGGCGAGGCGTTCGGTCTCCAAGCCCGATCGCGGCATCGTCCACAATTTCATCGAGGTCGTGAACCAGAACGACGAAGTGGTGATGCACTACAAGGGGCAGAACTTCTTCAAATGCCGCAACCCGGGCTAGGCCGCGATCCGACGGCCGAGGCGGCCCAGGCGATCCCGGTCACCGTGCTCACTGGGTTTCTGGGCAGCGGCAAGACCACCGTCCTCAACCATCTTCTGGCCCAGCCAGGACTGGCGAACACCGCCGTCTTGATCAACGAGTTCGGTGCCGTCGGCCTCGACCATCTCTTGGTGCGCAAGATCGACGAATCGGTGGTGCTGCTCAATTCCGGCTGCCTGTGCTGCACGGTGCGCGGCGATCTGGTGACGGCGGCGCGCGACCTGTTCCTCAAACGGGTCAAGGGCGAGGTGCCCGAATTTGCCCGCCTGACCATCGAAACCACCGGCCTAGCCGATCCGGCACCCATATTGCACACTTTGATGACCGATCCCTTCCTGGGGGCCCGCTACCGGCTGGACGGCATCGTCGCCACCATCGATGCGATTCACGGCTGGGCCCAACTCGATCGCCAGCCCGAGGCGGTGAAGCAGGCGGCGGTGGCCGATCGTCTGCTGCTCACCAAATGCGACGGCGCCAGCCTCGAACGGATCGAGGCCCTGGCCGGACGGCTGGTCCGGCTCAATCCGGCGGCGCCGCTCATCCGGGTGGCGTATGGTGTGGTGGCGCCCGAACGCATTCTGGGGGCGGGCCTTTTCCAACCCGGCCGCAAGCATCCCGATGTGGCGCGCTGGCTGAATGACGAAGCGGTGCGGGCGGCGGCGTCGGCGCACGACCATCCCCGCCACGACCCCAACCGGCATGACGAGCACATTGCCGCCTTTGCCCTGATCTATGACCAGCCGCTGGAATGGCCGCGTCTGGTCCTGGCGCTCGATCTCCTGATCGCCGCCAAGGGCGATGGGCTTTTGCGCCTCAAAGGAATCGTCAACGTCGCCGGCCGGTCCGGGCCATTGGTGTTGCACGGCGTGCAGCACCAATTCCATCCGCCGGTCGAGTTGGGCGAATGGCCCGACGTTGACCGGCGCAGCCGCCTGATCTTCATCACCCGCGATCTTTCCCAAGCGGCGGTCGAGGCGGTGCTGGCGGCCTCCGGCCTTGGTCCGCCGGCTGCGTCCGCTTGACGGTTTACAGCGCCCGGGTGGGCAGGGCACACTCACCCAACCAAAGCGCGCGGACGTGGTGGAATCGGTAGACACAGCAGACTATTAAACCTCGGCTTTTTTGTAATATATTGTTTTTAAATGTGGAAATAGAACTTATATTGCGCACAATCATAGCTCAGTTGCACGGTTTTCTCTTTGGATCGATGGGCGTGCCGGTTGCGCTTAGGTACACGACGAATTCCTAAATAAGTGTCAGCGTGGTGGAATTGGCATACACAAGGGTCTTAAAAACCCTCGCCTTCGGGCTTGCGGGTTCGAATCCCGTCGCTGACACCAAATACCTTATGTTTGACTAGCCGTATTCTACTATTGGCGTTAACATTTGTAGGAAGCATATAGACCTAAAGCGACAAACCTGGATCCCAATAATAATCCTACATACATATAGGTGTGGTCCTACGCGAGGACTGCCTGTTTTACTCGTCCCTTCACTCCCTTGATGGTGCCGACCGGGCGAATGCTTTGATGCTGGTCGGAATGACGAAACTACATGCCTACGTCCCGGGCTTCGTTTTCTTGGATTCCTTTGGCCAAACGACTTGGCAAGAAGCAAGCAAGAGCGCGGCCGAACTTGCCCTTCCACTTGTAGAAGGTCGCCCCGGATATTCCGTGGCGGCGGCAGACCTCCGCCGTCGCGGCCCCAGCCTCCTGCTCCTTCAGAATCCCGATAATCTGTTCTTCCGTAAACCGACTGCGCTTCATTGTCCGTCTCCTCTCGATGACCGACTCTACCAAAATCTGGAGGAAATCTAGGGGCTCAGGTCACGTCAATGAACTGCCGCGCGGGCTGCACCGCTACAATTGGCACGGCCGCATGGTAGTTTGAAGGAGCAGACACCCATCAGCCGCCTCGGCCTGACCGGTGAAAACTTCATGCGACTCCACACCTAACCTCTCGGAGTGCACTGTCAGATTCAGCAAGAAATAACTTAACATTTTATAATCGAATGCCTAGACTGTCCGCGTGTGGTCACCCTTTTTTCGATGCTGCTGGGTATTGGGGGGCGGCCTTCGGTGTCGTCGCGGCGGCGTCGTAAAGGGGGGTTCATGCCGATTTCCCTGTTTTGGGTGCAGTGCGGCGGATGTGGGGGCGATTCCATCTCGTTCCTGAATGCCGAGTCGCCGAATTTCGTCGAGGTGCTGAAGGGGGCCGGCATCCGGCTCCTGTGGCACCCTTCGTTGTCCGACGCGACGATCGGCGAGCGGCGGGCGCTGGTCGAGCGCCTGCGCCAGGGCGAGGAGGCGCTGGATATCCTAGTCGTCGAGGGATCGATCGTGCGCGGGCCCTCCAGCACCGGTATGTACGACACCCACGAGGGGCGTCCCAAGAAGGATCTGGTGGCGGCCTTGGCCCGGCGCGCACGCTTCGTGGTTGCCCTGGGAACCTGTGCGTCATTCGGCGGAATCGGGGTCGATGGCCCGATCGAGGCCTCGGGCCTGCAATTCCGGCGGTGCGAGCCGGGTGGCCTGTTGGGCGCCGACTTCCGGGCGGCATCCGGCTTGCCGGTGGTCAATCTGGCGGGCTGCCCCTGCCATCCGGAGGTTCTGGCCGGAACCCTGATGGCGCTGGCCGTCGATGTCCGGCTTGAAATGGACGAATTCAACCGACCCCTGGCCTGGTACGGCATGACGGTGCATCAGGGATGCACCCGCAACGAATACCATGAATACCGGATCGAGGAGGAGGACTTCGGGCAGAAGGGCTGCCTGTTCTTCCACAAGGGATGTCACGGCCCATTGGTCGGCGGTCCCTGCAACAAGCTGCTCTGGAACCGGCGCTCGTCCAAGACAAGGGCGGGCGTTCCCTGTTTCGGCTGCACCAGCCCCGAGTTCCCGACGGTGGACCCCTTCTTCTTCACCCGCAACATCGAGGGCGTTCCCACCGCGCTGCCCAACGGAATCATCCGTTCCCACTACCTGGTCTACAAAACCATGGCGGCGGCGGCGGCTCCGGAACGCCTGAAAAACCGCAAGGCCGAAATCTAGAAACCAATACCAGGTGCGACAATGGCGAACCGGGTCATCTGCGACATCCCGCTCAACCGGGTCGAAGGCGACTTGGAAATCAAGGTGGCCGTCGAGGATGGCCGAGTCGTCGATGCCTGGAGCTCAGGCACCATGTTCCGCGGCTTCGAGCGCATGCTGGTGGGGCGGGCTCCCCTCGACGGGCTGGTGATCACCCCGCGCATCTGCGGCATCTGCAGCCTTACCCATCTCACAGCCGCCGCGAAGGCGCTGGACGGCATCGCGGGTGTCGCGCCTCCCCCCAATGCTGGGCGGCTGCGGAACGTAGCCCTGATGGCGGAAACCATGCAGAGCGACGTCCGCCAGTCGGTGCTCATGCATATGAACGGATTCGCCAACGTTTTCCATTCCGGCCACGACCTGTACGACCAGGCGGTCGCGCGCTACGCCTCGCTGGCCGGGGAACGAAGCCTGGACGTGGTGCGACAGACCAAGCGGATCGTCGAGATCATCGCCCTCATCGGTGGCCAATGGCCCCATACCTCGTTCATGGTGCCGGGCGGCGTCGTCTATGCGCCCCCGGTATCGGACATCCTCAAGTGCCGTAACATTCTTTCCCAATTCCGGAGCTGGTACGAAGGCACGGTTCTCGGCTGTCCGACCGAGCGCTGGCTGGAGGTGGACAGCCGGCAGGCCCTAGAGGCCTGGTTGGCCGAAAGCTCCCGCCATCGGGAAAGCGACGTCGGATTCCTGATCCGCTTTGGCCTGGGCGCTGGTCTCGGCAACCTGGGGCGCGGCTACGACCGGTTCCTGTCCTACGGTTCCCTGGAGCTTCCCGAGGGCACGACCGTGGCGGGAACGGCGGGGCGGTTGGTGGCGGCGGGTTTCGCCGAGGGCGTCACGGTCGAAGCCTTTGACCAGGCGCGGATCGCCGAGCATGTGGCCAGTTCGTGGTATAGGGACTACCCGGGTGGAAGGCATCCCTTCGACGGCGAGACCGAGCCGGTGCCCAGCGGCGACGAGGGGGGCAAGTATTCCTGGAGCAAGGCGCCGCGCTACAAGGGGCTGGCTGCGGAAACCGGCCCTCTGGCCGAGCGGATCGTCGCCGGTGATCCGCTGTTCCGCGACCTGATCGCCGACGGCGGCGCCAATGCCCTGGTGCGCCAATTGGCGCGCCTCACCCGTCCCACGACCTATTTCCAGGCCATGGACGCATGGCTGGGGGAACTGATCCAGCGGTTCGGCGAACCCGTGTACCACCACCCCGGCGACCTGCAGGATGGGGAAGGGATCGGTCTTTGCCAGGCGGCGCGCGGCGCGCTCGGGCATTGGGTGCGGATCAAGGACGGCCGGATCGCCCACTATCAGATCATCACGCCGACGGCCTGGAATGGCGCGCCCAGGGATTCCGAAGGCCTGCGCGGCCCCTGGGAGGAGGCGCTGATCGGAATCCCCGTCTCCGATCCCGACAATCCTGCCCTTCTCGGCCATGTCGTCCGCTCCTTCGACCCCTGTCTGGTCTGCACCGTTCACGTGGTCGGCGCGAGCGGGCGACGGACCCTGTGACGGAGGCGCCCCTTGGACACCGCGATCATCTGCGTCGGCAACGCCTTGATCCCGGGCGATGATCTCGGACATCGGGTCTACGAGTTTCTGGCGGGGCAAGCCATCCCCGGGGGCGTCGTGGTGATCGATGGCGGCCTCAAGGGGATCGATCTTCTTCCCCTCGTGGAGGGCCGGAAGCGGGTGGTCTTCGTCGACGCCGTAGCCGGCTTCGGCCCGCCGGGCGAGGTGGTGATCCTTGATCGGGAGACGGCGGCGAGCGGAGCCGGGCCGTATGATCACGGGGCCGGCTTGCCTTACCTGTTGCGACTGCTGCCCTTCGTTTGCGAGACGCCCGTCCCGGAATGCCTGGTGGTGGGGGCTGAGGGGCCGGCCCATCCGTCCGTCGTGCGGGCCACGGCTACGGCCAGCCTGGAGGTGGCGATCCATGGCTGTTCGTGATCTTCAAGGTCTGGACCAGTTCCGGAGAAAGGGGGATCGCTTCGCCGCTCTCTTGGAGGACAACCAGATCCTGCGCGAGGAGATCCGTGTCGCCCACGAAGCCGCCGAGATCACGGCGCGGATGGTAGTCGAGCAGTTCGAGAAGACCGACGCAATCCTCGCCCAGTTCCGGAACACCAGCAGCCAATTGGAGGCGGTCCTGGACGCCGCCACCCAGATCTCGATCATCGCCGCGGACCGGAACGGGACCATCCTGCTGTTCAACCGGGGCGCCGAGCGGATGCTCGGCCATGCCGCGCGCGAGATCGTGGGTCGGCGGACCCCCTTGGACCTCCATCCGCCGGCGCAGTTGCACGACTGGCTGGTGCGGGATAACGGCGGAGAGATCACGCTGGCCCATTATTTCGCGGTGCTGGCCCAGTCGGGAACCTTCGAAAGCACATACCTGGGCAAGGACGGACGCCTGATCCCGATCAATCTCTCCGTTACCCCCATCGAGGACACGGAAGGCCATGTCACCGGCTACCTGAGCGTTGCGATGGACATCACGCCCCTCAAGGATGCCGAGGAGCGCCAGCGCCGGGCCAAGGAGGAGGTGGAGAGGGCCAATCGGCACCTCAAGGAACTGGACAAGATGAAGTCCGACCTTCTGTCCTCGGTGTCGCATGAACTGCGGACTCCGTTGACCTCGATCCGGGGGTTTGCGCAGCTCATCTATCGCGAGTTCGAACGCAGCTTCGCGGTGCCCGAAGCTTCGAAGCTCCACAAGAAGTCCGCCCGCATCCTGGAGAACCTCTCCATCATCCTGGTGGAGGCCGATCGGCTGACCCGGCTGATCAACAACGTGCTCGATCTGGCAAAGATCGAGTCCGGCCGCATCGAATGGAATGACAGGACCTTTGCTCTTCAGGATGCCGTCCGCCAGGCGGTCAACGCGGTGCGGGGCCAGTTCGAGGCCAAGCCGCGGGTCGGTCTGCGGGTCGAGGCGCCGGATGAACCTCTCGTCGTAAACGCCGACTACGACCGCATGGTGCAGGTCATCGTCAATCTCCTCAACAACGCGGCCAAGTTCACCGAGGAGGGCGAGGTGGCGGTGGAAGTGTTGCGCGACGAGGACGGAAGAATCCGGACCTGTGTCCGCGACACCGGAGTGGGGTTCGATCCGGACAAGGCGGAGGCCATCTTCGACAAATTCCGCCAGCTCACCAACGACGATACCCTGGTGGACAAGCCCCAGGGGACGGGCCTCGGGCTGTCCATCTGTCGTGAGATTGTCACCCATTACGGGGGACGGATCTGGGCCGAGTCCCAACCCGGCGTGGGCAGCCGTTTCATCCTGACCCTGCCCCCGTTCGAAACCGCGGTTGCGCTGGAGGCCGTCGGAATCGCCACCGGCCCGGCCGGCCCCGGAGCACCGAAGGCCATCGGGGCGGAAAGGGCCGTCATCCTGGTGGTGGACGACGAAGCGCCTGTCCGGACCTACCTGGCCCAGCTACTTCAGGAGAACGGCTATGCCGTCGTCACCGCTAACGATGGGCGGCAAGCCATCGAGGCGGCCACCCAGGTTCGGCCGGACCTGATCACCATGGATCTGGCCATGCCGGTAATGGACGGGCGCACCGCCATCACCCGGCTGCGCAAGGATCCCGAACTAGGCCGGATTCCCGTCATCGTGCTTTCCGCGGTCCCCGGATACGAGACGGCCGGGGGCAATATTGCCCTGGGCAAGCCCATCGACGAGAGGATCCTGCTTGACGGCATGCGCCTGTTGCTTGGTGCCCGGAAGTCCTGGGCCGATCGGCTGCCTGCATCGGTCGGGATAGCGGCGACCCCCTGCCTGGTCCTGTGCGATCCCAGAAAATCGGCGCGGCGGGAGATTCCCCCGGTGATCGCCACCGGAGACGTGATCGCCTGCTCGCGCTTCGAGCTGATGGAGCGCATCCGCGACGGGTTCCAGGGCCTGATCGTCGTGCCCGCCGAATTGTTGCCGGACATCGACGAACCGTTTCTCAAGGCCACGGCCGCCTTGCAGATTCTCATCCTGCCGACGGAAGGAGACGTGCCGTGACCGGCAATCCTCCAACCATGCTTCGGTCGAAGTTGTTCCTCCGCCTGTTTGCCCTTCAGGTGGTCATCGTGGCCATTTTCGGGGCGGCAATCTATTTCCTTTCGGTGCCCCTGATTAAGAAGACCATCTACGACCAGGAACAGACGGCCGGCCGGACCATTCTCGACAACGTCTATGAACTTGCGAACCGGATCCATGCCGATCTGGAAGACTACCGGAAAGGCGCGATCGATGCGCGGAAGCGGGAACTCAAGAATGTGGTTTCCATTGCCGCCAGTTATATCCGGTCGGTCTTCGCCGAGGTCGACAAAGGGGCTCTGACCAGGGATCAGGCGACGGCCAGGGTTGCCGAGCGCCTGCGCTCCCTCCGCTTCGGCAAGGACGACTACATCTGGGTGGTGGATTACGACTCGTTCTCCATCGCTCATCCCGACCCCAAGGTGAACGGCACCGACAATTCGCAACTCCGCGATGGGCGCGGAGAGCTCCTCATTCCGCCCATGGTCGAAATCGCCCGCCGATCAGGGGAGGGTTACCGTACCTACTGGTGGAGTCGCCTAGGGGCATCCGATCCGAGTGAAAAGCTCGCCTATTTCATGGATTTCCCGCAGTTGGGGTGGGTCATCGGCACCGGCGTTTATATGGACGACATTGACGCCGAGGTGGTGGAAAAGAAGATGGAGGCCATCGAGCGACTGCGAACATCCCTTCGCGAGATCAGGATTTCCAAGACTGGATATGTGTACATCTTCGATTCCGGGATGAACATGTTCATCCACCCGAATCCGAACATCGAGGGCAAGAATGTCGCGGGCCTCGAAAATCCGACCACCGGGCACCCCTTGGTCCGGGACCTGGTCGCCGTCGCGGATACCGGCGATGGCCTCGTCTACAAATGGGACAAACCGTCCGATCCAGGAAACTACAGTTATGACAAGATTTCCTGGGTCCGGCATTTCAAGGGCTTCGGCTGGTACTTGGCTTCATCGGTCTATACCGAGGAACTCCAGCGGGGCGCCGATGTCCTGGGCAACCGCATCCTGGCGATCACCGCGGTCGTTCTCGTCCTAGCGACCCTGCTGGGATACGTGTTCGTGGGCAAGCTCACGGCACCCATCCGGAGGCTTTCGGATACCGCGCGACGGGTCCGCAACGGCGACCTTTCGGCGGTCAGCGGCATCCAGCGAGACGACGAGATCGGCGTTCTGTCGGCGGCCTTCGACTCCATGGTCGAGCAACTGCGCGAGAACATCGACGTACTCGATATCAAGGTGAAGGAACGGACGCACGATCTGGAGAAGGCCAACGAGGAACTCAAGGAACTGGATCGCATGAAGTCCGGCTTCCTGTCCTCGGTGTCACACGAATTGCGGACGCCGCTCACTTCGGTTCGGGGTTTCGCGAAGCTGATCGCCAAGGACTTCGAAAAGGTCTTCGCGCCACGGGCCCAAGGCGACGCCAAGGCGGAAAAGACCGCGTCCAGGGTTCAGGAAAACCTGGGAATCATCCTGGCCGAAAGCGATCGCCTGACCCGTCTCATCGATGACGTGCTTGACATCGCAAAGATCGAGTCCGGAAGGGTCGCCTGGAACGAGGAAACCTTCCGGTTCGGGGACCTCGTCCAAAAGGCCGCCCGGGCCGTCGAGGCAGTGTTTTCCGCCAGTCCGCGCGTTTCCTTCACGGTTGCGATCGAGGAAGGGCTCCCCGAGACCGCGGCCGATCCGGACCGCCTGACCCAGGTGATCGCCAACCTGCTCAGCAACGCCGCCAAGTTCACGGAGGAAGGCGAGGTGGAGCTGAGGGCCTGGCGCCAGGCCGACGGCCTGCTTCGGGTCGACGTGCGCGATTCCGGGCCGGGCATCCCGGCCATGGAGCAGGAAAGAATCTTCGACAAATTTCATCAGGTCGTGCGGGACGATACCCTGGTCGACAAGCCCAAAGGGACGGGGCTTGGCCTAGCCATCTGCAAGGAAATCGTCGAGCACTACGGCGGCCGGATTTGGGTGGAGAGCGAGGTGGGAAAGGGAAGCACCTTCTCGTTCGTCATTCCGGCGAAAACGAAAGGAACTGGATAGGCAATGAACAAGAAAATCCTCATCGTCGATGACGAGCCGCATATCCGCTCCCTCATCGAACAGACGCTCGAATATCTGGAGGACGAACACGGCTTCGAGATCCTCTCGGCCACCAACGGCGAGGAGGGCCTGGCCACCATCCGGAGCGAGAAACCCGCCCTGGTCTTCCTGGACGTCATGATGCCCCTGATGAACGGCTACGCCGTTTGCCGCAAGGTCAAAGAGGAACCCGACCTGGCGGGCACCATCATCGTCCTCCTGACCGCCAAGGGGCAGGAAGTGGACCGGCAGGTTGGAATCGAGGCCGGGGCCCACCGGTACATGACCAAACCTTTCGATCCCGACGAACTGCTCGGGCTGGCCAAGGGTATCCTCGGGCTGGAATAGGCAGTCATGACCGAGTTGCGCCGCCTCCTGAAGCCGCGCTTCCTGGGCGACTACCTGGCCGAGGCGGTGGCCAGCTTCCCTGAAGCGGTCTTGCTCGCCGTGCTGGAGGGCGGCAAGCCGGTTGCCGCCGCTGGAGCCGGCGATGCCGGGCGGCGGCTGGCCGAACTTGGAGACGGCGGCGCGCGCTTTCCCCTTACGGTCAACGGCGCGACGGCGGGAGAGGTGGTTGTCGCCGCGAAGGAAGGCGACGCCGCGGGCGTCGATACGCTGGCCCGCTTCATTGCCCGGTCACTGCAGGCCATCGTCGATGCCGAGGCTGCGCGCCGGGCGGTCTCGGCCGAGACCCTCCAGCAATACCGCGAGATATCACTCCTACACCGGGCGGCCTTGGCCTTGAACCGCTCCCTGGAAGCCCCGGCGGTGGCCGAGGCCCTTCTCGCCGAATTCCAGGACGAGGCCGATCCGGAGAATACCGGCCTAGTCCTGGTGCGATCCGAAGGCGGCGGATTCCTGCCACTGGCCGCCTTCAGGGCGGAAAAAGCGCCGAAACTCTCTGCCATCACTGAGTCCGCCCTTTTCCAGGACGTCGTCGCCCACGGAAAGGGCGAGATCATCAATGACCTTCCGTCCGATTCCCGCTGGCGGAACGAGGTGCCGGATATCTTCGCCGTCCTGATGGTTCCGCTGATGGCGCGCGATCGCTGTTCCGGCGCCCTCGTCCTGGCGACCACGCGGGTCGACGCCGGTTACCATGCCAGCGATCTCCTGGAAGCCTCGACCCTCGGCTCCATGGCGGCCGGCGCGCTACGCAACGCCCAGCTCTTCGAGGAGGTTCTCGGGGTCAAGAACTTCAACGAGAGCGTCCTCAGGAGCCTCAGCAACGGTGTCGTCACCCTGGATGGCGCCGGCAAGGTCACCAAGGCCAATGAAGCCGCCCTGCGCATCCTGAAGCGGGACGGCGGGGATTTGCTGTCCTTTCCCGTATCGGAGGTCCTGGGCGCCGAGAACGCCTGGGTCCTCGATCTCCTGGAGAGCGTCCAGAAGGGCGGGCGCTCCGAGGCCATGTTCGACCGGGAAATCCGGATGGCCGACGGGAGCGGCACCTCGGTCAACCTCTCGGCCATCGCACTGATCGGCATCGACGAAAGGCCCATCGGCAGCATGTTGGTGCTTGAGGACATCACGCGCGAGAAGCGCATCAAGAACACCATGTCCCGCTTCATGTCCGACAAGGTGCTGGACAGCCTTCTCGAAGCGGACGAGTCCATTCTGGGCGGCAAGGAGCAGGAGGTCACCGTCCTCTTCTCCGACATGCGCCGATTCACCTCGCTGACGGAGGCGCTGTCACCCGGCGATACGGTGGCGATGCTCAACGAGTATTTCACCGAGATGGTGGAGGTGATCTTCGAACATGGCGGCACCCTCGACAAGTTCATCGGCGACGCCATCATGGCGATCTTCGGCGCTCCCATCGCCTCTCCCCTTGACGCCGACGAGGCGGTGTCATCGGCGGTCGCCATGTTGCGGGCCCTTCGCGACCTAAACCGGCGACGGAGCCAGGCGGGCCACCGTGCTATCAGCATCGGCATCGGCCTGAACACGGGCCGGGCCGTGGCGGGCTATATCGGGTCACCGAAGCGGATGGATTACACGGTGGTCGGCGACATGGTGAACCTGGCCTCTCGCCTGGAGTCCGCCAATAAGCATTACGGAACCCAGATCCTGGTCACCAGCGATACCTACCAGGCCCTCCGGGATAAGCGATTGGCCCGCGAGATCGACCGGGTTCGTGTCCAAGGCAAGACCCAGGCCGTTACGGTCTATGAGATCCTGGATCACCTCTTGGACGGAGAAACGCCAGGGATCGGGCGGGTCGCCCGGCTGTTCCAGGAAGGCGTCGATGACTACCGCGAGCGTCGGTGGAGCCAAGCCAGCAAGGCCTTCGCCGAGGTCATCCAACTCCGCCCCACCGACCGACCGGCGCTGATCTATCTCCAACGCTGCCTGCAGAACATGGAAGCCGAACCGGGGCCCGATTGGGATGGAATGGTCTCCCTGGCCTCCAAATAGGGAAATCTTCGGGCACCGTTACAAAGCGGGCGGGGAAGCCTTGGCCGGCGCAGCGCGCGATAGAGCCTTCCGGTCTGATCGAGCCGGGTTAGGATCGTAGCTTGGCGATCGAGCAAGGCGCGCTTGTCGCGGTCATAGGCGTCCTTGACCTCGGTCTTTGGCGAACACGGCCCAAGGCTCGTGGCGTTGCCGGCCTTATCGGCAAACCGGTAAAGATAGTCTCGTCCGTGAAGGGTCTTCCAGCGAAGGATGTTGGGAAGTGCGGCTCGGGCGCGTTTGCCTTCAATCCAGGCGTCGTAAGCCTGTTCGAGATTGATGAGGATCAGGCGACGGTCGTTGGTCAGGGGGCTCTGATGGGCATGGCCTTATCCGCAATAAAGGCATTGGGGCTGGCCACTTTGCTAATGAATGTCCGGTTTAATGGCCGAATTTCCGCTCCAAGCATTTGTGCAGCGTTCGGCATCTGCAATCGGGCGAACACAAAGCCAGATGCCACCCATTTGAAGGCGTTCTGATTTGTAGGACAGACTGCCCGACGTAATTCGGCCATGCTTACCCGATGCCGAGACGCAAAATGGACGATCCTTGGGCGGCGCCGGCCGCCTTTCCGCCAAAGCCCTTCGCGGAGGCTGGCGATTGCGAAGGCGAAATTGGCGTGTAAACTTCCCCCGTCTTATTGGCAAAGGCGCATGAGCGGCTGGCAATTCTGGATCGATCGCGGCGGCACCTTCACCGATCTGGTGGGGCGGCGGCCCGATGGCGGCCTGGTCACCCTCAAGCTATTGTCGGAAAATCCCGAGCGCTATTCCGATGCTGCCTTGCAGGGCATCCGCGATTTGTTGGGTCTGGGCGCCGCCGAGCCCATTCCGGGCAGCGCGGTGGTGGCGGTCAAGATGGGCACCACGGTGGCCACCAACGCGCTTCTCGAACGCAAAGGCGATCGGGTGCTGCTGGTCACCAACCGGGGCTTCGCCGATGCGCTGCGCATCGGCTACCAGAACCGGCCGCGCCTGTTCGAGCGGTGCATCCGGTTGCCCGAGCTGTTGCACGAACGGGTGATCGAGGTCGGCGGGCGCATGGCCGCCGATGGCGAGGAATTGGAGGCGCTCGACGAGGCCGAAGCCGCCGCCGGCCTGGCCGAAGCCTTCGCCGCCGGCATCCGCGCCGTGGCGATTCTGTTCATGCATGGCTACCGCTATCCCGATCACGAGCGCCGGGTGGCAGAGTTGGCAGGCCGGCAGGGCTTTACCCAGATCTCGGTGTCTCACCAGGTCAGTCCGCTGATGAAACTGGTGTCGCGCGGCGACACCACGGTGGTCGATGCCTATCTGTCGCCGATCCTGCGCCGTTATGTCGATCGCGTCGCCGGCGAGCTTGGCGGAGTGCGGCTGATGTTCATGCAGTCGAATGGCGGCCTCACCGATGCCGGGCGATTTCAAGGGAAGGATTCCATCCTGTCCGGCCCGGCCGGCGGCGTGGTTGGCATGGCGCGCACCGCCCAGGCGGCTGGATTCGCCAAGGTGATCGGCTTTGACATGGGCGGAACCTCGACCGACGTGGCGCATTTCGACGGCGCCTACGAACGCGCTTTCGAAACCCAAATCGCCGGGGTGCGGCTGCGGGCGCCGATGATGCGCATCCACACGGTGGCGGCGGGCGGCGGCTCGATCCTGCATTTCGATGGCGCGCGCTTCCGGGTCGGCCCCGACTCGGCGGGCGCCAATCCCGGACCCACCGCCTATCGGCGCGGCGGGCCGCTGACGGTGACCGACTGCAACCTCCTGGTCGGCAAGATCCAGCCCGATTTCTTTCCCCGCGTCTTCGGTCCGGGCGGCGACCAGCCGCTCGACGGCGCCGCGGTGCGCGCCCGCTTTGCGGCGCTGGCTGGCGAAATCGCCGCCGCTACCGACGAGGTCCGGTCGCCCGAAGCGGTAGCCGAGGGTTTCCTGCGTGTCGCCGTCGAGAACATGGCCAACGCGATCAAACAGATTTCGGTGCAGCGCGGCCACGACGTCACCGAATACGCGCTCAACTGCTTCGGCGGTGCCGGGGGTCAGCACGCTTGCCTGGTGGCCGACGCGCTGGGCATGACGACAGTGCTTATCCATCCCTTTGCCGGCCTGCTCTCGGCCTACGGCATGGGGTTGGCCGATGTGCGGGCGCTGCGCGAGCGGACCGTCGAGCAGCCTTTCGACGATGAACTGCCGGCCGTTCTTGAGGCGCGACTGGCCGAGCTGGACTTCGAGGCGCGCCAGGCGGTGATCGCCCAAGGCGTGCCGGCCAAAGCGGTCGTGCTGGAGCGGCGGATTCATGTGCGTTATGCCGGCACCGACACGGCGCTGCCGGTGCCCCACGGCACGCCGGCGGCAATGGCCGAGAGCTTTGCCGCCGCCCACCGCCAGCGTTTCGGCTTCGCCATGCCCGAGCGCGGCCTGGTCGCCGAAGCGGCCTCGGTCGAGGCCATCGGGGCCGGCGAAGGGCTGGCCGATCGGCTGCCGCTGACGCCCGAGGGGATGGCGGCCGATGCACCGGCGCCCGAGACTTCGGTGCGGCTCTACACCGGTGGCGTCTGGCATCAGGCGCCGGTGTTCGCGCGCCATCGCCTAGCGCGGGATTCCGCCGTCGATGGCCCGGCCATCATCGCCGAGACCAACGCGACCACGGTGGTCGAGCCGGGCTGGCGGGCGACGACGATCGCCGACGGCTCGTTGGTTCTGCGCCGGGTCGCACAGCCGCCCCGCCGATCGGCGATCGGCACCGCGGCCGATCCGATCATGCTGGAGATTTTCAACAATCTGTTCATGTCGGTCGCCGAACAGATGGGCGCCACGCTGGTCAACACCGCCTCGTCGGTCAACATCAAGGAGCGGCTCGATTTCAGTTGCGCCATCTTCGACCGCGACGGTCAACTGGTTGCCAACGCGCCGCACATCCCGGTCCATCTGGGCTCGATGGGCGAGAGCGTTCAGACGGTGATCCGCCAGCGCGCCGGCGCCATGGCGCCGGGCGATGTCTACGCCCTCAACGCCCCCTACAATGGCGGCACCCACTTGCCCGACGTCACCGTCATCACCCCGGTGTTCGCCGACGATGGCGGCGGGTCGCCGCTGTTTTTTGTCGGGGCGCGCGGCCATCATGCCGACATCGGCGGCCTGACCCCCGGCTCGATGCCGCCCGCCTCGCGCACCGTCGACGAAGAGGGGGTGCTGATCGACGATTTCACGCTGGTCGAGCGGGGCCGCTTTTGCGAGGCCGAGCTGCGCGCCCTGTTGGCCGGCGGTCCCTATCCGGCCCGCAACATTTTGCAGAACATCGCCGATCTCAAGGCGCAGATCGCCGCCAACGCCATGGGGGTGCGCGAGCTTCGGCGCTTGGTCGCGCATTTCGGCCTTGAGGTCGTCGAGGCCTATATGCGCCATGTCCAGGACAACGCCGAGGAATCGGTGCGCCGGGTTATCGACCGCCTTTCCGACGGAAGCTTCACCTACGCCATGGATGGCGGCGAAACGATCCGGGTGGCGGTGCGCGTCGATCGCGCCGCCCGGCGGGCCCGCATCGATTTCACCGGCACCTCGGCCCAGTCGCCGACCAACTTCAACGCCCCGACCGCGGTCACCAAGGCGGCGGTGCTCTACGTCTTTCGCACCCTGGTCGACGACGACATTCCGCTCAACGCCGGTTGTCTGAAGCCGCTCGAGATCGTCATTCCCGAAGGCTCGCTGCTCAATCCGCGCCCGCCGGCGGCGGTGGTGGCCGGCAATGTCGAAACGTCGCAATGCGTGACCGACGCGCTTTACGGGGCGCTCGGCATGCTGGCCGGCGCCCAGGGCACCATGAACAACTTCACCTTCGGCGACGACCGTCACCAATATTACGAGACCATCTGCGGCGGCGCCGGGGCCGGGCCGGGCTTCGCCGGCCAGCACGCGGTGCAGACCCACATGACCAACTCGCGCCTCACCGATCCCGAGGTCCTGGAGTGGCGGTTTCCGGTGGTGCTCGACGGCTTCGCCATTCGGCGGGGCTCGGGCGGCACCGGACGCTGGCCGGGCGGCGATGGGGTGGTGCGCCGCATTCGGTTCCGCCGCGCCATGACGGCGGCGATCTTGTCGGGCCATCGTCGGGTGCCGCCTTTCGGTCTCGATGGCGGGGGGCCCGGCGCGCTGGGCATCAACCGGGTCGAGCGGGCCGACGGCACGGTCGAAAGACTGGCCGGCACCGCGATCGTTGCCATGAATCCGGGCGACGTTTTCGTTATCGAGACTCCCGGCGGCGGCGGTTGTGGTTCGCCCGAGGGCGACGAGCGCTAGTCGGGTTGCCTCGACCGGCCTATTCGTTCCTCAGATACGGCGCCGCCTTGGCGGAAAGGGCGCGCCAGGTGGCGGCAAAGCCGGCGGCCAGCGTCGCCAGGATGCAAAAGACCACGGTGGTGATGGTGGCGAGCGGGCGGAAGACCCATTCCATCCGCATCAGCCCTTCCAGGATACCCCAGGCGGCGAGCGTGCCGATCACCCCGGCCAGAATCCCGGTGGCGATGCCGATCAGCCCGAACTCGACCAGATGGGCCAGCATCAGATCGCGCCTTGTGGCGCCCAGCACCTTAAGCACCACCGCCTCGTAGACGCGTCGGCGATGGCCGGCCGCCACCGCGCCGGCCAGCACCAGCCCGCCGGCGGCGATGGTGATGGTGGCGGTCAGACCCAAGGCGGCGCCCGAGGCCTTCAAGACGTCCTTGACGCTGTCGATCGCTTGGCGCACCCGAATGGCCGAGACATTGGCGAAGCGGTCGGTCACCGCGCGCTCGATGTCGTCTTCCAGGGCGGGCGGGGCCTTGGCGGTGGCCAGATAGGTGTGCGGCGCGCCGGCCACCGTGGCGGGCGTGAAGACGAAGGCGAAATTCATCGTCACCGAACCCCAATCGATCTCGCGCAGCGAGGCGATGCGGGCCTCGATCAGCCGACCCAGAATGTTGACGGTGAGGGAATCGCCCACCTGCAGCCCCATGCCTTTGGCGAGATTGGCGTCGATCGACACCAAAGGCGGACCGGCGTAATCGGCTTTCCACCAGGTTCCGGCGACGATGCGGGAATCCTCGGGCGGACGCGCTTGGGCGGTGAAGGCGCGATCGCCCTGGATCGCCCATTGGGCGCCCGGCGCGATGCGCGCCTTTTCTACCGGCTGACCTTTCAAGGCCACCAGCCGGCCGCGCACGGTGGCCGACATCTTGACCTCGGTGGCGCCGGCCGTCTCGGCGGTCTGGCGAAAGCCCTCGGCTTGATCGGCCTGGATGTCGATGAAGAAGAAGGCAGGCGCCTCCTCGGGCAGGCGCTGCTCCAATTGGCGGCGCATGTTGCCTTCGATCTGGGCCAGTGTCACCAGCACCGCCAACCCAAGGCCCAGCGACACCACCACGCTGGCGGCCGGCGTGCCCGGCCGGTGCAGATTGGCCAGCGCCTGGCGCAGCGCCGGATGGCCAGGGCGCGTCGCCAGCCACGCGGCGGCTCGGCGGGAAAAGCGCGAAAGCCCCCAGGCCATCAGTCGGAACAGGGCAAGCGAGATGGCCGCCACGCCGACGAACCAGCTCGCCAGATAGCGATCGGCGGCGGTGGCGATGGTTAGCCAGCCCAGCCCGATCGCCGCCAGGCCAAGCGCGGTCAGATAGGGCCAGCGCGGCCAACGGCGGCCCTTCTGGACAAGGTCGCGCAACAGCGCGGCCGGGGGAATGTCGCGGGCGCGCGCCAAGGGCCAGAGCCCGAAGACGAGCGCGATCAACAGGCCGAACAAGGCGGCCAAGGCGAGCGCGCCGGGATAAAGGCCCAGCCGTGCCTTGGTCGGCAAGTCCTCGCCCAACAAGGCGGCGCCGATCGGCGGTATGGCGAGGCTGGCCAGAAGGCCGATGGCGATGCCCATCGCCGCCAGCCCCAGAATCTGGATGGCGTAAACGGAAAAGATCAGGCGTCCCGGCGCGCCCAGGCATTTCAGCATGGCGATGGTGCGGATGCGGCCCTCGATATGGCTGGCGACCGCGTTGGCGACGCCGACCCCGCCCACCAACAGCGCGGTCAGCCCGACCAAGGTGAGGAACAGGGTCATGTTGCCCAGGAAGCGCTTGAAACCGGGCGCCGCCTCGTCGGGCAATTGGATGCGCCAGCCGGCATCGGGAAAGCGGCGTTCCAGTTCCCCGGCCCAGCCGGTCGGCTCGACGCCGGGATTAAGCGCCAGCCGGTAGAGATAGCGGATCAGGCTGCCCGGCTGCACCAGGCCGGTTTCGCCCACCGCGGCCAGATCGATCAGCAGGCGCGGCCCCAGCACGAAGGGCGAGGCGATGCGATCGGGCTCGCGCTGCACGATGGCGCGCAGCTCGACCTGGATGTCGCCCACCTTCACCCGTCCGCCCAGCGCCAGTCCTAGCCGGGCCAAGAGATTGGCATCGACGGCGGCGCCCCAGGCGCCATCCTTGAAGGCCAGGAGATCGCCGCCCATCGGCGGCTCCAAGACAAGCTGGCCGAACAGCGGGTAGAACCGGTCGATGCCCTTCATCTCGACCAGCGAACGCTTGCCATCGGGGGCGATCGCCATCGCCCGCATCTCGATGGTCTCGGAAACCGCACCCTGCTCGCGCAGGGCGGCCAGTTGCTTGGCGCTGGCCGGGCGATGCGAGAGGGCTAGGCTGGCGTCGCCGCCCAGTAGCTGGCGGGCGTCGGCATCAAGCCCGGCCCGCACCGCCTTGGAGAGCGAGCCGGCGCCGGCAATGGCGGCGACGCCGATCGCCAGACAGGCCAGGAAGATGCGGAAGCCGCGGGTGCCGGCCCGCCATTCCCGCTTCGCGTAGGTGAAGGCCAGTCTCATGATCGCCCGTGGCGGAAGGCCAGCCAGCCGCCGGCCAGGAAGGCTTGATGAAAATGCTCGATGCCGGTGAAGCCCGCTTCGTGCAACAGCGCGAACAGGCGGGTTTCCGGCACGAAATGGACGTTCTTGGCGATGAAGCGGAAGCCCTTCTCGACGTCTTCGGGGTCAAGCCCATGGGCCAATTGCCAATGCCGCCAGACCTTCATCAGCCTGGCGTGGCGGGCGGTATCCGATGCGCCGTGCAGATCGGCCAGCACCAGGGGCGCCCCCGGCTTCAGGCGCTGGGCGATGCCTTTCAGCATCGCCAGCTTGGCGCCGTTGTCGGGCAGGAAATGCATGACCAGAAGCAGCGTGGCGGCGTCGAAGGCGGGGGCGGGGTCGAGATCGTCGATCGCGCCCACCACCAGCCGGGCGCGCTCGGCCAGGCCGGTGCGGTCCATCCGCGCCTTGGCCTGGTCGATCATACCTTCGGACGGATCGAAGCCGGTGAAGCGCCAGCCCGGATTGGCGTTTCCCAGAATTTCGATTTCCAGCCCGGTGCCGACCCCGGCGATCAAGAGATGCGCCTCATCGCCCAGACAATCGGCCAGCAGGAATTTCACCAGCGCGTGCAAGGACTGGTATCCCGGCATGACGGCCTGGATCGTGCTGTCGTAGCGCGGCGCCCGCTCGGCATCGAAGGGGGTTTTCTTCTCCTTGTCCGGCTTGGCGGTCATGGGCCTTCTCCTTCGATGCGGCCATCCTTCAACTGCACGGTCCGGCCGCAACGCGAGGCGACGGCGCGGTCATGGGTGATCAGCACCAGGGTGGTGCCCTGGCGGTCGTGCAGATCGAAAAGCAGATCGATCACCGCCTGGCCGGTGGCGCCGTCGAGATTGCCGGTGGGCTCGTCGGCCAGCAACAGGCGGGGGCGGGCGGCGAAGGCGCGGGCGAGCGCGACGCGCTGCTGTTCGCCGCCAGAAAGCTGCGACGGGTAGTGGACGCGCCGCTGCGCCAGCCCCACCTGATCCAAGAGGTCCTGGGCGCGGGCGAAGGCGTCGGGCTGGCCGGCCAGCTCCAGGGGAATGGCGACGTTCTCCTGGGCGGTCATGGTCGGCACCAGATGGAAGGATTGAAAGACGATGCCGATGGAATCGCGTCGGAACAGGGCCAGTTGGTCCTCGTCCATCGTTCCCAGATCGCGGCCCAAGACCTGGACGCGGCCCTCGGTCGGGCGTTCCAGTCCGGCCATCACCATCATCAGGGTCGATTTGCCCGAACCCGAGGGGCCGACCACCCCCAGCGCCTCGCCGGCGGTCACGATCAAATCGATGCCGCGCAGGATATTGACCTCGCCGGCCGGGCTGGGCAGCCTAAGATGGATGTCGGCAAGCGCGATGGCGGGGCCGGCGTCGATGAAGGAGCGGTTCATGAATCTTTCCTGGGGCAGGCGGCGAAGCAAGCTGATCCTACCCGCATTTGGGCTGGCGGCAATGCTTGTCAACGCCTTCTCGGACGGCGCCGCCCGGGCGGCGGAATCTCTGAAAATTCTGGCCTTGGGCGACAGCCTGACCGCCGGTTACAATCTGCCGGCCAGCGCGGCCTTTCCGGTCAAGCTGGAAGCGGCCTTGAAGGCCAAGGGACATCAGGTGACGGTCATCAATGCCGGCGTGTCCGGCGACACTTCGGCGGGCGGATTGGCAAGGCTCGATTGGGCCCTGGCCGAGCGGCCGCAGGCGGCGATCGTCGAATTGGGCGCCAACGACATGCTGCGTGGCCTCGATCCGGCCCAGACCTTTGCCAATCTCGACGCCATCATCGGGCGCTTGAAGAGCCAGGGCGTGCGGGTGCTCTTGGCCGGGATGAAGGCGCCGCCCAATCTGGGCCCCTTCGCCGGCGAATTCAACGCCGTCTATCCCCGGCTGGCCGACAAGCACAAGGTCGATCTCTATCCCTTCTTTCTGGAGGGCGTGGCCGCCCGGCCCGATCTCAATCAGGGCGACGGGCTGCATCCCACCGCCCTGGGCGTCGAGCGCATCGTCGAGGGCATCCTGCCCAAGGTGCGCCGCCTGATCGATGGGCTCAAGGGATGAGCGCCTTCGTCCGCCTGGCGCACGTCAAGGGCAAGAGCTGGGGCCCGATGGTCAAGGCCTGCGTCGACACGCTGGGCGGCGCCAGCGCCGGGCATTCGCTGGGCCTCGTCTATCTGACGCCCGAACTGGCCAAGGACCTGCCCAGCGTGCTCACCTTCTTGCGCGAGACCACCAAGATCGAGCATTGGGTGGGCGGCGTCGGGCTGGGCGTCATGGCCGGCGGAACCGAATATCGGGGCCAGCCGGCGCTGGCGGCGATGACGCTGGCGATCGAGCCGGCGCTGTTCCGCATCTTCACCTCGAACGGCAAGGACCTGACCGGGCTTCGCCAGGCCGCCGGGCCCTGGCTGTCGGCGGGCAACCGGCCAAGCTTCGGGCTTCTGCACGCCGATTCCCGCCATCCGCGCCTGCCGGCGCTGGTCAACGGCCTGGCCACCGCCATCGACGGCTTCGTCATGGGCGGCCTGATGGCGCACATCGCCGCGCCCAAGGGCCAGGCCCTGCCCTTGCAGGTGGCGCACAAGCCGGTTTCGGCGGCGGCCTCGGGCCTGCTGGTGTCGGCCAAAGTGCCGATCACGGTCGGCCTGGCGCAAGGCTGCCGCTCGCTCGGGCCTTACCACGAAATCACCGAATGCATGGACAACGTGCTGGTTCGGCTCGACGGCCGCCCGGCGGCTTCGGTGCTGCGCGATCTGCTGGGCGAACTGCCGCCGGTGCCGGGCGACGTCCAGGTCGGCCTGCCGGTGGCGGGGTCCGATACCGGCGAGCGGGTGGTGCGGGTGATTTCCGCCATCGATCCGGTGCGCGGCTGGATCACCATCGGCGCCGAGCCCACCGCCGGCGAGCGGATCATGTTCTTGCGGCGCGATCCCGATTTCGCCCGCGAGGATCTAAGCCGGATGCTCGCCGATCTCAAGCAGCGCGCCCAGGGTCAGGCGCCCAAGGCGGCGATTTTCGTCTCCTGCGTCGCCCGAGGCGGCGCCATGTTCGGCCAAAACGGGGCCGAGCTGGCTCTGGTGCGCGAGCAGTTGGGCGAGGTGCCCTTGATCGGCTTTCTGGCCGGGGGCGAAATCTGGCGCCATCGCATCCACGCCCAGACCGGCGCCTTGGCGCTGTTCCTTTGATGCGCCTCTTCGTCGGGATCGATTTTCCGCCCGAGCTGCGCCAGTGTCTGGCGCTGCTCTGTGCGGGCCTGCCCGGCGCGCGCTGGGTCGAGCCCGAGAATTTGCATCTCACTTTGGCCTTCATCGGCGAAACCGACGACGAGACGGCGCGGGCGCTTGACGTCGAATTGGGCCGCCTGCGCGCGCCGGCCTTCGACGTCACCCTGACCGGCGTCAATGTGTTCGGGGCCGGCGGGCGCAAACCGCGTTCGCTGTGGGTGGGGGTGGAGGCGTGCGAAGCGCTCGTTCTTCTGCAAGGCCGGGTCGAGGCGGCGATGGTCCGCGCCGGCCTGGCGCCCGAGGGCCGCAAATTCACCCCGCACGTCACGCTGGCCCGTCTCAAGGACGCGCCGACTGGCCGGCTGGCCGAGTATCTGTCGGGCAACGGCCTTTTTCGCCTGGGGCCGATCGCCATCGGCGATGTCGTGCTCTTCGAAAGCGTGCTCGGCCGTGCCGGTGCCCACTATACCGCGCTGGCGCGTTACCCGTTGGCGGGGTAATACCAAGATGCGATGAGCGTGACTCATGGCATCTTGGTCGGCCGCGCCATCGATCGCGCTTGGGGCCGCGCGCCTTGTGGCGCGAAAGCCAAGCGAGCCGGAGGCGAGCGCTTGGGCCGCTTGAGGGCGCGTTGATCGGTTACGATCAACGCAGATTGGGATAAGGCCTCAGTTCGTGAAGCGCCCACAGGGCCAGGGTGAACAGCACCACCGCACCCGCCTGATGGAGCGAGCCCAGCCAGACCGGCACGATCAGAAGCAGGGTGGCGATGCCCAGCCCCACCTGGACGAGCGCCATCAACCCCAGCGCGTCGCAGGCCCGATGGGCGCGGGCGGGCAGGGCGGCCGAGCGGCTTTTCATCCAGGCGACGAAGGCGACGATCACCGTGACGATCGCCAGGACTCGGTGGTTGAATTGAATGGTCGCCTCGTCCTCGAACAGATTCACGTACCAGGGGCTTTCGGGAAAGAGAAAATGGGTGGGCACCAGCTTGCCGTCCATCAGCGGGAAGGTGTTGAATTTGAAGCCGGCGTCGGTGCCAGCGACGAAGCCGCCGGCCACGATGGTGAGCGAGACCAGCGCCAGCAACCCGATCAGCCAGCGGCGCAAGGCAAGGGCGCGCTCGGGATGGGTGAAGACGGTGCGCGGGTAAAGCAGCGATAGCGCCACCCAGATCAGCGCCGCCTGGATCAGGAAGGCGGCGCCCAGATGGGCGGTGAGCCGGTATTGGCTGACGTCGGGGCGATCAATCAGGCCGCTTTTCACCATGAACCAGCCGAGCACGCCTTGCAGCCCGCCCAGCACGAAGATCAGCGCGACGCGCGGCGCCAGCGCCCGATCGATCCGCCCTTTGAACAGGAACCAGAGAAAGGGCAGGAGAAACACCAGTCCCATCGCACGGCCCCACAGGCGATGGAAATATTCCAGCCAGAAGATGCCCTTGAATTCGGCCAAGGTCATGTGGGCGTTGAGCTTCTGGTATTCGGGGAATTGCTTGTACTTCTCGAAGAAGATGGCCCACTCGGCCTCGCTTAGGGGCGGCAGCGCGCCGATCAAGGGCTGCCATTCCACCATCGACAGGCCGGAATGGGTAAGCCGCGTCAAGCCGCCCAGCACCACCATGACGAACACCATCGCCGCCATGGCGAGCAGCCACAGAGCGACCGGGCGGTTGGGATGGAAGGCGGTTGGGGGCATCGGGTTCTCCGGAAAAGGCGGCACATCATGCAAAGGCGGCTGGCAATGGGCAAGGCCCGATGTGCTAGAATGCGTCATGCTCCGATTGTCTTCCTTGATCTTGGTCCTGGGCCTGCTGGTCGGTTGCGCCTATCGCGGCGGCGGCGACGATCCGGTGGTCGGCCATTTCAGCCATTTCTCGATGCTGAACGGCGACGACATCCGCGAGCGTTGCGGCACGCCCGATTACGAGCGCTACCGGATCACCTACAACGCGCTTTATTCCGAGCAGGTCCGCATCTACGAGCTTCGTCGTGGCCCCAAGGACGGCCATGTTCTCAGCATCCAGGTTTCCAAGACCGGCAATCTGGCCGAGGGCGTCACGCTCGACGATTTGCTCAAGCCCTGGCGGCCAGTGACCAGCCGCGTCTTCCTCGACGACGCCACTTTCAACCGCGTTTTGGCTGGGCTGGAAGCCGGCGGCTTCGGCAAGGGCGCCCCCAAAGGGCTGGAACTGCCGTCGGAAAGCTTCTGGTGGATGGCGGTGGGCTGCCGCGAGGGTCGGGTCGATTTCCACGCCTGGCACTACCCCTCGCCTGAATTTTCCGCGCTGGTCTTCGATAAGCTGCTTTTCGCCATGGACAACAGCGGGGTTCGGGTCAATCCGCCCCGCGATTCGGTTGGGGTATATGCGCCGCAAAATCAGTATAAGAGCGGCAATTCCACCTTCAATCTGAAGGTCGGAGACAACGGCCTTGTTGGAGTTAGCAGATTGTTTTAATTATATTATTACAGATATATTGCAGTGCACAAAAAATCCCCTTGACAGTCCGGTGCTCCTCCCTCATATAGAGGGCGTTGCTGCATTGCAGCATTTACATTTGACGACCGAGACCACGGATCGGGGTGGGTTTCGGTTCAACCGGAAACCCGACGATCTCGAGAAGGAGAGACCTTATGAGCACCAAAGCCAAGACCGCCGAGAAGCCGATCGACGCCGCCGTGGCCGTCGGCAAGGAAGCCATCGAGCAGGTGGTGAAGACCAGCGCCGAAGTGGCCAACAAGGGCTACGAGAAGGCCGTCGCCATGACCAAGGAAAATGTCGAGGCCTATGTGAAGGCCGGCAGCGCCGCCTTCAAGGGCTATGAGGACGTGCTGTCCTTCGGCAAGGAGAATCTCGACGCCTGGGTGCGTTCGGGCACCATCCTGGCCAAGGGCTGGCAGGAGACCTCGAAGGTCGTCATGGGCCTGACCCAGGAAGTTCTCGAAGAGGGCATGGCCGCTTCGAAGGCGATGATGACCGTGAAGAGCGTCAAGGAATTGGTCGACCTGCAGTCGAGCCTGGTGAAGACCGGCTTCGACAAGGTGGTGGCCGAGGCCGGTCGCATCAGCGAAGTCAACTTCAAGCTGGCCGAGCAGGCGGTGGAGCCGCTCAACGAGCGCGTCACCGTCGCCATGGCGAAGATCATGACCCCGATCGCCGCCTAAGTTCGGGCGCCTTCGGTAACGATCAGCCCGGCGGGGCAACCCGCCGGGCTTTTTGTTGGCACCCGCCATTTATCGCCCCTTCAACCGATCCCATCTTTGGCGGTTGGGGCTTTTCTCCTCCTTGTTGACAAGACTGAACAGTCATTCACAATGGCCCTCCGCCGCAAAGCTGGGGGAAGGCCCGCGATGGATTTGAAGCTCGTCTTGCCGGGTGAACGGATCGCCGCCATGACCCGCGCGGGCTTCTGGGGCAGCCGCACGCTGCTCGACGATCTCGACGACGCCGCAAGCGAAGTGCCCGACCAGGTGGCGCTCACCGATTGGAACAGCAGCACCGGCCAAGCCACCACGCTTTCCTATCGCCAATTGAAAAAACTGTCCGAGCGGCTGGGCGCCGGGCTGGCGGCCCTGGGGGTGGAGAAGGGCCAGGTGGTGTCTTTCCAGCTTCCCAATTGGTGGCAGTTCGCAGCGCTCCATCTGGCTTGCCTGCGCATCGGCGCCATCACCAATCCCCTGATGCCGATCTTCCGCGAACGCGAACTCGTCCACATGCTGGGGTTGGCCGAGGCCAAGGTGCTGGTGCTGCCCCATCGCTTCCGCGATTTCGATTATCCGCAGATGGTGGCCGGCATCCGCGACAAAGTGCCGGCCTTGAAGCATGTGCTGGTGGTGGGGGGCGCGGGCGACTCGTCGTTCGAATCCTTCGCCGCTCGGCGCTGGGAGGACGAGGTCGATGCCAAGGCGCTGTTCGCGGCCCGCCGCCAGGGCGCCAACGAGGTGATGCAGATTCTCTACACCTCGGGCACCACCGGGGAATCGAAGGGCGTCATGCACACCGCCAACACGATCTTCGGCAATCTCATCCCCTACATCGCAAGGCTGGGCCTCACCAGCCGCGATTCCATCCTGATGGCCTCGCCCCTGGCGCACCAGACCGGCTTCATCTATGGCGTGATGATGGCGATCCGGCTCAAGACCAAATTGGTCCTTCTCGATGCCTGGTCGGGCGAGGTGGCGGCAAGGCGCATCGCCGACGAGGCCTGCGCCTTCACCATGGCCTCCACCCCCTTCCTGGCCGATCTGGCCAATCTCGATCGTCCCGAACGCATCGATCTTTCCTCGCTGCGCATGTTCGTTTGCGGCGGTGCGCCCATCCCCGAGGCCCTGGCCAAGCGGGCGGTGGCGCGCCTTCGCTGCACCCTGGTTTCCGCCTGGGGCATGACCGAAAACGGCGCCGTCACCATCACCAGCCCCGGCGATCCCGAGGCCAAGATCTTCGGCACCGACGGCAACGCGGTGCCGGGAATGGAACTCATCGTGCTCGATCCCGATGGCAAGCCCTGCCCGCCCGACAGCGAGGGCGATCTCAAGGTGCGCGGCGCCAGCAATTTCGTGGGCTATTTGAAGCGCCCCGAGCTATACGGGATGGACGAGCAGGGCTGGTTCGACACCGGCGACCGTGCGCGCATGGATGCCGACGGCTACATCCGCATCACCGGCCGCACCAAGGACATCATCATAAGGGGCGGCGAGAACATTCCGGTGATCGAGGTGGAAAGCCTGCTCTACCGCCATCCTGCCATCCAGGATGCGGCGCTGGTGGCGATGCCCGATCCGCGCCTGGGCGAGCGCGCCTGCGCGTTCGTCACCGTGAAGCCTGGCGCCCCGGTTCCCACCCTGGACAGTCTTGGCCGCTTCTTGGCCGAGCAAGGGATGACGAAGAATTATTTTCCCGAGCGGTTGGAGATCGTGGCCGAGATGCCGCGCACGCCTTCGGGCAAGATCCAGAAATTCAAGCTCCGTGAAACCGCCCGCGCCTTTGGCGCCTAGACCGAAAGGGACGCTTCGATGTTGCTCGACGAAGACCACCGCCTGATTCGCGACACCACCCGCCAGTTCGCCCGCGAACGGCTGATGCCGGGCGCGGCGGCCCGCGATCGCGAGGCCCGTTTCCCCAAGGAGGAACTGGCCGAGATGGGGGCCTTGGGCTTCCTTGGCATGTCGATCCCCACCGAATGGGGCGGCGCCGGCGCCGATTATCTGGCGGTGGCGCTGGCCTTGGAGGAAATCGGCTATGGCGACGCCACCTGCGCCACCATCATGAGCGGCCACAACACGGTGGGCTGCATGCCGGTCTTCAAGCATGGCAGCGAGGAACTGAAGCGCCGCTATCTGATTCCGATGGCCAAGGGCACCATGCTCTCGGCCTTTGCGCTCACCGAGCCGCAGGGCGGTTCCGACAACGCCTCGATGACGGCACGGGCGCGCAAGAAGGGCTCGCGCTACGTGCTGTCGGGCACCAAGCAGTTCATCACCACCGGCGCCAACGCCCAGATCGCGCTGATCTTCGCGGTCACCGATCCCAAGGCCGGCAAGCACGGCATTTCGGCCTTTCTTGCCCCCACCGACGCCAAGGGCTGGGTGGTGGCGAAGCGCGAGGACAAGATGGGGCTGCGCTCGTCCGACACCTGCCAGATCGTGCTCGACGATCTCGAGATCGACGAATCGATGCGGCTGGGCGAGGAGGGCGAAGGCTTGAAAATCGCGCTCGGCAATCTGGAAGGCGGTCGGATCGGCGTCGCCGCTTTGGCGATCGGGGTCGCCCAGGCGGCCTTTGACGCCGCCTTCGCCTATTCGAAAGAGCGCGTTGCCTTCGGCAAGCCGATCTTCGAGCACCAGGCGGTGTCGTTTCGCCTGGCCTCGATGGCAACCCGCATCGAAAGCGCCCGCCAGCTTACCCACCACGCGGCGGCGTTGCGCGACGCCGGCCAACCCTGCTTGAAGGAATGCTGCATGGCCAAGCTGGTGGCGACCGACATGGCCGAACAGGTCTGCTCCGACGCCATCCAGACCTTGGGCGGCTACGGCTATCTGGCCGATTTTCCGGTCGAACGGATGTACCGCGATGTCCGGGTGTCGCGCATCTACGAGGGCACCAACGACATCCAGCATCTGGTCATCGCCCGCGAACTGGCCAGGGGGGCGTGATGGCCAAGGCCGATCATCCCTGGGCCAAGCCGGCCCAGGTGGCGCCTGATGATGCGCGGCCGCTGGCCGGCGTGCGGGTGCTCGATTTCTCCACCCTGCTGCCCGGCCCCTTGGCCAGCCTGATGCTGGCCGAGGCGGGCGCCGAGGTGCTCAGGGTCGAGCGGCCGGGCGGCGACGAAATGCGCGCCTACGCGCCGATGCTGGGAAAGAACGCCGCCAATTTCGCGCTCCTCAATCGGGGCAAGCGCAGCCTCGAGATCGATTTGAAGGCGCAGGGCGCCGTCGCGCGCCTGAAGCCGCTCTTGAAGGCGGCCGACGTGCTGATCGAACAATTCCGTCCCGGCGTCATGGATCGGCTGGGGCTGGGCTGGGAGGCGGTGAAGGCGATCAATCCGGGCCTTATCTATTGCTCGATCTCGGGCTTTTCCTCGAAAGGGCCGCTGGCCGACGTCGCCGGCCATGACATGAACTATCTGGCCAGGGCCGGCATTCTCGATCTTTCGGCCGACGCCAATGGCACGCCCACCCTACCGCCCATTCTGGCCGCCGATGTCGGCGGCGGCGCCTATCCGGCGGTGATCAACGTGCTGATGGCGCTTTTGGCCCGCGCCCGCACCGGCAAGGGCACGCGTGTCGATCTCGCCATGGCCGATTGTCTTTATCCCTTCGCCTACTGGGTACTGGCGCAGGGCTTTGCCGGCGATTCCTGGCCACGAGGCGGAAGCGCGATGCTGGTCGGCGGTTCGCCCCGCTATCAGATCTGGCGCACCAAGGATGGCCGCCATCTCACCGCCGCGCCTCTGGAAGAGCGTTTCTGGAAGGTGTTCTGCCAGGTGATCGGCCTGCCCGAGGAACTGCGCAACGATTCCCGCGATCCCGAAGCGACCAAGAAGGGCATCGCCGCCTTGATCGCGACGCGCAGCGCCGCCGATTGGCTCAAGGCCTTCGAAGGCCAGGATGCCTGCGTTGCCCTGGTGGCGACCTTGGAAGAGGCGGTGACATCGCCGGCCTTCGCGCCCTTGTTCGCCACGCGCAAGGCGGGCCAAGACGGCCGCTTCATTCCGGCCATACCGCTGCCCCTGGCGCCCGAGTTTCTTGGCCCCGACGAGGCCGAAGCCCCGGCCTTGGGCGAAGCGAACAGCGATTTCCTGGGGTAGGGGGCGTTCAGCTTCGTTTGGCGGCATCCGGCGCGACATGGCGGGAATCATGCAGGATGCGCAAGACCTCGATCGCCTTCGCGCCCGCCCCCGATTTGACGCGGAACAGGATGAGGTGTCGCGCCTTGCGGCCCCGGCGGGCGGCAGGAAGCGCGCGAACGCCACGGCCAAGGTCGTCGCGCGTCTTGGTGCCGGCCTGGCCTGGACTCTCGGTCAGGGCGGCGATGGCGGCCATCAAGGTTTCGCCGTAAGCCTCGGCCTGCTTGGCGCCGAAGCGCGCCGCCGTCCATTCGAGAATTTGGGTGAAATCGGCTTCGGCGGCGGCGGCCAATACGACCGACCAGCGCTCCCGCCGTTCGGTCAACGCTTGGCCCTTGGGGTGGCGAGGCCCTTGGCGATCGCGCCCTCGGCCCGATTCTTCAGATGGCGGCGCAGTTCGGCCGGACTGTCGAAGGTCCGCGAGCGCCCGGCTTCGATGTCGTCAATTCCCAGTTGGACGGCCTTGCGCAACGCCTCCCGATGGGCGCGCTCGTCGGCGTCGCGGCTTTCGATCAGCCGCAAGCCTTCGCGCAGAACCTCGCTGGCGTTCTGATAGCGGCCGCTCGACACCAGCCGTTTGACCAGGGCAGCCTGTTGAAGGGTGAGCACGACGTTGCGCGTCGGCATGGCGAATTCTCCCCGCGAAGCGATCGTTAGCATATTTTGCCAATCGGCGAATTCGGGCAAGCTGGGCGGGGAGGCGCCGGCGCCCGTCGCCGCCCTTGATCGCTCTTTCCCGCAAGGGTAGCATTGGCGGCGTGGGGTCCCGGATCGGAATCGGCGCCATGAAAATCCGCCTCGTCCTAGCCTTGGCCGTTCTTCTTGCCGTCGGCGCCATGCGGCCCGTTCAGGCAACGGATTGCTCGGCCCCATCGGCCAAGCACGGCATCGATTTTTCCCTTCCCTGCTCTTATCGCAATCCGATCCCCGTCGCCGAGCAGACGGTGTTCTTCGCATCCCATTCGGCGGAATTGAGCCCCGAGACCAGGGCGACGCTCGATCGCCAGGCGGCGATCCTCGCCCGCCACCCGACCATCCGGATCGAGATCGTCGCCTTTGCCGACGATGTCGAGGCGCCAAAGCCGGCCGAAAAATTGGCCCTCGGCGCCAAGCGCGATCAAGCCATCGGCGCGTATCTGATCGCCAAGGGCATCCCGGCCTCCGCGATCACCGCCAGGGGGCGGGAGACGAACGTGCTGATTCCCAAAAAGCTCGACGCGCCGACGCTGGCTCAGATGCGCCAAGCCTTTGCGGATGCGAAATAGGGAAAGAGGAAAACCTACACCCGCCCGGCATCGTCGATGACGAATTGCACGGTCTTGCGGCCCTGCCAGTGATCGGCCCTGAGCGTGCCGGCCAGATGCAGGGGCGCGCCGGCCGAATTCAAGAGCGCCAAGCCCAGATCGGAATCGGCCACCCGGAAGGCGATGGCCTTCAGGCGCGCGCCGCTCGATCCCACCAACTGGCAGCGCACATGGCCCGATCCCACCAGATCGGCCTTGCCGATCTGGGCGCCCGAAAGGGCGAAGCGCGGTTCGTCATTGCCGGCGCCGAAGGGGCCACAGCGCTCGATGGTCTCGATCAGGTCGAGCGACGCGCCTCCGACCTCAAGCACGCCGTCCAAATCGAGCACCGGCACCAGGCCGGTGTCGGCCTGATCGGCCAGCCGGTCCTTGAGGAACTGGCGCAAATCGGGCAGGCGCTCGGCTCGAAGGGTGAAGCCGGCCGCCATGGCGTGGCCGCCGCCCTTGTCGAGAATGCCGGCCTGGCGCGCCGCGATGATCGCCGAGCCCAGATCGATTCCGGCCACCGAGCGGCCCGAGCCCTTGCCCACGCCCTCCTCGATGCCGATCACCAGGGCCGGGCGGGCGTAGCGCTCCTTCAAGCGTCCGGCGACGATGCCGACCACGCCCGGATGCCAGCCTTGGCCGGCGGCGATCAGCACCGCATCGTCGGGTTGGGCGTCGCGCTCGACCTGCTCGATCGCCTCGTAGAGCACGGCAGCCTCCACCTCCTGGCGCTGGCGGTTGAAGCCGTCGAGCTGGCGGGCGATCGCCTTGGCTTCCTCGGGATCGTCGGTGGCGAGCAGCCGGGCGCCCAGATCGGCGCCGCCCAGCCTTCCGCCGGCGTTGACGCGCGGGCCCAAAATGTAGCCGGCATGGAAGGCGCCGGGGCGCTCGGTCATCCCGGCCACGTCGGCGAGCGCCGCCAGCCCGGCGTTGGCGCGCCTGGCCATCACCTTCAAGCCCTGGCTGACCAGGGCGCGGTTGAGGCCGGTGAGCGGCACCACGTCGCACACCGTGCCCAGCGCCACCAGATCGAGCCAGGCCATCAGATCGGGTTCGGTTCGGCCTTGCTGATACCAGCCGGCCTGACGCAGCGCCCGGTTGGTGCCGATCGCCAGCAGAAAGGCGACACCGACGGCGGCCAGATGGCCCAGCCCCGGCTCCTGGTCGAGCCGGTTGGGGTTGACGATGGCGAAGGCTTTGGGCAGGGCGGGCTCGGCCTCGTGGTGATCGACGACGATGATGTCGAGCCCGGCCTGGGCGGCGGTTGCGATCGGCTCGAAGGCGGTGGTGCCGCAATCGACGGCGATCACCAGTCCGGCGCCCTCGGCCTTCAGCTTCAAGAGGGCGGGCGCGTTGGGGCCATAGCCCTCGGTGCGCCGATCGGGAATATAGAGGCGGGTGCGCGCGCCCGCCGCGCCCAGAAAACGGGCCAAGAGCGCGCTCGAGGTGGCGCCGTCGACATCGTAGTCGCCGAACAGCGCGATCTTCTCGCCGCCCATCACCGCCCCGGCCAGACGCTCGGCGGCCAGATCGAGATCGCGCAGGGTCGAAGGATCGGGTAGAAAGCCGCGCAGCGTGGGATTGAGAAAGGCCTCGGCCTCGTCGATCCCCACGCGGCGCCCGGCCAGCACGCGGCCGACCAGCTCGGGCAGGCCCAGGCGCTGGGAAATCGCCAAGGCCGCCCGCTCGTCGCCCGGCCGTCTTTGCCAGCGTCGGCCAGTGATCGAGCGTTCGACGCCAAGCAGAACCGGATTCATCGCTTGCCAGGCGCGATGTCGGCCTTGAAGAGATGGCTGTGATGGGATTCGAGGAAGCGGATGGTGCCCGAGCGGGCCCGCATCACCAGCGAATGGGTGACGGCGGTGCCGTGCGAGCGGCGTACGCCGCTCAGGATAGCGCCGTCGGTGACCCCGGTGGCGGCGAACATCACGTCGCCCTTGACCAGATCGGCCAGATGGAGCCGGTCGGTGACGGCGGCCAGTCCGGCGCGCCTTGCCCGTTCCTTCTCGGCCTCGCCCCGGAAAATCAGCTTGCCCTGCATCTGGCCGCCGGCGCAAACCAGCGCCGCGGCGGCCAGCACGCCTTCCGGCGCGCCGCCCGAGCCCATATAGATGTCGATGCCGCTGTCGGGCAGCGCGGTGGCGATGACGCCCGAGACGTCGCCATCGGAAATCAGGGTGATGCGGGCGCCGGTCTCGCGCACCTGGGCGATCAGCTCTTCGTGGCGGGGCCGATCGAGAATGCAGACCAACAGGTCTTCGATCTCCTCGCCCTTGGCCTTGGCGAGATTGGCGAGATTCTCGGCCGCCGGCGCATTGAGATCGACCACATCGGCGGGCAGGCCGGGGCCGACGGCGATCTTTTCCATGTAGATGTCGGGCACGGCCAGGAAACCGCCCTTGCCGGTGAAGGCCATCACCGCCACCGCATGGTTGCCGCCCTTGGCGGTGATGGTGGTGCCTTCCAGGGCGTCGAGCGCGATGTCGATCTCGGGGCCTTTTCCGGCGCCGACCCGCTCGCCGGCGAACAGCATCGGCACCTCGCCCTCCTGGCCTTCGCCGATCACCACCGTTCCGTCGATCAACAGCCCCTGAAGGGCGTCGTGCATGGCCTGCATGGCGGCCTGATCGGCGGCCTCCTCGTCGCCACGACCCATGAAGCGCGAAGAGGCCAGCGCGGCGGCCTCGGTGACGCGCACCGCCTCCAGGGCCAGGTTGCGATCCATCGGTGGGCGGGAATCGGGCATGGTGGGCTCCGTTCGTCGCGTCAGGCGTTAGGCGGTGGGCGCCTCGATGCGGATCAGCCGGGGCGGCTCGGCCAGGGCGGCAAGTTTGCCGATGCGGGCCAGCGCCCGCAGCATCGCCGCCTCGACGGTTTCGTGCACGGTCATCACCACCGGCACGGTGGCGCCGGGCGAGCGGCCGCGCTGGATGATCTGCTCCATTGAAACCTTCTCGTCGCGCAGCGCGGCGGCGATATCGGCGAAGACGCCGGGCTGGTCCTTGACCATCAGGCGGATGTAATAGGCGCTGGCATGGGCCTCGTTGGGTGCCGCCGGCTGGGTCTTGAGCGCCGTCACCGGCACGCCAAAGGCGGGCACCGAACGGCCGCGCGCCAGATCGACCAGATCGGCGACCACGGCCGAGGCGGTGGGGCGGGCGCCGGCGCCGCGGCCTTCCAAGACCGAGCGGCCGACGAAATCGCCCTCGGTGACGATGGCGTTGAAGACGCCGTCGACATGGGCCAAGGGGAAGGAGAGCGGCACCATCGCCGGATAGACCCGTTGCTCGATGCCTTGCCCGGTCTGGCGCGCCACGCCCAGAAGCTTGATGCGGTAGCCCAGCTCGTCGGCATATTGGATGTCGAGGGCGGAAACGTGGCGAATGCCCTCGCAGGCCACCTTGTCGATCGCGACCGGGGTGGCGAAGGCCAAGCTGGCCAGGATCGCCAGCTTGTGGGCGGTGTCGATGCCGTCGATGTCGAAGCCGGGATCGGCCTCGGCATAGCCCAGCTTCTGCGCCTCGGCCAGAACGTCGGCGAAATCGCGGCCGCTGGCGCGCATGGTGGTGAGGATGTAGTTGCAGGTGCCGTTCAGGATTCCCATCACCGAACGGATGCGGTTGCCGGCCAAGCCCTCGCGCAGCGTTTTGATGATCGGAATGCCGCCGCCCACCGAAGCTTCGAAGGCCAAGGTGGCGCCGTTCGCTTCCGCCAGTGCCGCCAATTCGACGCCGTGATGGGCGATCATCGCCTTGTTGGCGGTGACGACCGAGCGGCCCTTGGCCAAAGCCGCCTTGGCGATGTCGAGCGCGATGCCCTGGGCGCCGCCGATCAGTTCCACCAGCACGTCGAAGGACGTTTCGGCCACCATCTGGCGGGCGTCGGTGAAGAAGGCGGCTTTGCCCAGCGGTACGTCCTTGGGCTTCTCCAGATTGGCCGCCGCCACCAGCTCGATCGGCCGGCCGGCGCGCAGCGCCAAAAGTTCGGCCTGCTCGGCCAGCAACGCGGCCGTGCCGCCGCCCACCGTGCCCAGGCCGGCGAGGGCAACCTTCAAAGCTTGGCTCATCGGGCGGCCGCCCGCTGCTTTTCCGAGGCTTCCAGCGCCTTGTCGTAGGAGCCGAGGAAGGCCTTGATCGAGCGCAGCGCCTGGCGGGTGCGATGGACGTTCTCGACCAGGCCGATGCGCACGAAGGCGTCGCCATGCTCGCCGAAGCCCAGACCCGGCGCCACCGCCACCTTGGCCTCGCGCAGAAGAAGCTTGGAGAACTCGATCGAGCCCAGATGGGCAAAGGGAGCCGGAATGGGCGCCCAGGCGAACATGGTGGCGGCGGGGCTGGGCACCGGCCAGCCGGCGGCGTCCAGGCCCTCGATCAGCACGTCGCGGCGCTGCTTGTACATCTGGCGGATTTCCTCGACGCAGTCCTGCGGCCCGTTCAAGGCCGCCGCCGCCGCCACCTGGATCGGCGTGAAGGCGCCGTAATCGAGATAGGATTTGATGCGGGTCAGTGCGCCGATCAGGCGCTTGTTGCCGGCGGCGAAGCCCATGCGCCAGCCCGGCATGTTGTAGGTCTTGCTCATCGAGGTGAACTCGACCGCGATCTCGCGGGCGCCCGGCACTTCCAGGATCGAAGGCGGCGGGTTGCCGTCGAAATAGATTTCGGCGTAGGCGAGATCGGAGAGGATGTAGATGCCGTGGAAGCGGCAGAAATCGACCACCTGAGCATAGAAATCGCGATCGGCGATGAAGGCGGTCGGGTTCGAGGGGTAGTTGAGCACCAGCGCCACCGGCTTGGGCACGCTGTGATGAACGCCGCGCTCGATCGCCTTCAGCAGTTCCTGGTCGGGCGCTGCCGGAATGTAGCGGCAGACGCCACCGGCGATGATGAAGCCGTAGGGATGGATCGGATAGCTGGGGTTGGGCACCAGCACCACGTCGCCCGGACTGGTGATGGCCGAGGCGAGATTGGCCAAGCCCTCCTTCGAGCCCAGGGTGACGATGACCTCGCTCTCCGGATCAAGCTCGACGTTGAAGCGGCGCTGGTAATAGCTGGCCAGGGCCTTGCGCAGACCGGGAATGCCGCGCGACATGCTGTAGCGGTGCGCCTTGGGATTGCGGGCCGCCTCGACCAGTTTCTCGACGATGTGCGGCGGGGTCGGCTGGTCGGGATTGCCCATGCCGAAATCGATGATGTCCTCGCCCTGGGCGCGGGCGCGGGCCTTCATGGCGTTGACTTCCGCGAATACGTAAGGGGGCAGGCGTTTGATGCGGTGGAATTCCTGGTCCATGGAGCCTCGGAGAGTAGAAGGTCAGACGATCAGCGTTCGAGATAGATTTCGGCGCGGCGGTTGATGGCCTCCTGCGAGGGCATCTCCTCGCTCGTCAGGGGTTCGCTGTCCGACTTGGCGGCGACCACCAGACGGTCGGCGGTCACCCCCATGCGGCGCAGTTCGCGGGCCACCGCGTCGGCGCGGGCGGCCGATATCTCGAAATTGACCATCTGGTGCTGGGTGGGATCGAGATCGCGGGTGCGGCTCGACGCATGGCCGACCACGACCACGCGATGGCCGGCCTTGGCGGCGTCGGCGGCCTGGCGGATCAGCGCCATCCCTTCGGCTCCGATGGCGGTCGAGCCGACATCGAAATTCAGCGTTGCGAAGGGCTGGGCGGCGCCGGTGCGCGGCGCGACCAGACCGCTCCGTCCGCCGACGGCCAGCGCCGGCTGAGCGGCGGGCATTGGTTGGGCGGCGGCGATCGGCGTCACGCCCGGCGGCGGGCGCAAGACCACTTGGCCGGATTGAGGTTGGCCGGCGGCCAGGGCCTGGTTGGCCAGTTCGGGGGCGATGGTGCGGGCGCCCGATTCCGCCAGGCGGCGGCGGAAAACCTGATCGGCCGTTTCGCCGCTTTGCGCCGGCTGCACCAGGCGCAGGCCCGGCTGGGCCGGCTGGACGGTGGTCGGCGGCTGGCTGGGGGCAAGGGGCGCGCTGGCCACCGGCACTTGCGGCGGGGCGGCGGGCACCGGCGGCGCTTCGGCGAGCGGGCGGGGCGGGGGCGGTGCGCCGGTGCCGGTGTCGCGCCTTACCGCCTCGTCGGCATAGCGGGCGTTGGCGCGATCGCCGACCAGGCCGCGTGCCGCCATTTCCCGTTGCTTTTCCGGGGTTACCACCGGCCGGTCGGGCACGGTCTTGACGTCGGGGAAGGGCTCGTTGGCTCCGGCCCGGGATTTGGCGTCCGATTCGGCTTTCTTGGCCTTGGTTTCCGGGCTTTCGTCCTTGCCGACCACCCAATCGCGGCTCGATTTGTACCATTCGACCGGGTTGGCGGCGTCCGGAACCGAGCAGGCGCCCAGCCCGCCGGCCAGGAGCCCGACCAACGCCACCCGCCCGCCAAATCGAGCAATGCTTTGAATTTGCTTAATTTTTATCCTCAAGAGGCCCATGGTCGCCTACCGCTTCGTGATGCCCGAATCCAAATCGCGCCGTTCGGAGGAATTCTAGCTCTCGACGGCGCGACCGACGAAGTATATAGAGCCTCGTCGAGAAAGCCCAGCGCCAGCATGCGGCGAGGGCCTAACCCGGGAATCATAAGGTTTGGACCATGAGCGAGCAACGGGAAGCTGACATCAAACTGCCCGATCCGGCGGAATTGACCCAGGCGGTCGCCAACATCGCCGAGCGCAGCCAAAGGCTGATGAGCGATTTCCTGGCCCGTCAGACCAGCCAGCCGCAGCTTGGCATGGCCGATCCCATGAATGTCGGCCAGGCTTTCGTCGAGATGATGGGCCGTCTGATGGCCGATCCCTCGAAGCTGGTCGAGGCGCAGGTGAGCCTGTGGTCCGATTACATGAAGCTGTGGCAGAACACCGCCCGGCGCATGCTGGGCGAACAGTCCGAGCCGGTGGTTTCGCCCGAACCCTCCGACAACCGTTTCAAGGACGAAGCCTGGCAGACCAACGAGGTCTTCGATTTCGTCAAGCAATCCTACCTGCTCACGGCGCGCACGGTGCAAAGCGTGGTCGGCCAGGTCGAGGGCCTGGACGAGAAGACCGCCAAGAAGGTCGATTTCTACACCCGCCAATTCGTCGATGCGATGGCGCCTTCGAATTTCGTCATGACCAACCCGCAGGTCTTGCGCGCCACCGTCGAATCGGGCGGCGAGAATCTGCTCAAGGGCTTGAACAATCTGTTGGGCGATCTCGAGCGGGGCAAGGGCAAGCTCGCCATCAAGATGACCGATCTCGACGCCTTCAAGGTGGGCGAGAACATCGCGGTGACGCCGGGCAAGGTGGTCTATCAGAACGATCTGATCCAGCTTCTCCAATACGCGCCCACCACCGAAACGGTGCTCGAGCGCCCGGTGCTGATCATTCCGCCCTGGATCAACAAATATTACATCCTGGATCTGAGGCCCAAGAACTCGCTCATCAAATGGCTGACCGAACAGGGCCACACGGTGTTCGTGATCTCCTGGGTCAATCCCGACGAGAAGCTGGCCGGCAAGACCTTCTCCGATTACATGTTCGAAGGCCCCTTGGCGGCCTTGAACGCCATCAAGATCGCGACCGGCCAGGACAAGGTCAACGTTGCTGGCTACTGCCTGGGCGGCACGCTGTTGGCCACCACCCTGGCCTACATGGCCGCCAAGAAGGACGACCGCATCGCTTCGGCCACCTTCTTCGCCACCATGGTCGATTTCGCCGAGGCGGGCGAGCTTGAGGTGTTCATCGACGAGGAGCAGTTGCTCTCGCTCGAGGAGAAGATGAACAAGCGCGGCTATCTCGAAGGCAGCGAGATGGCGACCACCTTCAACATGCTGCGCGCCAACGATCTCATCTGGTCGTTCGTCATCAACAATTATCTCCTGGGCAAGGAGCCGTTTCCCTTCGACCTGCTCTACTGGAATTCCGATTCCACCCGTATGCCGGCGGCGATGCACAGCTTCTATCTGCGCAACATGTACCAGCTCAACAATTTGAAGGACCCGGGCGGCATCGAGGTGGGCGGCGTGCCGATCGATCTCGGCACCATCAAGACGCCCATCTACATCCTGGCGACGCGCGAGGACCACATCGCGCCCTGGAAATCGGCTTACGCCGCCACCCAGCTTTACGCCGGCCCGGTACGCTTCGTCCTTTCGGGTTCGGGACACATTGCCGGCGTCGTCAACCCGCCGCCCGGCAAATATCCGCATTGGGTTGGTTCGGGCAAGAGCCTGCCCGAAAGCGCCGACGCCTGGTTGGCCAGCGCCACCCAGAAGGAAGGCTCCTGGTGGCCCGATTGGCAGGCCTGGATCGAGAAGATCGACAACAAGCGCGTCAAGGCGCGCCAGCCCGGCGCGGGCAAGCTGAAGGCGATCGAGGATACGCCCGGCTCCTACGTCAAGGTCCGCATCGTGTGATCCTGATCGGGCTTGGCGCCAATCTGCCGAGCCCGGCGGGGCCGCCCGCCGAAACCTTCCGCGCCGCCTTGGCGGCGCTGGCGGCGAGAGGGGTGCGGGTGTTGCGGGTGTCGCGCGCCTACCGCAGCCCCGCCTGGCCGCCATCCGATCAGCCCGATTATTTGAACGCCGTCGCCCTCGTGGAAACCACCTTGGCGCCGCCCGAATTGCTGGCGCTCCTGCACGCCCTCGAACGCGAATTCGGCCGGGTGCGGGGCGAGCCCAACGCGGCGCGCCCGCTCGATCTCGATCTGTTGGATTACCACGGCCGGGTGCAAGCGGCCGATCCGGTGCTGCCCCATCCGCGCATGGGGGCCAGGGCCTTCGTGCTCTTGCCCCTGGTCGAGATCGCGCCCCACTGGCGCCATCCGGCCAGCGGCGACGCCATCGCCGACCTCATCGCCCGCCTGCTCCCGGGGCAGGGAACGAGGGTGGTCTAAAAATCCGTGCAGCGGCCGGCTTTTTCCCAATCGCCATAGCGGGTGGGTTCAGGACCGGCGGGGCCGCCGATCTCCTTGGCGGGCGGGGCGGGTTTGGCCGGCTCGGGCTCCACCTTGGCCGGCGCGGTGGTCTTTTTGTCGTCGCTCATCGACCCAAGACTAATCCATTCGCCAAAGCTAGGATAGGCGGATGCAAGATCGGTTGCGCGACGCCAAGGTGCAGGGACTGATCCTGGCGGCGGGATTGCTTCTCGCCTACGGGGCGTCGCTGGCCGGCCATTGGGTGTCCGACGACTGGCCGCAGATCGCCGCCAACCCGTTCCTCGATTCCCTTGCCAACCTGCCCAAGGCCTTTGCCCAGGGAGTCTGGGCCTCAAGCGGGCTGGAAACGGCCGACCGCCAATTCTACCGCCCGCTCTATGTCGTCTGGAACCTGCTGCTGAAGACGCTGTTCGGCCCGGCGCCTTTGGCCTTTCATCTGGCGGCGCTCCTGCTGCACGGCGTCAATGCGGCGCTGGTTTGGATGCTGGCGCGCCGCCTGTGGCCCAAGGCCGATCCGCTTTTTTGGGGGCTGGCGGCAGGGCTGTTTGCCTTCCATCCGGCCAAGGCGGAATCGGTGGCCTGGATTTCCGGCGCCACCGATCCCTTGCTCACCCTGTTCGTCCTTCTGGCCTTGCTGGCCTGGCTTGCGCAACGGCTGGGCTGGGCGCTGGCCGCCTTTGCCGCCGCGCTTCTGGTCAAGGAAACGGCGGCGCTGTTGCCGGTTGTCCTGGCGCTGCTGGCCTGGATGCGGGGCGAGGCCATCCCCTGGCGTCGGCTGGCGCTTTTCCTTCTCGTCCTGCTTGTCTATCTCGGCCTGCGCCATTGGGCCCTGGCGGGCGAGGGGCCGCGCCTCGCCCTATCCGCCGACGGCTTCCTGCGGCTGGGCGATTTCGCGGCGTTGTCGTTGCGCTATGCCCTGCTGCCCGATGGCGCGCCCTTCTATTTCTCGATGCCACCCCAGCCGGCCGGCTGGGCCGAGCGCGGCCTAGGCCTCGTCGTCCTGCTTGGGCTGGCGGGCTCGGCTTGGTGGGCGCCCGCCACCCGCTTGCCGGTGCTTGGGTTTTTCCTCTTCCTGGCGCCGCCGCTCCTGGGCGCCTTTCACGAAAAGGGCGTGTTCGCGCTGCGCAATCTCTATCTGCCTTCGGTCGGGCTGGCGTTGCTGGCGCCCGCGTTGCTGGTGTCGTTTCCCAAGGCGCGGCCGGCGTTGCTGGCCGGGCTGGCGGCGCTTCTGCCGCTGGGGCTTTTTGCCAGCCATGTCTTTGCCGCCGATTGGCAGAATGACGGCGCTTTCTTCGCCAAGGTGATCCGCACCGATCCGGCCTGCGGTTCCGGTTACAGCGGGCTGGCCCAGCATCATCGGCGCGAAAGGCGGCTCGACGCCGCCCTGGCGGCGTGGCGGGAGGGGGCCGAGAAGGCCCGCCTGCCCCAAGATCGCCTGGCCTTTTTGGAAGCGATCGGCGTTCATGCCGGCCAGGCCGGCCGCGCCCAGGAAAGCATCGCCGCCTATCTGATCTTGGCGGTCGAGCATCCCGACAAATCGATCGCCCAGACCGGATTGGGCAACAACGCCCTGGCGCAGGGGCGTTTCCAGGCGGCGCGCGAACATTACCGCCAGGCCTTGGCGGTGGCGCCCGATGCGGTCGAGCCCTTGGCCAACGGCGCCTTCGCCGCCGAGCGATTGGGTCTTGCCGACGAGGCCAAGGCCTATTCCGCCCGCCTCTTGGCCCTACCGGAAAGCCAGGTGCCGGCACCCATCCGCGCCCAGGCTCGACAAAGGCTGGGGCGGTAAGGGAGAATCATGCATCGAAGGATCATGCCCATTTCCCGCACCGCCGACACCGTTACCCTGTCGCGCGCCGATTACCCGACCCTGATCGAGCGCCTGGAAGATGCCGAGGACCGCGCCACCCTCCGGGGCGCCCAGCGCCACGAGCGCAAGCTGGGCAAGGCCAAGGCGCGGGCCGATCACCTGCCGATCGCCTTGGTCGAGCGCCTGATCGGGGGCGAGAGCCCGGTGCGCGTCTGGCGGCTTCATCGCGGCCTTGGCGCCCGCGCCCTGGCTGCTCGGGCCGGCCTCAGCGCCACCTATTTGAGCGAGATCGAGACTGGCAAGAAGCCGGGCAGTCTGGCGGCGATGGCGCGCTTGGCCCAGGCTCTGGGTCGCCCGCTTGAGGATTTCGTCGTGCCGAAGCGAAACGAAAACTGATGTTCATTCCAAGAAGGCATTGCGTGGAAACCAGAAAATTGAATATTAACGATCTACTTTAGTATTTCTGGACAGTTTTTTCCAAATAAATAACAAATTTTTGCTACGTTAGGTGGAGTGGTTACGATTTGGCTAAAAATAACCGTCTTATCCCAAGATATAAGATCTATATAGCTATGATCTTTATTATATATTAGCATTCCGCGTTCAAAGCTTCTTAAAATATATGCTTCGGCATTGTCATCAACTATAATTTTATTTTTTCCTCCACGCATCAGAGTATTGTATCCGTCCTCTAGTCCAAGGAAAAAAGCAATGATAGAAAAAGATGGGATAAGTAATAAGCCAAGAAACGTTAGCCTTTTTCTAATTGGCGAGTTCTCATGATTTGCAAAATAAAATAAAACTATTGCCCATGTAACTGTAGATGCAGCCCCAATAATTTTCCATTCCGCCATTGTTAAGAAAGCAAACTCTACAATACCAGATATAATTATTATAGCAGGCAATGCAATGTCATTCGACCGCCGAAAAATTTTTATAAGCTTTGGAAAAGAAGAGCTGTCAATTAGTTCGTCATCTGTTTTAAATCCTTCAATTCTCATGAGAAAAAAATGAATAACCCACCCAATAAAAAACATGGTTATTCCCCACGGAAGCCAGTGAATTGACACAACAATAAAGTCATTAATGCTTGCGATGCTTAATATGTTTGAAGGAAATGGGATGAAGTACCCAATTTCATGGATAACAGAAAGCATAACAATAATAACAGGGACGGCACCGGCAATTTGGCCGAAAGTTGGCTTGTTGTCTGTCATATCATTTTCTCCCCCAAAATCCGCGCCACATAATCGGGCACGATGCGGCTGGCGGGGCCGTGAATGGTTTCGGCGAACAGCTCCACCCCTTCCGAAGGTTCCAGATTCAGCTCCACCGTATGGGCGCGGCCGGCGCGCCGCACCTGACGCACGAAGCCGGCGGCGGGATAGACATTGCCCGAAGTGCCGATCGACAGGAACAAATCGCAGCGCTCAAGCGCCTGCATGATCGCGTCCATGTAAAGCGGCATCTCGCCGAACCACACCACATGCGGCCGCATGCCGCCCGGCCGGGCGCAGCCGGGGCAAAGGGTTTCCCGGGTAAGATCGGCCTCCCACGCGGTAACGTGGTCGCAGGCCTCGCAGCGGGCCTTTTTCATCTCGCCATGCATGTGCAGAAGATTGCGGCTGCCGGCCTTTTCGTGCAGATCGTCGATGTTCTGGGTGACCAGCAGCACCTCGATCGCCTGTTGGGCGCCTTCCTCTTCCAGCCGCGCCAGCGCCCGATGGGCGGCGTTGGGGCGAATGTTGCCGCCCACCATCTGGCGGCGGCGCTGGTTGTAGAATTCATGCACCTTGACCGGGTCGCGGGCGAAGGCCTCGGGGGTGGCGACATCCTCGATCCGCACCTTCGACCACAGCCCGTCGGCGTCGCGGAAGGTGTCCAGCCCCGATTCCTTGGAAATTCCCGCTCCGGTGAGAATGACGATCCGCTTGCCGGTTTTCATACGCCTTGCCCCTTTCGTCGCCGACCAGGATAATCCCAAGCCCCCTCCTTGGAAAAGGTATCCCGTGTATCAGGTTCTGTTCGTCTGCAGCGGCAACATCTGCCGCTCGCCCACCGCCGAGGGCGTGTTCCGCAAGCTGGTCGAGGCGGCCGGGCTGGCGGGGCAGGTCGGCATCGATTCGGCCGGCACCCATGGCTATCACCAGGGCGAGCCGCCCGATCCGCGCACCCAGGAGGAGGCGCTTCGGCGCGGCGTCGATCTGTCCGACCAGCGCGCCCGCGCCGTCGTGGCGGCCGATTTCCGGCGCTTCGATCTGATCCTGGCGATGACCCGCGAGCATCAGCGCCATCTCGAACGGGCGAAACCCAAAGGCTCGGCGGCCGACATCCACCTGTTTCTCGATTTCGTGCCCGACGCCAGCGTCCAGGACGTTCCCGATCCCTATTACGGCGGCCCCGACGGCTTCGAGCATGTGTTCGACCTGATCGAAACCGGCGCCCGGGCCATTCTCATCCATGTCCAAAGCCGATTGGCAAGCGCGGGCTGAACGGGCGCTGGGCGCCCGGATCGCCGCCACGCATCCGCTTTCCGGCGGCTCGATCGCCCAGGTGCGGGCGCTCGATCTGGCCGATGGGCGGCGTGTGGTGGCCAAGCTGGGCGGGCAAGGCCTTGCCATCGAAGGCTGGATGCTGGAGCAACTGGCCGGCAAAGTGCCGGTGCCGAAGGTGCTGCTGGCCGAGCCCGATCTGTTGCTGATCGAGCATATCGCGGCCGGCGACGGGCTCGACGACGCGGCCGAAATCCACGCCGCCCGCCTGATCGCCGCCCTGCACGCGCATACCCGGCCCCTCTATGGGCTCGAGCGCGACACGCTGATCGGCGGCCTTGCCCAACCGAATGGGCCTTTGGAATCCTGGATCGAGTTCTTCGCCCAGCGCCGTCTTCTGGCGATGGCCGAGGCCGCCCGCGAGGAAGGGGTGATCGACGCGCCCCTCCTGCGCCGGATCGAGCGCCTGGCCGGAAGGCTTGCGCGCTGGATCGCCCGGCCGGCGGCGCCCGCCCTTATTCATGGCGATCTGTGGGCCGGCAATGTGCTGGCGAAAAAGGGCCGCATCCTGGGTTTCGTCGATCCGGCGATCTATTACGCCGATCCCGAAATCGAACTGGCCTTCGCCACCTTGTTCCACACCATGGGCCAAGCGTTCTTTGGCGAATATGGCCGCCATCGCCCGATCGCCGAGGGCTTTTTCGAGGAACGGCGCGACCTTTACAATCTCTATCCGCTCTTGGTCCATGTCCGCCTGTTCGGCGGCGGCTATGTCGGGCAGGTCGAACGCAGCCTGGCGCGCTACGGGGTGTAGGGAGGCGCTATTTTCCCGGCGGGCGCGGGGCGAGGAGTCGCAACAAAGCGCGACCTTACCAGGCCGGATCTCAGTTCGCTAGAGTCAGAGGCAGCGTTCGGGCCTTGGGCCGGCGTTTCGGCTCGGCTAAAGGGGCGAAGGCCAAAATCGCAAAATCGGGGACCGCGGGTCCCCGATTTGTCGAATCGAAACGGTCAAACCGCCTTCAGGTTTTCCGCCGAAGTCTTGCCGCGCTTCGGATCGCGCTGCTCTTCGTAGGAAATCTTCTGGCCTTCATTAAGCTGCCGCATGCCGGCGCGCTCGACGGCGGAGATGTGGACGAAGACGTCCGGTCCGCCGTTTTCGGGTTGAATGAAGCCGAAGCCCTTAGTGGCGTTAAACCATTTCACAGTGCCGATAGCCATTCTTGTACTCCAGAATTGCGGGGTTGCGGCGCATAAAGGTCTGCGACGCATCAATCTTTACCTGGAAAGACGGCGATCGTAGGGTTCAAGAACGCAACGAATCGGCAATCCGAAGTAGAGTGACCCTGTCCAGATAAAGTGTTCACGGCCCGGATGCAAGGACTTTTGGCATAAATTTCCTAAGATAGGGATGGCGGGGCGGCCGGCGGCCCTGGCGGGAAAGCCGCCGGAAAGTCGGAATCTGGCAAGTTTGGGGGGGGCGCGGAAGGTTAAGAGGAGGCCCGGGCCTTGGCGGATTGGTCCCGCATCGGCCGCCCGTTTGCCCTTCTCACCCCGTCCGCTCGCCTTTGAAAACCCGGCGCAATTCGTCCTTGCGGATCTTGCCCACCGCGCTGCGCGGCAATTCGTCCAGCCACTCGACCCGCCTAGGAATCTTGTAGCCGCCGATCTGGGCCCGGCAATGGGCCAGCACTGCCTCGGTGGTGGGCCGGGCGCCCGGCTTGGCGACCAGCACCGCCACCAGGGCCTCGCCGAACAGCTCGTCGGGCACACCGATCACCGCCACGTCCTGAAGATCGGGATGCTGGGCCAGCACCGTCTCCACCTCGGTGGTGTAGACGTTCTCGCCGCCGGTGATCACCATGTCCTTCTTGCGGTCGAGCAGGGTGAGGAAGCCTTCATCGTCGACCTTGCCGACATCGCCGGTGTGGAACCAGCCGTTTCGAAAGGCGGCGGCGGTTTCCTTGGGCAGCTTGTAATAGCCGGCGCTGACCTGCGGCCCGCGCACCACGATCTCGCCCACCTGGCCGACCGCCAGCTCCTGGCCGGAATCACCCACGATGCGGACCTCGGTGCCGATCAGCGGCGGGCCGACCGAATTAAGCCGCTCGGCCCTCGGATGGCCTTGTGCCAGCCAGGCGCGGTCATGCTCGATGGTGTTTAGGATCGGCGAGGTCTCGGTCAGCCCATAGCCGTGCCAGATTCGGGTGTGGGCGAACACCTCCAACGCCCGGCGCACCCATTTCTCGGGCGTCGGCGCCGAGCCGTACAAAAGATAGCGCAGGCTGCGAAGGTCGTAGGCCTTGGGGTCGGCCTCGATCAGCTGCAGCATTTTGATCAGCATCACCGGCGGCAGCATGGTGGCGCTGATCGCCTTGGCGTCGATCAATTCAAGAATGATCTTCGGATCGGCCATCTCGAGGTAACGGCTGGCCGCGCCGCTTACCAGCATGAAATTGCTGTAAAGCTCGGCGGCGTGGAACATCGGCGCCATGTGCAAATAGCAATGATCGGGGCCCTCGCGCTTGGCCTCGGACAGTTGCAGGGCGTTGGTGGCAAGGTTGCGGTGGGTCAGCACCACGCCCTTGGCCCGCCCGGTGGTGCCGCCGGTGTAGAGCAGGAAGGCGGGCGATTCCTCGCCAATCTCGGCGATCGGGGTTTGCGCGGCGCCGGCGATGCCGGTCTCGAATTCCGACCAGCTTTGCATCCGCCCGCCCACCGCCCGCCATTCGGCCACCGGCGGCTGGTCGAGCAGCTCTTGGAAGACGCCCTCATAGAGCAGCAGATCGCTTTCGCTGTCCTTGAGGATGTAGGCGATCTCGGGCGCCGCCAGGCGGAAATTGATCGGCACCACGGTCGAACCCAGCCGGTAGCTGGCCTGGAAGAGCAGGGCCTGATGGGGCGAATTGCGCCCCAGCACGGCGAAGCGCTTGCCCGGTCCGATGCCGGCCTCCTTGAGCCGGGTGGCGGTGCGGGCGGTGCGCGCCGCGTAATCGCGCCAGGTGAGCGTTTCGGTGCCGATATGGAGCGCCGGACGGTTGGGAAAGCGCCGCACCGTGGAGTCGAAGAGCGACGACAGGGTCAACATCAGCGAACCTCCTCGATCGGCAGGGCCGGCCAGGCGGCGTGATAGGTTTCCATCCTGGCCCGCCAAGCCTGGGGAATCTCCGCCGAACGCATCTGGACGAAATTGGTGTAGCAGGCGGTGAAGGAAACCACGAAGCAGCTCTGGCCGTCCTTGTTGCGGGCGATCACCTGGTAGGTGGTCGAACTGCGGCCCAGGGCGGCGATGCGAATTTCGAGAAAGGCGTGGTCGTCGGGTTCGAGCGGGCGGAAATAGTGGCATTCGGCATGCACGGTGGGCGAGCCGTAATCGGATTTGCCCTTGGCCTGCCACCAGCTCACCCCCATCCAGTCGCGGTACCAGATGCCCAGCGATTCGTAGGCGAAATCGAAGACCCGGGGCGTGTAGATGATGCCGGCCGGATCGCAATCGCCCCAATCGACGCGACGGGTGACGATGAAGGGTTTGGTATCTTCGGTCACGTCGCTCTCCCCGTTGTTATTTTTTGGCGTTGATCGTTGCCGATCAACGCCCCTCAATCGCCGGCAGTCGCCCTCCGGCTCCCTTGGCTCCCGCGCCCTTCGGCGCGTGGCCGCCTTGCGGCCGATCCACCCCGCGATGAGGCGTATCATCGCGGGGTGGTCTTTGTCTAAATCCGCGCGTTGAGCCAGCCTTCCACCAGCCGCCGGGCGATGGAATCGCCCCTGGGCAGATGGATGCCCAGTCTTTCGCTGTCGCGCAATTCGGTGCGGCTGAGCCAGCGGGCGTCTTCCAGCTCGTGCGGATCGAGCGTGATGGCGCTCGCCGTGGCCCGGGCGTAGAAGCCCAGCATCAGCGAGGCCGGGAAGGGCCAGGGCTGCGAGCCGGCGTAGCGGACCTCGACCACCGGAATGCCGGCCTCCTCGGCCACCTCGCGGATCACCGCCTCTTCCAAGGTTTCGCCCGGCTCGACGAAGCCGGCCAGGGTCGAATACATGCCGGCCGGAAAGCGCGGCTGGCGGGCCAACAGGCAGCGTTCGCCGTCATGGACCAGCATGATCACCGCCGGATCGGTGCGCGGGAAATGCAAGGTGTTGCAGCTCTTGTCCGAGCAGCGGCGCACGTGGCCGCCTTCCTCGGATTGGGTGGGTTGGCCGCAGGCCGGGCAGAAGCGGTGTTGCGAATGCCAGTGCAACAGGCCGCGCGCATAGGCGAGGAGCGAGGCCTCGCGGGACGCCAGATTGGGCCCCACCTCGCGCAGATTGACGAATTGGGTGCCTTCGCCCAGCGCCGGAGGCTGGCGGCCCTCGGACAGATTGGTGATGTCGCTGGCGAACAGCGGGGCGCCGTCGAACAGACCGAGAAAGCTGGTCTCGTTGGCCGCCGCCATCGCCTCGCGCAGCGCGGCGGCCGGCAGGAGAATGGCGCGCGGGCCGCCCTCGATCGCCACCAGATTCTTGCCCCGCCACATGGGGATCAGGCGGGCCGTTTCGTCGCCGGCCAGGGCGGCCAGGCGGGCGCCGTCGCGGCGCAAGGCGGCGGCGCGCTCGAGGCCGGAGCCGCTGTAGACGATGTCCTGGGTGACGAGTCCGAGATTCATGCCCAGAGACTGGCATAACCCAAGCCCCCATCGCAACCGTTGCGCCCGGCCCGTCTTCGCCCTATGGTGCGGCCCGATTCCGGAGACCCAATCGACCGATGACCGACCTTTCGCGCATTCGCAACTTCGCCATCATCGCCCACATCGACCACGGGAAATCGACCCTGGCTGATCGACTGATTCAGCGCTGCGGCGCCGTCGAGGCGCGCGAGATGCGCGAGCAGATGCTCGATTCCATGGATATCGAGCGCGAGCGCGGCATCACCATCAAGGCGCAGACGGTGCGGCTGGCCTACACCGCCAAGGACGGCCGGACCTATCAGCTCAATCTGATGGACACCCCCGGCCATGTCGATTTCGCCTACGAGGTGAGCCGGTCCTTGGCCGCCTGCGAGGGCTCGATCCTGGTGGTCGACGCCAGCCAGGGTGTTGAGGCGCAGACCCTGGCCAACGTCTACCAGGCGCTCGACAACAACCACGAGATCGTGCCGGTCCTGAACAAGATCGACCTGCCCGCCGCCGAGCCCGAACGGGTCAAGGAACAGATCGAAGAGGTGATCGGCCTCGATGCCTCGGGCGCGGTGCCGATCTCGGCCAAGACCGGCATCGGCATCGACGAACTCCTGGAAGCGCTGATCGTCCGCCTGCCGCCGCCCAAGGGCGACGCCGAGGCGCCCCTGAAGGCGCTCCTGGTCGATTCCTGGTACGATTCCTATTTGGGGGTCATCACCCTGGTGCGGGTGGTCGATGGCCGCCTGAAGCGCGGCCAGCGCATCCGCATGATGGCCACCGGTGCCGTTTACGACATCGACCAGGTCGGCTGCTTCACCCCCAAAATGCAGACCCTGGCCGAATTGGGGCCGGGCGAAGTGGGCTTCGTCACCGCCTCGATCAAGGCGGTGGCCGATTGCGAAGTGGGCGACACCATCACCGACGACCGCCGCCCGGCCGCCGATCCGCTGCCCGGCTTCAAGCCCAGCGTGCCGGTGGTGTTCTGCGGCCTCTTTCCCATCGACGCCGCCGATTACGAAAGGCTGCGCGATTCGCTTTCCAAGCTTCGGCTCAACGACGCCAGTTTCGTCTACCAGCCCGAGACCTCGGCGGCCCTGGGCTTCGGCTTCCGCTGCGGCTTTTTGGGATTGCTCCATCTGGAAATCATCCAGGAGCGCCTCGAGCGCGAATTCGATCTCGACCTCATCACCACGGCGCCCAGCGTGGTCTACAAGGTCCACCTCACCAACGGCGAGGTGCAGGAGCTGCACAATCCGGTCGACATGCCCGATCCGGCGCGCATCGCCAAGATCGAGGAGCCCTGGATCAAGGCCACCATCCTGGTGCCCGACGACTATCTGGGCTCGATCCTGGCGCTGTGCACCGAGCGGCGCGGCCAACAAGTCAATCTCACCTACGCCGGCAAGCGCGCCCTGGTGGTCTACCGCCTGCCCCTGAACGAGATCGTCTTCGATTTCTACGACCGGCTGAAATCGGTGTCGCGCGGCTACGCCAGCTTCGATTACGAAATCGAATCCTACGCCGAAAGCGATCTCATCCGGGTTTCGATCCTGGTCAACACCGAGCCGGTCGACGCGCTCGCCTTCATCTGCCACCGCGGCGTCGCGGAAGCGCGCGGCCGCGCCATCTGCGCCAAGCTCAAGGAACTGATCCCGCGCCAGATGTTCCAGATCGCCATCCAGGCCGCGATCGGCGGGCGGATCGTGGCGCGCGAGACCATCTCGGCGCTCAGGAAGGACGTGCTTGCCAAATGCTATGGCGGCGACGTCTCGCGCAAACGCAAGCTGCTCGACAAGCAAAAAGAGGGCAAGAAGCGGATGCGCCAGTTCGGCAAGGTCGAGATCCCGCAATCGGCCTTCCTGGCCGCGCTCAAGATGGGCGGGGATTAGCGGCGGGCTTTGTGCCGGCCTCACGCCTTCCGCCGTGACGATCCGAACGGTTGCGGTTGCGAACCACCAAGACACAAAGATGCCAAGGTCTCTGGCCGAGCCTTGAACGTCTTAGGGCCTTGGTGTCTGGGTGGTGAAACCAAGCGGGTTTCCCACGGACGTTCGTGCCGGCTCTTGACGTGTGCGGCGTCCGGTCAACCGGGCACTCGACCCCAAATGCAAAAAGGCCGGAACGACCCGGCCTTTTCCCTGTCCGGCGCGCTGGCGCCGGCGACTGAGGCTAAATTGAATTACGCGTAGCGCTGATTGCGCCCGGCGAACATGCGCTTGCGGCGCGGACGCAGATGAACGGCCAAGAGCAGCATGCCGCCCAGGGGGGCGAAGATCGCCCAAGCGGGCCAGCCCAACAGGGTCATCCAGACATTGTCCCAGGACAGGCCAAAAGCCGCCTCGCCGAAATCGGGCAACGAGCCCAGGAACAGGGCCCACAAATCGGCCGCCGCAATGTAATCATGGGTACCGGTTCCCAAAGCGGCAATTGCCTCGCCCGAGGCCATGAGAAGAGCGGTGCCGATCAGCACCCAGCCTAATGCTTTGATAAAAAACATGTTTCCCTAGTCTGTCCGTATAGAAACCACCCCACTGGGGATATTCTTGCGCCCTTTTGGGGATTCGTTCAACAAAATTCGTCATCTGGGGGAAGATTCTCATCTGAAAACCTTGATTGGCATTTTCTTAGAATTTGAAAGAATTCCGAGGCATAGCGCGCGTTGTCGATAAGGGGCGAGGCGGCCACCCGATCGCGCAGCGTCGCGCGCAAGGACGCCAACCGACTCGGGTCGGCAATAAATTCTAGCGCGCAATCGATATAGGCTTGTTCGCTTTCACCGACAAATTCCGCCAGCCCGCAATGGATTTGATGCGAGGCGGCGTGACGCGACGCGATGCGATCACCCAAATGGGTGATGACCGGCACGCCCATCCACAAGGATTCACAGGTCGAGAGTCCGCCGGAATAGGGCGTGGTGTCGAGCATGACGTCGATCAGACGGTGGCGCGCCAATTGGTTCGCATGATCGGTCTCGCCCAACAGGGTGAGCCGATCGGCATCGATGCCGTGGCCGACGAACAGGGATCGATAGCGTTCCTGCGCCGCCTTGTATTTGAGCGAGGGCGCCGCCAGCACCATTCGCGTCCTGGGCGCTTGGGCGAGAATGCGGCTCCACAGCGCCACCGTCTTGTCGCTCATCTTGGCCAGGGCGTTGAAGGCGCCGAAGGTGAGGTGGCCGTTGCCCAGAAAGGGCGGCGGCGCCACGTTGGGCGCGTAGGCGGGCGGTTCGAAGCACAGCGTGTCGCCGGGAAAGCGCAGCACCCGCTCGGTGAAGCGGTGGTCTTCGGCGGGCGGGGCCTGGATGGCGTCGTGCAGCAGGAAATCCATGGCGGCAAGGCCGGTGGTGCCGACGTAATCCATGAAAGTGATTTGGATCGGCGCCGGGCGTAAGGCGAACAGGCCCAGCCGGTTGCCGGCGGAATGGCCGTTGAGATCGATCAGGATGTCGATCGCGTCGGCTTGGATGCGCGCCGCCGCCTGCGCGTCGTCGAGCGGGCGGATGTTGGTCCAGGAATCCGCCAAGGTGCGGAAGCGCTCGGTGAAACCATCGGCCTGCAGGGTGTTGGAATAGAGATGGGCCTGCCAGAGCGCCCTCTCGCGCGCCGCCAACAGGGGCGGCAGGAAAATCCCGGTGGCGTGATGACGGAAATCGGCGGAGATGAACCCCACCCGCAGCGGCTCGTCCGGCCTAAGGGCGCGCAAGGGCGGGCGCGGGCGGTCGGGGAATTGGCGGCCCCAGGCGAAATGGGCTTGGGCGATGGCGTCCGGCGTGACCGAGGCGCAGTAATGCATCGCCATCAGGGCGCTCGAGGCGTAATGGGGCGCCAGGCGCGCCGCCGCCTGGAAGTCCTTAAGCGCGGCCTCCATGTCGCCCAGCAGCATGTGCGTTTGGCCGAGATGGGCCAGCACCTGGGCGTCGGGCGGATCGACGGCCCGCCAATGGGCAAGCGCGGCATCGAGATCGCGGGCGGCGAAGGCGTGTTGCCCCAAAATCCGATGCGCGGTCGCCTGGCGGGGATGGCGCACCAGGGCTTCTTGCGCGGCCTGGGCGGCCTCGTCCTCCGCGCCAAGACGCTGGCAGGCCACCGCGATGTTGACCAGCGCCGGAACGGCGTGGGCCTCGTCCTTGGCGGCTTCCCGCCACAACGCGATCGCGGCGCGGTTAAGACCGCGCTCGAACAGCACCTGACCCATGCGGGCCCGTTCGACCGCGTGGTCGCCGGCCATGCCCTTGAGCAGGAGGAAGGACTCCTTGGCGCCGGCAAGATCGCCCTCGGCCATGCGCGATTCGTAAAGCCCCGCCCAGGCGGCGAGGCTGGCCGGATCGGCCTTGGCGGCGGCGGCGAACGCCTTGGCGGCCTCGCCCGGGCGTCCGCCATGGAGGTGGGCGAAGCCCTCGTTCGCCAGGCCGGCGGCGTAGTGGAACCAGGCCTCGTGCAGGCGCGGGTCCACGGGGGATGCCGGTCTAGGCCGCCTTCTTGCGCCGGGCCAAGAGATCGAGAATGGCGCCCGCCGCCTTGGTGATGTTGGTGCCGGGGCCGAAGATGGCGCCGACGCCGGCCTCGGTGAGGGCGGGGTAGTCCTGGGCCGGCACCACGCCGCCCACCACCACCAGGATGTCGGGCGCGCCCGCCTTGGCCAGCTCCTTGATCAGCATCGGCACCAGGGTCTTGTGGCCGGCGGCCTGCGAGGAGACCCCCACCACATGGACGTCGTTCTCGATTGCCATTCTTGCCGCCTCCTCGGGCGTCTGGAACAACGGCCCGACATCGACGTCGAAGCCCATGTCGGCAAAGGCGGTGGCGATGACCTTGGCGCCGCGATCGTGGCCGTCCTGGCCCAGCTTGGCGACCAGAAGGCGCGGCCGGCGGCCCTCGGATTTGGCGAAGCCTTCGACCCGGGTGCGGATGGCGGCGAAGCCGGCGTCGCCGGCATAGGCGGCGCCATAGACACCCGAGATGGCGCGGGTCTGGGCGCGGTAGCGGCCATAGACGGCTTCCAGCGCGTCGGAAATCTCGCCCACCGTGGCCCGCGCCCGGCTGGCCTCGATCGCCAGCGCCAAGAGGTTGCCGCTGCCGTCCTGGGCGGCCTTGGTCAGCGCCGCCAGCGCCGCCTTGCACTTGGCCGGATCGCGCTTGGCCTTGGTTTCCTTGATGCGGGCGATCTGGGACGCCAGCACCTTCGAATTGTCGATGTCGAGGATCGGGATGGTTTCGGCGCTGGCGGGCGGATATTTGTTGACGCCGACGATGGTTTCTTCGCCCCGGTCGATGCGGGCCTGGCGCTTGGCCGCCGATTCCTCGATGCGCAATTTCGGCATGCCCGATTCCACCGCCTTGGTCATGCCGCCCAGCGCCTCGACTTCTTGAATGAGTTCCCAGGCCGCTTGGGCCAGGGAATGGGTGAGGCTTTCGACGTAATAGCTGCCGCCCAGGGGATCGACGACACGCGGAATGCCGCTTTCCTCGGCCAAGATGAGCTGGGTGTTGCGGGCGATGCGAGCCGAGAAGGGGGTGGGCAGGGCGATCGCCTCGTCGAGCGCGTTGGTGTGCAGCGACTGGGTGCCGCCCAGAACCGCCGCCATCGCCTCGATGGTGGTGCGAATGACGTTGTTGTAGGGGTCCTGCTCGGTCAAGGACCAGCCCGAGGTCTGGCAATGGGTGCGCAGCGCCAGACTGTTGGCGTTTTTGGGGTTGAAAGGCTTCATCAGCCGCGCCCACAACAGGCGGGCGGCGCGCAGCTTCGCCACCTCCATGAAGAAATTCATGCCGATGGCGAAGAAGAAGGACAGCCGGGGCGCGAAATCGTCGACCGCCAAGCCCTTGGCCAGGGCCGAGCGCACATATTCAAGGCCGTCGGCCAGGGTGAAGGCCAGTTCCTGCACCGCCGTCGCGCCCGCTTCCTGCATGTGGTAGCCGGAAATCGAGATCGAATTGAATTTCGGCATGTGGTTGGCGGTATGCTCGATGATGTCGGCGACGATCCGCATCGAGGGTGCCGGCGGGTAGATGTAGGTGTTGCGGACCATGAACTCCTTCAGGATGTCGTTTTGGATGGTCCCCGCCAGTTTGTCCTGGGAAACGCCTTGCTCCTCGGCGGCCACGATGTAGCCGGCGAGCACCGGCAGCACGGCGCCGTTCATGGTCATCGAGACGCTCATCTGGTCCAAGGGGATGCCGTCGAAGAGGATCTTCATGTCCTCGATGGAATCGATCGCCACCCCGGCCTTGCCGACATCGCCCACAACGCGCGGATGATCGGAATCGTAGCCGCGATGGGTGGCCAGATCGAAGGCCACCGACAGGCCCATCTGCCCCGCCTTCAGGTTGGCGCGGTAGAAGGCGTTCGAGTCTTCGGCGGTCGAGAAGCCGGCATATTGGCGGATGGTCCAGGGCCGGTTGGCGTACATGGTGGCGCGCGGGCCCCTGAGGAAGGGCGGAAAGCCGGGCAGGCTGTGAACATCCTCGATCCCTTCCAGATCGGCCGCCGTGTAGAGCGGCTTGACCGCGATGCCCTCGGGCGTTTGCCAGACCAGGCCATCGGCGTTTTCGCCCCTCAGGTCCTTGGCGGCCAGCTTGGCCCAGTCTTCAGCGGTTTTCTTAGGAAAATCAGGCATGGTCCATCCTCCGGCGGCCCGGTCGCACGGCCGCATCGGGGTTATATAGCGCCCTTGCGCCCGGCCTGTAAATGCGCCGTTTGGGGGAAGAATCGTGGTCCGGGCCACGGTTTGGAGCCGATCGGGGCGCTAATTTCTTGACACCACCCCATGGGTCCGAAATGTTACAAAATCTGCAACGGTCGGCGGCGGACACCTATTGATGAATCACAACCCTTCGGTTTCCAAGACGCGCAAGTTCCGCGATCTTCTGCTGCGCAAGGAACTCGCCTTCCTGATGGAGGCGCATGACGGCCTGTCGGCCCGCATCGTCGAAAAGGCCGGCTTCGAGGGCATTTGGGGGTCCGGGCTGTCGATCTCGACCGCATTGGGGGTGCGCGACCGCAACGAGGCCTCCTGGACCCAGGTCCTGGAGGTGGTCGAGTTCATGGCCGAATCGACCTCGATTCCGATCTTGCTCGACGGCGACACTGGCTATGGCGATTTCAACAATTTCCGCCGCCTGGTGACCAAGCTGATCCAGCGCGGCATCGCCGCCGTCTGCATCGAGGACAAGGTCTTTCCCAAAACCAATTCCTTCATCGAGAACAAGCAGCCCTTGGCCGAGATCGCCGAGTTCGCCGGCAAGATCAAGGCCGGCAAGGACAGCCAGACCGATGCCGATTTCTGCATCATCGCCCGAGTCGAAGCGCTGATCGCCGGCCACGGCATGGCCGAGGCTTTGAAGCGCGCCGAGGCCTATCGCCAAGCCGGCGCCGACGGCATCCTCATCCATTCCAAGAAGTCGAGCGCCGATGAAATCCTCACCTTCGCCAAGGAATGGGCGAACCGGGCGCCCCTGGTGATCGTGCCCACCAAATACTACGCCACGCCGACCGAGCATTTCCGCCAGGCCGGCATCTCGACCATCATCTGGGCCAACCACAATCTGCGCAGCGCCATGCAGGCGATGCGGGAAACCTCGCGCCGCATCTTCGAAGAGCAAAGCCTGATCAACGTCGAGGGCAACGTGACGCCCTTAAACGACGTCTTCGAGATCACCGGCGACCACGAGATCGCCGAGGCCGAGAAGCGCTATCTGCCCGGCAAGCGCCACGATGCCGGCGCCATCGTGCTGGCCGCCTCGCGCGGCAAGAGCCTGGAAGAGCTGACCCGCGAAAAGCCCAAATGCATGCTCGACATTCGCGGCCGGCCGCTACTGGACCGCCAGGTGGCGGCGCTCAACAACGCCGGCATAAGCCGGATCGCCGTGGTCGGCGGCTACAAGGCCGAGACCATCAAGGTCTCGGGCATCAAGCTGGTCACCAACCCGGCCTGGGACAGCACCGGCGAATTGGCCTCGCTGGCGAAAGCGGCCGATCTGCTGGAAGGGACCTGTCTGGTCTCCTACGGCGATGTCTATTTCCGCGATTTCGTGGCCCAGATTCTGCTCGACACCGAGGCCGAGGTCGCCCTCGCCGTCGATTGGACCTTGGCGCGCGGTCCGGGCCGGGCCGCCAACTCGCGCGATCTGTGCCGCTGCACCAAGCCCTATTCGACCGACCCCTTCCATGAAGGCGCCACCGCCCTGGCGGCGATCGGCACCCTGGCACCCGATCAGGCGCATGGCGAATGGATCGGCGTCGCCGCCTTCACCCCCAAGGGTTCGGAAAAAGCCAAGGCGGAATTGCAGCGCATGCGGGCCGAAGGCACGCTCGACCAGGCCTCGATGCCCGATTTGTTCAACCGTCTGGTGGCCGGCGGCACCGAAGTGCGGGTGAAATACATCGGCGGCAACTGGTGCAACGTCAACGACGCCTTCGATCTCGCCAACCTGCGCAACATGCTGTGAGGGGCCGATGATCGAGGCCGGCGCCTTTCTGGGCGCGCTCCAAAGGCGGGGATTCGATTTCTTCACCGGCGTGCCCTGTTCCTTTCTCACGCCGCTCATCAACCGGGTGATTTCCGATCCCCGGCTTCGCTATGTCGGGGCCGCCAGCGAGGGCGAGGCGGTGGCGATCGCCGCCGGCGCCTGGCTGGCCGGGCGGATGCCGGTGGTGCTCTGCCAGAATTCCGGGCTGGGCAACACGGTCAATCCGCTCACCTCCTTGAACGATCCGTTCCGTATTCCGACGCTTCTGATCACCACCTGGCGCGGCCAGCCCGGTCTGGCCGACGAGCCCCAGCACGAACTGATGGGCGAGATCACCCACGAGCTGATCGAAACTCTGCGCCTGCCCTGGGCCAATTTTCCCGATACCGACGCCGCCATCGGCCCCACCCTCGATCAGGCGGTGGCGATGATGGGCGCAAGCCAGCGACCTTTCGTGCTGGTGATGGCCAAAGGGGCGGTCGCGGATTCGCCGCTCGATAAAGCGCCGGCCAAGCCCCCCAGCCCGGGTCGCTGGACCGATGGGTGCCAAGGCGGGGCGCGGCCCCGGCGGGTCGATATCCTGAACGCGCTCTTGGCGCATGTGCCCGATGCCGCCGCCATCGTCGCCACCACCGGGCTGTGTGGGCGCGAGCTTTACACCCTGGCCGATCGGCCGCAGCAGCTCTATCAGGTGGGGTCGATGGGTGGGGCCAGCGCCATGGGGCTGGGCGTGGCGCTCAACGCCACGCGCCCCGTGATCGTGCTCGATGGCGACGGCGCGGCGCTAATGAAGATGGGCAACATGGCGACCATCGGCTGGCAGCATCCGGCCAATCTGATCCATATCGTGCTCGACAACGGCGTCCATGATTCCACCGGCGGCCAGGCCACGGTGTCGGCCGGGGTCGATTTCGCCCGCGTCGCGGTCGCCTGCGGCTACGCGCAAGGGATCGGTCTCGACAGTCTGGAGGGCTTCGTCCAGGCTTTCCTGGCGGCGCTGGCCCAGCCGGGGCCCTGCCTGCTGCATGTTCGCTTGGCGCCGGGCGGGCTGGACAAGGTTGGCCGGCCCAAGATCAAGCCCCAGGACGTGGCCCGGCGATTTCAAGCTTTTCTGGCGGGGTAAAGGGGCCTCGCCAGGATGGCCGAAGGGAGAATGGAAACGCGTATGGGCCAAGCGGCCAAACGCAGCGAGCGATCGGTTGATGCGGCGCCCGATTGGCGGTCCGCCGTCTGCCCGCACGATTGCGCTGATCGCTGCCGCCTGCGGGCCTGTGTGGCCGAGGGGCGGCTGATCGCGCTGGCCGGCGATCCCGATCATCCGGTGACGCAGGGTTTCATCTGCCGCAAGATCGCCGAACTGCCGGCCCGCCTGAACGGCCCCGAAAGACTGCGCCGCCCGCTTCTCCGGGGCGGGCCGAAGGGGAGCGGCGAATTCCGCCCGATCGGCTGGGCGGAGGCGATCGCCACCATCGCCCAGCGCTGGCAAGCCATCCTTGCGACGGACGGGCCTTACGCCATCCTCCCCTTCTTCGGCTCGGGCACCGAGGGTCTGGTGCAGGGCCACATCGCGCCCAAGCGCTTCTTCAACCGGCTGGGCAGTTTGCAGATGATCCGCACCATCTGCACAAGGGCGGGGCGAACCGGCTATCGCCAAACCATGGGCGGTTCGATCAGTCCTGATCCCACCGCCATCGGCGGCTGTTCGCTGGTCGTGCTGTGGGGCGTCAATCCGGCCGCCACCAACATCCATCAACTGCCCACCCTCAAAGAGGCGCGCGCCCGGGGCGCCAAGCTAGTGGTAGTCAATCCGGTCCGCATCCGTGGCGCCGAAGGGGCCGATCTGGTGCTGCAACCCAAGCCGGGCAGCGACGCCGCCTTGGCGCTGGGCGTGATGCATGCGCTGGTGCGCGATGGGCGCCACGACGCCGATTTCGTCGCCCGCGCCACAATGGGTTTCGAGGAATTGGCCCGCCGCCTTGCCGATTACCCACCCCAGCGCGTCGCCGGGCTGACCGGCCTTACGGTGGCCGAAATCGAAGCCTTCGCCCGCCTCTATGGCGAACATCGGCACAGCTTCATCAGCGTCGGTCCCGGTTGCCAGCGCCATTCGAATGGCGGACTTACCTTACGCAGCATCGCCTGCCTGCCTGGCCTGACCGGCGCGCTGCGCTTTGCGGGCGGCGGCGTCTATTTCCCCACCAGCACCATCTTCCCCCACGATTGGCACGAGCTGGAGGGCGAGGAATTGCGCCCGACCCCGGCGGCTGGCTACAACATGATCCATCTCGCCCACATGCTGAACGGCACGGGTTTTCCGATCCGCAGCCTGTTCGTCGCCCAGGGCAATCCGGCCTCGGTGCTCTACAACCAGTCCGCCCTTCGCGCCGGCTTGGGACGCGAGGATTTGTTTACCGTCGTCCACGATCTTTTCCTTACCGATACGGCGCGCTTGGCCGACATCGTTTTGCCGGCCACCAGCGCCTTCGAGCAGGCCGATCTGTTCTTCTCCTACTTCGTGCCGGCGCTTTACCGCAGCCAAAGGATCGTGGCGCCCCCGGGCGAAGCGCGTTCCAACCGCCAGCTTTTCGGCGATCTGGCCCAGGCGCTGGGCTTTGGCGAGGCGTGCTTCGCCCAGGATGACGACGCCTTGATCCGGGAATTGCTGGCGGCCGATCATCCGGCGATCCGGGGGCTCGATCGCGCCCGTTTGGACGCCCAGGGCTGGGCGCCGGTGGCGGCCGAGACCACCGACCGGCGCTTTGGTCCCGACCGCGCCTTGCCCGAGGACCTACGCCTTCGCTTTGCCGATGCGACGCTGGCCGCGCCCGAATACCTTCCGCCCAAGGAAAGCGAGGAAGGCTCGCCCGATCGCTTCGCCCGCTATCCGCTGGCCCTCGTGACGCCTTCGGGCCATTCCTTCCTCAATTCCAATTATGCGGGCGAGGCGGGACTGACCGCCGAGGAAATCCGGCCCACTCTTTATCTTCATCCCGACGATGCCGCGCGGCGCGGTGTCGCAAACGGCGATCGGGTGACGGTGTTCAACGATCGCGGCCGGTTCGAGGTCTGGGCGGTGGTCGAGGCGCGGGTTAAGCCCGGCGTGGCGGTGGCGCCCGGCCAATGGTGGAGCCGCCATTACCCCTGCGGCGGCAACGCCAACATGACGACGCCCGATTTCGTCGCCGATCTGGGCGGCGGGTCTGCCTTCAATAGCAATCTGGTCGAGGTGAGGAGGGCCGATGGAATCTAGCACCGTCGCCCGGGCCCAAGCGGAAAGCCTGGTCCATCGCGGCCTGGGTTGCGTCGAGCTGTTCGACTTTGCCCCCGAGCGTTTCGCCGAGCTTGAAACCCTGCGCGCCAGCCTGGCCGCCGAGGGCCGGGAACGCCTGTCTTTCCATGTGCCGGTGATCCGTCCCGATTGGTTCCCCTGGTCGGGGATCACCTGTTTCTTCTTGTGCGAAGATGCCGAACGGCGCGCGCTGTCCTTCCGGCTGCTCGATCACACGCTGGAGCTGGCGGCCCGGCACGGCGCCGGGCGCGCCGTCTGCCATCTCACCTATGGCGGCACCGACAGCCGCGATCCGGCCAAGGCCGAAGCCCTGGCGATCGAGGCGATGGCGCGCATGGCCCAGGCCAGCCGGCGGTTCGGGGTGGCGCTCGATCTCGAGTTCGCCGCCTATTCCGACGGCTTTAACGATCCCCACCGCTTCGTCGAACGGCTCGACCCCCATCCGGACTTGGGGGTCTGCATCGACATCGGCCACACTTTTTTGGGAGCGCAAAAGCGCGGCCGCGATTATTTCACCGATCTGGCGGCGCTGGCCCCGCGCACCCGCTCGCTTCACCTGTGGAACACCAAGGACGACGCCCACAACCGCGTCCACGGCCATGTGCCCTTACACCCCTCGCAATCGCCCGAGGAAGGCTGGATCGATGTTCCAAAGAGCCTGGCCTTGGTGCTAAAGAGAAGCCCCGGGGCGGAGATCATTTACGAATATCCGATCGCAACACTGAGCCGCGACATTTTGGCCGGCTACGAATGGATCGCCGGCCTGGTCGCACCGTTAACGAGCAACATGGGAGCCGAGCCATGAGGGAATTCAAGGTATTGCTGGTGAATTGCAACACCATGCTGGACACGCTGATCACGGCGGGCATCGGCATGCTCGCCGCCTGCCTGAAGAAGGAGGGGATCGAGGTCAAGCTGTTCGACACCACCTTCTACCGCACCGCCGAGATCACCGGCGACGAGGCTCGGGCCAGCGCCTTGCAGGTCAAGAAGACCGATTTCAAGGATCTTGGCATCATTCCGGAAGAAACCGACGTCGTCGAGGATTTCGCCCGCCAGGTTGCCGAGTGGAAACCCCATCTGATCGGGCTGTCCTCGATCGAAGTGACGCATCCCCTGGGCGTACGCCTCTTGCAGGCCATTCGGGACAGCGGCATTCCCACCATCGCTGGTGGTCCCTACGCCACCTTCGCGCCCGAGATCGTCATCAAGGAGCCGGCGGTCGATATGGTCTGCGTCGGCGAAGGCGAGGAGGCGCTGGTCGAGCTTTGCCGCACGCTGCGCGCCGGCGGCGACATCACCGCCATCGCCAATCTCTGGGTCAAGAAGGACGGCAAGCTCTACGTGAATCCGGTGCGACCGCCGATCGCCATGAGCCAATTGCCCTATCAGGACTGGTCGGTCTACGACCGGCGCCGCTTCTGGAAGCCGATGGGCGGCAAGATCTCGGTCACCGGCACCTTCGAGATGAATCGCGGCTGCCCCTACACCTGCACCTTCTGCATCAATTCCGGCTTCGGCGAGCTTTACGACAAGCATGGCGGCTATTACCGCGAGCAAGATGTCGATCGCCTGGTCGACGAGATGGCCGAGAAGAAGGCGGCGTTCGATCTGGCCTATGTCTATCTGGTGGCGGAAAGTTTCCTCACCACCACCCGGGCCCGCATCGAGCGCTTCGGCCAGCTTTATCAAGACAAGATCAAGCTGCCCTTCTGGGTCGAGGCCCGCCCCGAATCGATCAACGAGGACAAGACCGGCCTGTTGCGCCAGATCGGCTGCGAGGGCATCAGCGTCGGGCTGGAAAGCGGCAATTTGGGGCTGCGCAAGAACGTCTTGGGCCGCAACATCGAGGACAAGACCATCCTGCGCGCCTTCGAGCTGCTCAAGGAAACCGGCATCCGGGTCAGCGCCAACAACATCATCGGCTTCCCCGGCGAAACCCGCGAGATGATTTTCGAGACCATCGAGCTTAACCGCAAGATCCAGGCGCATGGCGTGATGGTCAGCTATTTCAGCCCCTACAAGGGCTGCACGCTCAGGCGGGTCTGCGAGCTGGAAGGCTTCATCAAGGACGACGCGATCGCCAACGATTACCGCCTCGGCCCCTCGATGGACATGCCGCAGCTTCGCTACAAGGAGCTGGTCGGGCTGCACCGCACCTTCCCGCTTTACGTCAAGTTCCCCAAGGAAGACTGGCCGGACATCGAGAAGGCCGAGGCCGACACACCCGAAGGCAACGCGCTCTACCGCCAATTCGCCGAGCGTTATGTCCGCCAGTTCATGAGCTGAGAGGGCAGGCGGGAAGGGGGGCGCCATGGCGACGGTCGGATTCCTGGGGCTGGGCGCCATGGGCCTGCCGATGGCCCGCAATCTTCTTGGGGCCGGCCATCGCCTGACCGTCTACAACCGCACGTCGGCGCGCGCCCGGCCGCTGCTTGAGGCCGGCGCGCATTGGGCCGCCACGCCGGCCCAGGCGGCCCAGGATGCCGATCTGGTGATCGCCATCGTCGGCGACGATGCCGCGTCGAAATCCGTCTGGCTGGGGCCCGAGGGCGCGCTCTCGGTTGCGCCCAAACCGGGCGCCATCGCGGTCGAAAGTTCGACGCTTTCGCAAGCCTGGGTCAAGGAGCTGGCGACCTTGGCCCAGCGTCGCGGTTGGCGCTATCTCGATGGCCCGGTGACCGGCGGGCCCGACGGCGCCGCCGAACGCCGCCTGACGCTTCTGGCCGGGGGCGAGTCCGAGACCATCGCCGCCGCCCAGACGGTGCTCTCCGCCTATATCGCCCGCATCCTGCATTTCGGACCCATCGGCACCGGCACCGCCTACAAGCTGGTCGCCAATCTGATGGGGGCGGCGCAATTGGCCGCCCTCGCCGAGGGCATGCGGCTGGCCGCCAAGGCCGGGCTCGATCTCGATCTCGCCGCCCAGGCGCTTTCAAGCGGCGCGCTCGCCTCGCCCTTAGTGAAAACCATGGTCGGGCGCATGGCCCAGGGCCGCCATGACGATGTCTATTTCGCCACCCGCTGGCGGGCCAAGGATGCGGCCTATGGCCTGGCCCTGGCCAAGGCCCTGGGTCAGCCGATGCCGGTCTCGGCCGCCGCGCTGGCGCTGTTCGAACGGGCGATCATTAAGGGCTTGGCCGAAGTCAATGAAAGCGCGGTTATCGACGCCCTATAGGGGCCCAACCGCCGGCTTTGCATCCTCGTTCGTCTTCCATTAGGCTGCGGATGAAATCGGGATGCCGCCTTTTTCACCAGGGAGAATGTCCGGAATGTCCGCCGTCGCCGCCAAAAAGACCAACAACGCCGCCCTTCTCGCCTGGATCGATGAGGTCGTCAAACTCTGCCAGCCCGAGCGCATTTATTGGTGCGACGGCTCGCAGGAGGAATACGACCGCCTGTGCCGCGAGATGGTGGCCGCCGGCACGCTGATTCCGCTCGACGACAAGAAGCGGCCGCATTGCTTTCTGGCGCGCTCGCACGCCTCCGACGTCGCCCGGGTCGAGGACCGCACCTTCATCTGCTCGAAATCCAAGGACGAAGCCGGCCCCACCAACAACTGGGCCGATCCGGCCGAAATGAAGGCGACGCTGAAAAAGCTATTCGCCGGCGCGATGAAGGGCCGCACGCTCTATGTGGTGCCCTTCAGCATGGGGCCTTTGGGCTCGCCCATTGCCCATATCGGCGTCCAGCTCACCGACAGCCCCTACGCGGTGGTCAACATGCGCATCATGACCCGCATGGGCCAGAAGGTGCTCGATCGCCTGCATGACGGGCCTTTCGTGCCCTGCCTGCATTCGGTGGGCGCGCCGCTGGCGCCGGGCCAGAAGGATGTCGCCTGGCCCTGCAACGAAACCAAATACATCGTCCATTTCCCCGAGGAGCGGGCGATCTGGTCCTACGGGTCGGGTTATGGCGGCAACGCTCTGCTCGGCAAGAAATGCTTTGCGTTGCGCATCGCCTCGGCGATGGCCAGAGACGAAGGCTGGCTGGCCGAGCACATGCTGATCCTGGGGGTCGAGAATCCGGCCGGCGAGAAAACCTACGTCGCCGCCGCCTTCCCCTCGGCCTGCGGCAAGACCAATTTCGCCATGATGATCCCGCCCAAGGGCTTCGACGGCTGGAAGCTGTGGACGGTGGGCGACGACATCGCCTGGATCAAGCCCGGCAAGGATGGCCGCCTGCACGCCATCAATCCCGAGGCCGGCTATTTCGGCGTCGCGCCCGGCACCTCGATGAGCACCAATCCGAACGCGATGAGGATGCTCGATCGCAACGGCCTGTTCACCAACGTGGCGCTTACCGACGACGGCGACGTCTGGTGGGAGGGCATGGATGGCGATCCGCCCGCCCACGCCGTCGATTGGCGTGGCCAGGATTGGACGCCGGAAAGCGTGAACAAGGGGGCGCATCCCAACGCCCGCTTCACCGTGCCGGCCAAGGAATGCCCCAGCCTCGATCCCGCCTGGGAAGACCCGCAGGGCGTGCCGATCTCGGCCTTCATCTTCGGCGGCCGGCTCTCCAAGACCTTCCCCTTGGTCTATCAGGCCTTCGATTGGTCGCACGGCGTCTATCTGGCCGCCACCATGGGCTCCGAGGCGACGGCGGCCGCCATCGGCCAGGCGGCGATCCGCCGCGACCCGATGGCGATGCTGCCCTTCTGCGGCTACAACATGGCCGATTACTGGGGCCATTGGCTCGATTTCGGCCGCAAGGTGGCGAACGCGCCTTCCATCTTCCGCGTCAACTGGTTCCGCAAGGACGAGCATGGCCGCTTCATCTGGCCGGGCTATGGCGAGAACATGCGGGTGCTGGCCTGGATCGTCGAGCGGGCGCGCGGCCGCGGCCATGCGGTGGAAAGCCCGTTCGGCTACATGCCGCGCCATCACGATCTCAATTGGCGCGGGCTCGATTTCAGCGAAGAGACCTTCCGCCGCCTGATGGAGATCGACCGCGACGCCGGCCTGGCCGAGACCCAAGAGCAGGTCGCCCATTTCGCCCAGTTCGGCGCCCGCCTGCCCAAGGAGCTGGAATTGCAGCGCCAATTGCTGGCGGCACGGCTGGAACGCGGCCCGGCGGTCTGGAAGATGCCGCGCTGATTTCCAGCGAGCGGAGCGAGCGCTTGGCGATTGAGGGCCGCCTGAGGGCTATATAACGCCAACGATATCAACCCATGAATCCCTTTCGGGCGCGACCGCGCCCGCGCGCCTCGTGGCGCGAAAGCCCAGCGAGCGGAGCGAGCGCCCGGCGATTGAGGGCAGCCTAAACAGAAGCCTACGAACGATTTGCGTTGCTTTTCCCATCCGCATGTGAGACAACCACGGCGCTGGAAGGCCATGGGTCCAAGCGACCGATGGCACCAAGCTGCAAGTCGGCCCATCGCGTGTCCAGGCTTGCGACGACAAATCCGCCACGAACGCACAAGAGCTTTTCCTGTGTCCCGCGACGGGTTTCCCGGAGGCGGGTTGCCTCGGCCGCGCGAGAGAAGGACCGCAGTAAGTGGCGAAAGAAGACGTTATTGAAATGGACGGGATTGTTAAGGAAGTTCTCCCCGATACCCGGTTTCGGGTGACGATGGAGAACGGAATCGACATCCTGTGCTATGTGTCGGGTCGGATGAAGAAAAACCGCATCCGCATCCTGGCCGGCGACCGGGTCACGGTCGAGATGACGCCCTACGATCTCACCAAGGGGCGCATCAACTTCCGGCACAAGGAAGCCAAGGAAAGCGTGGTGACACCCGCGCGCCGTCCTCCGCCGCGCCGCCATCGCTGATCCGGCACGCACACCTCATCATCATCGAAAGAACCAGAATGACCCAATTTACCGACCTCGGGCTCGGCGCGCCTTTGTGCGCCGCCGTTGCCGCCGAGGGTTACCAGACGCCGACTCCGATTCAAGCCGGCGCCATTCCCCATCTTCTCGCCGGCCGCGACCTTCTGGGCATCGCCCAGACCGGCACCGGCAAGACCGCCGCCTTTGCGCTGCCGATCCTGGAACGGCTTGGCCGTCCCGACGAATCGGGCCAGCGTCCACACCCGGCCCGCAAATCCACGCGCGCCCTCATCCTTACGCCCACCCGTGAGCTGGCCGCCCAGATTGGCGCCAGTTTCGGCGTCTATGGGCGCGGCACCGGCCTTCGCCACTTCGTGGTGACCGGCGGCGTCGCCTTCGGTGCCCAGATCAACGCCCTGGCGCGCGGCATCGACATCCTGGTGGCCACGCCCGGCCGTCTGCTCGACCTCGCCCAGGCCGGCCATGTCCGGCTGGATGCGGTGTCGATCTTCGTCCTCGACGAAGCCGACCGCATGCTCGACATGGGCTTCATCCGCGACGTCAAACGCATCGTCGGCCTAGTGCCCGTGCAGCGCCAGACGCTGCTCTTTTCCGCCACCATGCCCGATTCGGTGGCCGGTCTGGCGGCCAGCATCCTCAACAAGCCCGAACGGGTCGAGGCAACGCCGCCCGCCACCACGGTCGAGCGCATCGATCAGAAGATCATGTTCGTCAGCCGCGACGACAAGCGGCGTCTCCTGGAGCGGCTCTTGGCCCAAGAGGATGCGGCGCGGGTCATCGTCTTCACCCGCACCAAGCACGGCGCCAACCGGGTGGCCGAGCAATTGGCCAAGCGCGGCCACAAGGCCGACGCCATCCATGGCAACAAGTCGCAGAACGCCCGCCAGCGGGCGCTCTCCGACTTCCGCGACGGCGCGCTTCGGGCCCTGGTCGCCACCGACATCGCGGCCCGCGGCATCGATGTCGACGGCATCACCCATGTCGTCAATTTCGACATGCCGGTCGAGCCGGAAAGCTACGTGCACCGCATCGGCCGCACGGCCCGGGCCGGTGCCGACGGCATCGCGCATTCCTATTGCAGCCCCGACGAACTCGACCAACTGCGGGCGATCGAAAAGACCATCGGCCGCAAGGTGTCGATCGATGCCGATCACCCCTTCCATCTCGAGCATCTGGCGGCGGGCTACGCCAACGGCCAGCGCGGTGGGGCCAAGCCGCAGGCGGCCTACTCGCAAAGGCCGCGGCCGGCCAATCAAGGCCATCGCCCGAAGAGCGGCGGCCGGCCAATGCACCGCGCCAAGAAGGCGGGGTAGGCTCTAACCGATCTCGGCCAACAAGGCGGCCGCCTTGGCGCGCGCCGCCTGGGCCGAGGCGAGCTTCATCTCCTCATAGCCCCGGATGTCGGCGGGGAGTTCGAGCACGGCCTCGACCGTCTTGGCGTTGGCCGGCGAAAGCCGGCTCAGCGCCAATTCGGCCAGTCCCTCGTACCAGCCGATCAGGCGGCGTTCCTCCCGCCTTGCCGGATTGCGCGCGAACGGATCGAGCGCGCCGCCGCGCAGGCCGCGTAATCCAGCCAGCCCTTTCAGAATCGGCGTGAAGCCCAAGCCAAGGGCGAGCTTCTTTTTCAAGCCGAAATGGCGCAAAGCGGGCGGCTGGAAGCGATAAGAGAATTTGGCGCCCGGCGCAAACAGGGCCTGCATTCGTTCCTGGAAGACCGGCTGGACCATCAGGCGCGCCACCTCGTACTCGTCCTTATAGGCCATCAGCTTGTGCAGGCCGCGTATGGCGGCCCGGGTCAGCCGGCCGTTGGCGGCGCTGCCCAGCGTCTGACGCTCCTGGCGATTGGCCATCGCCACCCGTTCGGAAAAACGGGCGGCGTAGGCCTCGTTCTGATAGTCGATCAAATCCTCGGCCAGCTTAAGGAACAGATCGCGCGTTTCGGCGTCGGTCTCGCCCAGGCGGGCGGTCAGGCGTTCCAGCGCCGCCTGGCGGGCCGGGCTGCGGGTTTGCGCGAGATGGGCAAAGCGGTCGGCCAAGGTCGGCGCCTGCGCCGGCACCATCTGGGCCAGACGCTTCGGATCGGACTGGCTCAAGCGTCCGGCCCGAAAGGCCGCCAGATTGGCTTCGACCTGGACGCCGTTGATGCCGATTGCCGCCTCGAGGCTGGCGGGCGAGATCGGCAACAGGCCGGTCTGAATGACGGCGCCCACCGCCACCATGTTGGTCATCATGTAATCGCCCAGCAGCGCTTCGGCGATCCGCCTGGCGTCGAGCCGGCGGTTGCGGGCCGGATCGGAGGCGGCGTCGATCGCCGCCAGCATGCCCTGGCTCGGCACCGCCAGGTGAACGTCGCGCACCATCTCGGCGGTGGGCAGGATGTCGGTGTTGACGATGGCAACCGTCTTGCCCGGCGTGCAGCGATCGAGATTGAGCGCGTCCGAGCCGGCCACCGGATCGAGCACCAGATAAAGATCGGCCTTGCCCAGCCCCACCTTGTTGCTGGCGGCCAGGGGCTGGCGGGAAAGGATGAGGCTGGACAGCACGGTTCCCCATTTCTGGCTGGCACCCATCTGATCGAAGCCGATCACCGCTAGGCCGTCGAGCATCGCCGCCTGGGCCAGGATGGCGTTGACGGTGACCACGCCGGTGCCGCCGACGCCGGGGATGTAGACATGGTAGGGCCGGTCCAAGGCCGCCGGCGCCGGCGCCGGCAAGGCCATGTCGAGGGTGGGCGGCTTGGGCTTGCGCGGCCCCTGGCCGGGCGCCGTCTCGACGGTGAGGAAGGAGGGGCAATCGGCGGCGACGCAACTTTGATCCTGGTTGCACGAGGATTGGTGGATGAAGGTCTTGGGACCCAGCGCGGTGTCCACCTTCTGCAACGACATGCAATTCGCCTTGTCGCCGCACTGGCCGCAATTTTCGCAGACCTCTTCGTTGATCAGGGTGAATTGGGTGGTGGGCGGGCGTTTGCCGCGCTTTTGCTGGCGGCGGCGCTCGTTGGCGCACATGCCGTCCAGAATGGCGACGGTGACGCCCTTGGTCTGCTCGAAATCCTTCAGGAGATCGACCAGACCGTCGGGATCACGGATCTCGGTGCCGGCGGGCAGGGTATCGCCGCGGTAGCGTTGGGGCTCGCGGGTGACGATGGCGATGCGGACCGCGCCCTCGATCGCCAACAAGCCGGCCAGCTCGGGAACGGTCTTGGCCGAGACCGGCGGCTGGCCGCCGGTGTTGGCGATGGCGCCGTTGTAGAGAATCTTGAAGGTCATCGAAACGCCCTGCGAGATGGCGTAACGGATGTTGAGATAGCTGGCATGGAACAGCGAACCGTCGCCGATGTTCTGGACGATGTGCGGCCGGGCGGTGTAGGGCGCCAGCCCGATCCAGGGCATGCCCTCGCCGCCGAACTGGGTGACGGCCTCGATCCGGCGCTGGGGGTCCTTCATCATGATGGCGAAGATGTGACAGCCGGGCGCCGCCCAGGCCTGCTGGCCGGGCGCCAGACGGATCGAACCGTTGTGCGGACAGCCGGAACAGAAATTGGGCGTGCGGCGCAGAAGCGCCGGATAGGTGCGGCCGCGAACCGCCGTCACCTCGGCCAGGCGGGCGGGGGCGCGGGCGGGCAGGGCAACGCCGTGCGAGCCCAGGCGCCGGGCGAGGATGGGGGCGATGACGTCGGCGTCGAAGCCGCCTTGCTGCGGGAATTGGATTTGGCCGGCCTCGTCATGCTTGCCCGAAAGGCGGACTGCCAGGCCCAGCCGGGCCAGCGCCGCCCCCACCTGGCGTTCCAGAAAGTCGCGCTTTTCCTCGATGACGATGATGCGCTCGAGCCCTTTGGCGAAGCGGCCGACGATCGCCTCGTCGAGGGGAGCAAGCAGGCCGATCTTCAAGATGCGGATGTCGGCGGCTTGCAAGGCGGCGTCGTCGAAGCCCAGATCGGCCAGCGCCTGGCGCATGTCGGTGTAGGATTTGCCGGCGGCGATCAATCCGATGCGATCCTTGTTGCCCTCGACGACGATGCGGTCGAGCCCGTTGGCGCGGCCATAGGCGCGCACCGCCTCCAGACGCTCGTGGTAGAGCTGACGCTCGGTTTCGATGTTGAGGCCGGGGAAAAACTTGAAATTCGCCTTCTTCTGGAAGGGCTGGCCGTTGAAGGTGGGTTGGGGGCGAACGATCGGCATGTCCTTGCCGCTCACCGCCACCGTCTGGCCGCCATCGCACAGGGCGCCGGCCAGTTTCAAGGCCACCCAGCAGCCGCTGAAGCGCGACAGCGCCACCGCGTGCCGGCCCAACTCCAGGAACTCGGCCACCGTGGCGGGATAGAGGATCGGCACCCCCATATGCTCGAACTGAAAATCCTGCTGGTAGGGCACGCTCGAGCTTTTCGCCTCGTGATCCTCGCCGCTTAAGATCACCACCGCGCCGTGGCGGCTGGTGCCGGCGAAATTGCCGTGCTTGATGGCGTCGCCCGAACGATCGACGCCCGGCCCCTTGCCGTACCAATAGCCCACCACCCCGTCAAAACCGGCCGAGGGATGCTCGTCGATCATCTGGGTGCCCATCAGGCTGGTGGCGCCCAATTCCTCGTTCTGCGCCGGCTTGTGGATGATTCCCAAGCGGTCAAGCAGCGGCTTGGCCTGGCCGAGTGCGCCGTCCATGCCGCCCAGGGGCGAACCCGGATAGCCGGTGATGAAGGCGCCGGTTTTGAGCCCGGCCCGCGCGTCGGCGCGCTTCTGGTCGACGACCAGCCGCACCAGGGCCTGGATGCCGCTGAGATAGACGGTGCCGTCCTCCAACTCGTAGCGATCGGCGAGCGAGGCTTGAGTGCGGCCGGGGTTCGATGTCATAACGGAATCTCCCAACAGAAGGCAAAGGCGGGATCGGCGTGGCGGCGAAGACGTCCAACACACTGGAACCGGGATGGGCCGGCTCGCCGTTTCAAGGCAAAGGCGGCGCCGATTTCTGGGCGCGCCATTTGGGGCTGGCCAAGCGGCGCAGCATGGCCAAGGGCCAGATCATCTTCAGCCAGGGCGATGTCTGCGACCGCTTCTACTATCTGGAATCGGGGCGGGTGAAAATGTACCTGACCGGCGCCAAGGGCGGCACGCGGGTGATCAGCCTGATCGAGGCCGGCAACACCTTCGGCGAATCGGCCTGCTTCGACGGCCTGCCGGCCTATCTGTCGGCGGCGGCGCTCAGCCCCTGCACGCTCCACGTCTTCCCGCGTCCGGCGGTCTTGAAGGCGATGGCCGCCGACCCCGCCATGCTGCGCGAAGCGCTGCGGGTGCTGGTGCGGCGCCAGCGCATCCTGGCCACCCAGATCGAGGCCGCCGCCTTCCTCAAGGGGCCGGCGCGGCTGGCGCTGCTGCTTTGTCATCTGGCGGCGACGGCGGGGGTGAAACGGTCCAATGGCGAAACGGAAATCCGCCCCGGCGCCTCGCTCGAGGACATCGCCAGCCTGTTCGGCCTGTCGCGCGTCACCGCCAGCCGCGAATTGAACGCGCTGATCCGCAAGGGGATCGTGCGGCGCGAAGGCCGCACCCTGGTGATCGGCGACGAACGCGCCCTGTGGGCACGCCTGAGCCGCGAGGATTTCTAGGGCTCTTGTGGTCATCCGCCCCTCCCATGCCACCAATATAGGGTGGCGGGCGGGGAAAGTCTGTGTCGGGCGATACAATTTCCCCGACCAAGGCCGGTCACGATTTCGCGGGCTCCAGCAAACGCAGCAGCAAGGAGCGCAGGGCATCCTTTTCGGCGGGGGAAAGATTGGCCAGGGCGTTCCGTTCATAGTCGAGCGCGTCGGGCAGCATTTGATTGAACAGCGCCCGGCCCGAGGCGGTGAGATGAATTTCGACATATCGGCTGTCGCCGGTTCGGGCGCGCCGTTCGACCTGGCCGCGCCGCTCCATCTGCTGAAGCGCCCGACTTAGGGTAGATTGGTCGGTGTCGGTGCGTTCGGCCAAGGTGCTGACGCCCAGCCCATCGGTTTCGGTGAGGAAGGCGAGAACCCGCCAATGGGTCAGGGTCATGCGCCGGCGCCGCAACTCGCCCTGGAAGCCCAAATTGAGCCGGTCGGTGGCCCGGTTGAGCAGATAGGGCAGAAAGCGCGCATGTCCGGGATAGGCCGGATGCCTGGACGAGGGGGCCATGTCAGAGCGCAAAGCCGCGCAACAGGCGCCGTCCCGCCAGGGTCGCCAGGCCGTTGAGCGCCAGGCCGAGCAGCGAAACGGCGAGCAGTGGCACGAACATGTCGAGCGTGCGGAAGGAGCGCGCGGCGCGGATCAGCAAATGGCCGAGCCCGTCGCTGGACGAGATCATTTCGGCCAGGAAGACCACCACGCAGGCGATGAGCAGCGCGATCCGGAGGCCGGTGTAGATCGAGGGCAGGGCCGCCGGCAAGACGATGGTGAAGGTGCATTGGCGTTCCGAGGCGCCGGCCGCTCGGGCCGACCAGATCAGCTTGGGCTCGACCATGCGCGCGCCGTGATAGGTGGCGAGCAGGATGGGAAAGACCGCGTCGGCAACGATGAGCGCGATCTTCGAAGCATGGTCGAAACCCAGCATCAGGATCAGCGCCGGGTAAAGGGCGATCTTGGGAATGGGCGCCAGAACGCGCACCAGGGGTTCGAGCAGGCGGCCGATCAGCCGGTTGCGGCTGGCCGCCAGACCGACGCCGACCCCGATCGCGGTCGCCAAGGCCAGGCCGACCGCGATGCGCAGCACGGTCTGGCCCAGATGGATCAGAAAGGCCGGGTCGGCCAATTGGACGAGGAGGCGCAGGAAAATCGCCGAGGGCGCCGGCAACAGATGCGGGCTGACCATGCCGGCGCGGCAGACGGCCTCCCAGGCGCCGAGCAATAGAATCAACGAGGCGCTGTGAAGGATCAGGGATTTGAGGGCGCGGCCGATCATGCGCTGGGCACCAGCGGGTCTTGGTGGATTTCCGCCCAGAAGGTGAGACGGCGGCGCACGAATTCGAAGGCGACGTCGGCGACGAAGCCGATGGCGGCGATCACCACGATCATGGCGTAGACGGTGTCATAAAGCGCCATATCGGCCGAATTGAAGAGCAGGTTGCCGACGCCCGACTGGCGGGCGATCATTTCCGAACTGACCATGACGATCAACGCCATGATGATGCCGACCCGGCAGCCGATCATCACCTCGGGCAGGGCCGAGGGCAGGACGACGGCGAACAGGCGCTTGACCGGCCCCAGTCCCATCGCCTGGGCCGACCAGATCAGTTTCTGATCGACCGCCAGGGCGCCGCCGAAACTGTGCTGCAACAAGGGCAGGCTGGCGCCGATGAAGATGACGAAGATTTTCGCCGCATCGCCGATGCCGAGCCAGAGCATGATGATCGGCATCAGGGCCGCTTTGGGCACCGGGTAGATCGTCGCCACCAGGGGCTTGACCAGCTTGGCGACCAGCGGGCTGCGTCCCATCATCAGCCCCAGCGGCACCGCCACCGCCAGCGCCAGAGCAAAGCCGGCCAGCATGCGCTTGACCGAGGCGGCGATGTTGGCCGCCGCCTCGGCCTCGCCGAACAGGGCCGGCAGGGTCTTGAAGACTGCGCCGGGGGTGGGGAAAAAGTTGTAGCCGAAGAAGGTTGCCGCCAGGTGCCACAGCCCCAGCAAGGCCAGAAGCGCCAGCAGCGGGGGAACGCCGGGCAGGGCAAGCCAGCGCGTCATGCCTCGTCCTCGCCGCCATCCTGGACCAGCCGTTCGATGGCGATCAGATATTCCTGATAGCGCCGGTTGAGCAGCAACTCGGCGCGGATGCGCGGTCGGGGCAGATCGATGTCGAACACCGCCTTCTGGCGGCCGGGCGACGGCGTCATCACCATCACCCGATCCGACAGATAGACCGCCTCCTCGACGCTGTGGGTGACGAACAGCACCGTCTTGCGGTCGCGCTCCCAGATCGACAGCAGTTCGTTTTGCAATTTGGTGCGGGTGTGGGCGTCGAGCGCCCCGAACGGCTCGTCCATCAAAAGGATGGCCGGGTCGTAGGCGAGCGTACGGGCGATCGCCACCCGCTGCTTCATGCCGCCCGACAGCTCCTTGGGATAGAAATCGGCGTAGCGGCTCAAATGAACCATCTGCAGCAATTCGCTCACCCGGCGCTCCGCCTGGTCGCGGGGCACCCCTTGCTGCAAGAGGCCGTAAAGAACGTTGCCACGCACCGTCTTCCAGGGAAAAAGCGCGAATTCCTGGAAAACCGGACCGCGATCGGGACCGGGGCCGGCGATCGCCCGACCATCGACGCGGATTCGGCCGGCGCTGGCCGGCACGAATCCGCCCACGATGTAGAGCAAGGTGCTCTTGCCGCAGCCGCTGGGGCCAAGGATGGACAGGAATTGTCCCTTGGGGATGTCGATCGAAATGCCGTCGAGCGCCAGATGCGGCTCGCCGCCGCTGGTCTCGAACGTCTTCGACAGGCCTTCGATGGCGATCATGGCGTCACGCGGCCCCTTGGCGGGTACGGCCTAATCGATCGGCGCCGTCAGCTCCGCCTTGCTGAATTGCTTGACGTCGAGTTCGCGCTTGAGGAAGCCCGCCTTGAAATAAAGGCTGAACGTCTCCTGGATCGAGGCAAGATCGGGCTTGCCGCCGGGATCGCGGAAGAAGTCCTTGTCGGTGAGGAGGAACTTTTCCAGCGCGGCCTCGGGGGCTTTGGTGATTTCCGACACCACCTTGCGCGCTTCCGGCTTGTTCGCCATCACCATGCGGATCGAGGCGGTGAGGTCCTTGACGTATTGGCGGATCACCGCCGGATTCGCGTCGGCGTATTCCTTCTTGCAGCCCTCGAAGATTTGGACGTTCGGCGACTGCACATCGAGCAGCGAGAACAGCTTGCGGATGCCGCCTTTTTCCTCGGCGCGGATGGCGAAGGGCTGCACCAGCGGCCCGGCATCGACGCGGCCCGAGCGGATGGCGTCCTCGGAGGGCGGAAAGCCGGTCTCGACGATCTTGACGTCGCGCTCGGGATCGATGCCGTTGCGCTTCAGCCACAGCAGCATGTGGTAATAGACGCCCGAGCCATAGGCGTTGGTACCCAGCGTCTTGCCCTTGAGGTCGGCGGCGGTCTTGATGGGCGAGTCCTCTTTTACCGCCCAGTAGCCCGAGAAGGAGCCGGGGCGCTCGCCGACATGCATGGCGACGATGTAGGCGTTGAGACCGTTTTCGATGTGGCCTTGCGCCAGCGACATTGGCGCCATGGTGGCGCAGTCGAGCGCGCCGGCCAGCATCGCCTGGATCATCGGTGTGGTGCCCTGGAACTGCACCCACTCGATCTTGTAGATCTTGCCGAGGCTCGGGAATTCCTGGGCACGGCGCATCATGTAGTACTTCGATTCCTCGGCCGGAATGGTCCAGCCGACCCGCAAGGTGGGCAGGTTCTGGGCCAAGGCGGGCATGGTCAAGGTCGCCAACGCCGCCAGGGCGAAGGCCGATCGCGCGAGCATCCTATTCATGGCGTTCCTCCGTTATTATCGATTGGGATTGGCGAAGCACCGAGCCGGGGGGGCGCTGCAAGCCCAGATGGTTGAGCATGCCGAGCATCCGGCCCAGCGCTTCTTGCTTGTAGGCGTTGACGTCGATGCCGGTGAAGTCGTAGAAGCCCCGCCCTTCGCGCAGGCCGTTGCGGCCTTCGTGCATGTAGCGGGCGACGATCGGCGGCGACGCGTAGCGCTCGCTGCCCAGCGCCTGGGCAAGGTAGCGGCTGGCGTAATAGAGGATGTCGTTGCCGCCATAGTCGATGAACTCGACCACCCCCATGTTGGCGTAGCGGAAGCCGAAGCCGTAGCGGGTGGCCTTGTCGATCGCTTCCGGTGTCGCCACCCCTTCCTCCACCATGCGCGCCGCCTCGTTCATGATCAGCGATTGCAGGCGGGGCACGATGTAGCCAGGCGCGGCGGCGCATTCGATCGGTACCTTGCCGATGCCCTCCAAGAGCGCGATCAGGGCGGCGCGAGCCTCGGGGGCGGTGCCCGGGTGGGGGCTCAGCTCGACCAGCGGGATGATGTGCGGCGGGTTGAGCCAGTGGGCGTTGAGGAAGCGTTCGGGCCTTGCCACCAGTCCGGCCAGCGTGGTGACCAGCATGGTCGACGTCGTCGAGGCCAGCACCGCCTCGGGCCGCATCAGGGGGCCGGCGAAGGCGAAGGCCTCGCGTTTGGCGCCCATCACTTCCGGCACGCCCTCGAAGACGAAATCGGCTTCCGCCAGACCTTTGGCCGATTCCGGGCGGTCGGCGTAACGGATGCGCGCCAGGATGGCCGGCGTCTCGGCCGCCGGAAAGGCGCCCAGCGCCACCATGGCGTCCAGCGTTGCCGCAAGCTCGGCCTGGGCGTCGCGCTGCCGGGCCAAGGCGGAAGCAGGATCGCGCGGCTTGACGTCGAGCAGCCAGACCGGATGGCCGGCATAGGCGAAGGCGAGCGCGATGCCGCGCCCCATGCGACCGGCGCCCAAGGCGGCGATGGTGGCGGGTTGGTTCATCCCGCAAGGCCCTGATCGAGCCGGCGGCGCAGGGCTTCGCGGTCGAGCTTGGCCAGGCCCAGCGCCTCCAGGGTGCGGGGGCCTTGGCGGAAATCCCGGCCGGTGACCGCCGAGGCGATCGCCAAAAGGCCGCTGGCCACCGGCGCCTTGACTCGGGCCCAATCGGCGACCGAGACCAGGAAGGCTAGGCCGTAAGCGACGTCTTCGACCATGTAGCGATGGGTCGTGAGATCGATGTGCTCGCGCCAATCGCCGCTTTCCACCAGCTTGTCGTGGACGTTGCCGTACATCCAGCGGTCGCTGGTGTAATGGTCGGACAGCGGGAAGTGGGGGGCGGCATAGCCCAGCGCCACCCGAACGGCGATGCGCTCGGCGTCGAGTGCGTCGGTGACCCGGCGGATCGAGGGCTGGGTGCCCTCGTTGTGGATGTCCCAGCGCTCGAAATGCTCGAGCGGCCCGGCGTTCATCACGATGAGCGGCGGATGGATGATCGGTCCCGCATTCATCAGCGCGCCGGACAGCGCGTCGCCCGCCGGTTCGACCGCCGGATAGGCCTTGGCGATCACCGCCAAGGCCCGTGGCGCCGCCCGGGCCGGGAAAACGCCGGTCGGCAGACGGGTGGCCCGCGTGGTGATGGCGATTTCGGCCGGCCCATGCTTGCGCGCCAGATAGGGCAGGGTGCCGGTCTCGGCGAACAGGACCGCGGCTTGGCACCCGGCTTGGTGCAGTTCGGCGGCCATCGCATAGGCGCCGAAACTGCCGGGCGGCAGGAACAGCACCTGGCCGTCCTCCAGATGGGGCGCCAGGGCGCGGGCGATGTCGATCTGGGCAAAGGCGGGTATCGGCAGCAGGATCAGTTCGGCCCCCTCGACGACCTCGCCGATGGCGCCGCTGGCCTTCTCGATGCCGATCAAACGGCGGCCGCGATGATCCTTGAGCGCGATGCCGCCTTGTTCGAGAAGAGGCGCCAGGGATGGCGCGTCGCGCCGCCACAGGCGCACCGCATGGCCTTGTTCGGCCAAATCGGCGGCGGCGGCATAGGCGCCATGGCCGCCCCCCAGAACCGCAACGCGCATCGGTCCCTCCCTGATTGTTGTCCGGGAATTGGCTTCCCGTGTGGCGGCGATAATATATGCATTTACATATATTGGCAAGGCGGTTCGGTCCCGGCCTGCAAAAGGGGGCTCCCTGGGGGCGGAGGCGATCGCTATTCTAAAGGGCGAACGGTGCCAAGCGCGGGGGAAGCGTGAAAAAATCCGGCCAGGCCTTTGCGACATTCCCCAAGGACTTCGTCTGGGGCGTTTCGACCTCAAGCTTCCAGATCGAAGGCGCTACCCAGGAAGACGGGCGCGGCCCCTCGATCTGGGACACGCTGGCGGCGCGCCAGGGCGGCATCGCCAACGGCGATCGCGGCGATCCGGCCTGCGACCACTATCACCGCTGGCCGGACGACATCGCCCTGATGCGTTGGCTGGGGCTCGATGCCTACCGCTTTTCCATCGCCTGGCCGCGCCTGTTGCCGCGCGGCCGGGGCGCCCCCAATCCGGCGGGGATCGCCTTCTACGACCGCCTCATCGACGGCCTCTTGGAAGCGGGCATCGAACCCTGGGCCTGCCTCTATCACTGGGATCTGCCGCAGGGCCTGCAGGATCTGGGCGGCTGGCCCCATCGCGATTCGGCCGGCTGGTTCGCCGATTACGCGGCGCTCTGCGCCAAATGCTTCGGCGATCGGGTGAAGCGCTTCGCCACCATGAACGAATTTTCGGTCTTCACCTTCTTCGCCTACGCGCTGGGCTGGGGGGCGCCCAACATTTCGAACCAGGCCGAGCATCTGAAGGCCATCCATCACACCAATCTGGCGCATGGCGCGGCCGTCGATGCGTTGCGCGCCTTGGTGCCGGACGCGGCGATCGGCGCCATCCACTCGGTCCAGCCGGCAAGGCCGCAAAGCCAAGCGGCCGAGGATGTCGAGGCGGCGGCCCTGTTCGACGAGGTATGGAACAAGGGCTTCCCCGACGCCCAATTGCTCGCCCATTATCCGCCGCGCATCGCCCGGCTGATCGAGCCCTATGTGCGGGCGGGCGATATGGCGAGGATCGCCAGGCCGCTCGATTGGTTCGGCCTCAACCACTATTCGCCCATGTATGTGCGGGCCGAGCCGGGCGGCATGCGCTGGGGGTTCGAATGGGGCGCGCTGCCCGAATCCCTACCCAAGACCGATATCGGCTGGCCGATCGATCCCGACGCCTTTCGCCAAACGCTGCTCGATCTCACCGCCCGCTACCGCCTGCCGATTTACGTCACCGAGAACGGCTATGGCGTGGGGTCGGGCGAAGGGGCCGACGATCCCCGCCGGGTCGATTATCTTGCTGCCTATGTGCGGGCGATGCGTCAGGCGAAGCGGCAAGGGGCTGACGTGCGGGGCTATTTCGTCTGGTCGCTTCTGGACAATTTCGAATGGGGCGCCGGCTACGGCACCCGCTTCGGCCTCGTCCATGTCGATTTCAAGACCCAGAAGCGCACGCCCAAGAAGTCCGCCCATTGGTATCGGGCGCTGATCAAGGCCCAGTAAAGGGAGATTTATTTTTGCCCCTCAAGCGGCGGGCGCTCGCGTCCCACTCGCTTGGCTTTCGCGCCATGAGGCGCGCGGGCGCCGTCGCGCCCGTCGACATTACATCACCGGGTCTTGAATGCCCTCGGGCGTCGGGTTGCAGACATCCTCGCGCATGGTGACCGAGCCGTTGGTGCGCTCGAAGACCAGCTTGCGGTTGTGGTGCGGCTCAAGCGCGATGTGGCTGCCGATGGTCATCAAGGTGGCGTGGGCGAATTCGTGATCGAGCAGTTGCAGCATCTCTTCCTCACCCGTCGCGTCAAGGGCGTCGGTGGCGTCCTCGATGAAGATCCAGTCGGGGCGGCGGACCAGCAGGCGGGCGAAGCCCAGGCGCTGCAATTCGGCGGCGGCCAGGATTTCGTCCCAATTGTCGGTGTCGTCGAGCCGCGCTCCCAGATGCCCGAGGCCGACGCGCTCCAGCGCCGCCTTGGCCTCGCCGTCCTCGACGGTTTCCGGCCCGGCCGGGTAGCTGAGCGCGCCGCGCAGCGGCCCATGCGGCAGATAGGGCCGTTGCGCCATGAAGAAGACGCGGGTGTGCGACGGCAGGCCGATGCGGCCCGAGCCCCAGGGCCAGACGCGGGCGACGGCGCGGAACAGGCGAATGGCGGCGGCGGGATCGCCGACGATCAGCACCCGTTCGCCCGGGCGGATGACGGCGTCGAAGGGCTCGATCACCGTCTTGCCGTCGGGTTCGCTGATCGACAGGCCCTGGAAGGTCAGCGCCTGCTCGGTGTCGAGGCGGTCGACGCAGATGCGCTCGGCCCCCTCGCCATTGATTTCCTGGTCGAGCTTGTGCAGGGCGTCCTCCAGGCCCAGCACCCGTTCGACCGAGGCCTTCCAATCGGCGGCGCGCGGCAGATTGTCGATCGGCCAGGAGAGCGCCGCCACCGCCTGCTGGAAGGCCTGGGCGGTCTGCATCAGCACGCCCAGCGTGATGGTGCCGGCGATGTAGCGCGGCGCGGCGACCAGGATGGGGAAGGCCGCCGACAGCACCGAATAGGCGGCGCTGAACACCATCATGTTGGAAAGCGCGGTGGTCTGCCGGTACCAGCCCTTGCGGACCCAAAAGAACAGATCGAACATGCGTCGGCGCTCGTCGGCCTCGCCGTGCAGCAGGGCGATCGCCTGGGCGTTTTCGCGGATGCGCGCCAGACCGAAGCGGAAATCGGCTTCGTAGCCCTGGCGGTTGTTCGAGGTGGTGACCAAGGGCTGGCCCAGCCACATGGCAATCGCGGTGCCTGAGGCGGCGTAGAGGAGCGCGATGTAAAGAAGATAGCCGGGAATCTCGATGATGGTGTCGCCGAAGGGGACTTCCAGCGAACCCGACAGAATCCACAGAATGTTGACGAAGCTGATGAGCAAAAGAACGCAGTAGGTGAGCGAATGGCCAAGCTCGATGGCGTATTCGGTCGAAATGCGCACGTCCTCGGCGATGCGGCCGTCCGGATTGTCGTGATCGCCGGGCAGATAGGTGATCTGGTGGTGGCGGCCGCGCGACAGCCAATCGTCGATCACCTTCTGCGACAGCCATTGCCGCCAGCCGAATTGCAGCCGCCGCTTGACCCGAAGATGCAAGATAGTGTTGACGATGTTGAAGGCGATGATGCCGAACACCATCAGCACCATGACCAGAAAGCGGTCCATCGAGCGTTGTTCGAGGGCGTCGAAAAGCTGCTGGCTCCACAGATTGATTAGCACCGGCACGATCACCTGGCCGATGGTGAGCACGAGAAGGGCGAGCGTCAGGAAGCGGACATGCCATTTCCGCTCGCCCGCCCAATAGCCGCCCGCCAACGCCAGAAACCGACCGGCGAAGCTTGGCGCTTTCACAGAAGGGGTCTCAGCCGCCATTCCGCATTTCCCCGCACCCGCCTCCCGACGGGCGATGGTTCATTGCCATTAGAACAAAGATAGGTAGCACGAGTTAATTTTTCATTCACACCCGTCCGGCTTTTATGACGTCGCTGAAGAACCGATAACTGTCCTTGGGCGTGCGTTTCTGGGTGTCGTAATCGACCCGGATGATGCCGAAGCGCTTGGCCAGGCCGAATCCCCATTCGAAATTGTCCAAGAGGCTCCAGCACAGATAGCCTTTGACGTTGGCGCCGTCCTGGCAGGCCCGGGCCACCGCAATCAGATGGTCCTTGAGGAAGGCAACGCGCTCGGCATCGTGCACCTGGCCGTCGGGGGCGACCTGATCGTCATAGGCGGCGCCGTTCTCGGCGATGTAGACCGCCGGATTGCCGTAATCGCGTTGGAATTCCATCAAGAGGTCGTAAAGCCCGTCGGGCTGCACCGGCCAGGCCATGAAGGTCCAGCGATCGCAATGGGCGTCGCCCCAGGTGACGTCGAAGGGATGCCCGGCCTCGTGCTTCATGGTCATCCGCGAATAGTAATTGATGCCCAGAAGATCGATCGGATAGCGGATCGCCGCCTCGTCGCCCGGCAAGACGATGCCCTTCATCTTCTCGGCCAGAAGGGGTGGAATCCGGCCCCGCATCACCCCATCGAGCGGCACCCGGTTCCACACCGCGTCCCAGCGCTGGGCGGCGGCGACGTTCTCGGGCTTGTCGTCCTCGGCCCGGCAGGGCTGAAGGTTGATGACGGTGCCCAGCGTCAGCCCCTTGTGCTCGGCGGCGATGGCACGCAGCGCCGCGCCCTGGGCCAGATTCTGGTGGTGCAGGGCCTTCAAGATGCCCATCTCGCCCAGCTTTTTGCCCGGCGCCTGGTCAATCAGCCCATAGCCGAAGATGGCGACCACATTGGGCTCGTTCAGCATCATCCAGTCTTTCACCCGGTCCGCCAGACGGGCCGCCACGATGCGCGCATAGTCGGCGAAGGGGCCGACGACGGCGCGACCCTGCCAGCCACCTTGGTCTTCCAGCGGCTGGGGCAGGTCCCAGTGATAGAGGCAGGCCATCGGGCGGATGCCGGCGGCCAACAGGCCATCGACCAAACGGTCGTAGAAATCGAGCCCCTTGTCGTTGACGGCGCCGGTGCCGGCGGGAACGATGCGCGGCCAGGCGATCGAGAAGCGGTAGGCGTTGAAGCCCGCCGCCTTCATCAAGGCGATGTCTTCGGGCCAGCGGTGATAATGGTCGCAGGCCCGGGCGGCGGTGGTGCCGTCCTGGATGCGGCCCTCTTGGGCGAAGGTGTCCCAGATGCAGGGGCCGCGCCCGTCCTCGTCAAGCGCGCCTTCGATCTGATAGGCCGAGGTCGAGGCTCCCCAGAGGAAATCCTTCGGGAAAGTGTAGGAGGTCATGGACGCTGGGCTCCCGGCTTGGTCTTGGATTCCTGCCAGAATGCCCGAAGCCGGAGGAAATCGCCATCACCGATGCACGCGGTACCAGGCGACGTAGAGGGCCGGCACGACCAGGATGGTGAGCGCGGTCGCCACCAGAAGACCGCCCATGATGGCGAAGGCCATCGGCCCCCAAAGGGTGCTGGTGGACAGCGGGATCATCGCCAGCATGGCGGCCGCCGCGGTCAGCACGATCGGGCGGAAGCGGCGGACGGTGGAATCGCGAACCGCGTCCCAGGGCGTGGCGCCGTCGTCGAGGTCCTGGCGGATCTGGTCGACCAGGATCACCGTGTTGCGCATGATCATGCCGGAAAGGGCGATGGTGCCCAGCATGGCGACGAAGCCGAAGGGGCGGCCCGACACCAGAAGGGCCAGCGCCACGCCGATGATGCCCAAGGGCGCGGTCAGCACGACCATCACCATCCGCGAGACGTTCTGAAGTTGGATCATCAGAAGGCAGAGCACGACGGCCACCATCATCGGCATGCCGGCGTTGATCGAGGCCTGGGCGTTGACGTTCTCCTCATAGGCGCCGCCGATCTCGATGCGGTAGCCGGGCGGCAGCTTGGCGCGGATCGGCGCCATCTGCGGATCGAGCGCGGCGGCGACGTCGGGCGCCTGGACGTGATCGACGATGTCGGCCCGAGCGGTCAGCGTCGGTAGGCGGCTGCGCCGCCACAGGATCGGCTCTTCCAGGAATTCCTGCACGCGGGCCACCTGGGCCAGCGGCACCGAACGGCCGCTGGCGGTGGGCACGTTGATCTCGGTCACCGCCGAGAGCAGGCGGCGCTCGCCTTCCGGGGCGCGCAGCACGATGTCGATCAGCCGGTCGTCCTCGCGGAATTGGGCCAGCGCCACCCCCTGCGTCACCATCGTCAGGGTTTGCGAGACCGAACTGGTGGAGACGCCCAAGGCGCGGGCCCGGGCCTGATCGACCTCGACGCGTAGCGCCGGAGCGCGGTCGCCCCAATCGACGTTGACATCCAGGGTGTGCGGCGAGCGGCGCATCACCTCGGCCACCTCGGCGGCGATGGTCTTCAGCTTGGCCGGATCGTCGCCCATCACCCGGAACTGGACCGGATAATTGACCGGCGGCCCCAAGGGCACCCGGGTGACGCGGCCACGCACGCCGGGGAAATCGTCGGCCAGAAGGGCGCGCAGCCGCTCGACCACCTTCTCGCGGCCCGCGATGTCGCGGGTGAGCACGATCGCCTGGGCAAAATTGTTGCGGAAGAGCTGCTGGTCCAGCGAAAGGAAGAAGCGCGGCGAGCCGTTGCCGACATAGAGGACGAACGTGGCGACGTCGGGGTCCTTGGCGAGCACGGCCTCCAGCCGCTTGGCCTCGGCCTCGGTCGCCTCCAGGCTGGAGCCCTCGGCCAGCCAGAGATCGACCATGATCTCGGTGCGGTTCGAGGACGGGAAGAACTGCTTCTTGGTCAGCCCCATGCCGATGCCGCCCAGCACGAAAGCGGCGACGGTGATCAGGATGACCCGATAGCGCCGCTCCATACAAAGCTCGATCAGTCGGCTCAGGCGACGATAGAAGGGGGTGTCGTAAAGCCGGCGCTCGGCCTCGGCGTCGCTGATCTGGGCGTGCGGCCGGGTGGGCAGGATGTAGCTGCCGACCAAGGGCGTCACCACCACGGCGGCCAGCCACGAGATCAAGAGCGCCAGCGTCACCACGGAAAAGAGGGCGAAAGTGTATTCGCCGGTCGCCGATTTGGCGGTGGCGATGGGCAGGAAGCCAGCGGCGGTGACCAGGGTGCCGGTCAGCATGGGAAAGGCGGTCGAGCGGTAGGCGAAGGTGGCGGCGCGGAACTTGTCCCAGCCTTCCTCCATCTTGCGGGCCATCATCTCGACCGCGATCATCGCGTCGTCGACCAGAAGGCCCATGGCGACGATCAGGGCGCCGGTCGAGATGCGGTGGATGTCGATGCCGAAATAGAGCATGGCCAGAAAGGTGCCGGCCAGCACGAGCGGAATGGTGATCGCCACCACCAGGCCGGAGCGCAGGCCGAGGCTTAGGAAGCTCACCACCAGCACGATCGCCACCGCCTCCAGAAGCGAGCGCATGAACTCGCCCACCGCCGCCTTGACGATGGCCGGCTGGTTGGAGACCTGGGCAAATTCGATGCCGATCGGCAGATCGGCCTTCAGTTCCGCCAGGCGGCGCTGGAGATTCTCGCCCAGCTTGAGCACGTCGCCGCGCGGCAGCATGGAAACCGCCAGACCGATGGCCTCCTGGCCGCCGAAGCGCATCTTGGGTTGGGCGGGTTCGACATAGCCGCGCTTGATTTCGGCGATGTCGCCCAGCCTTAGGGATCGCCCGTCGGCGCGGATGATGAGATCGGCCAGCGCCGCTTCGTCGGCCACCTGACCGGTGGTCCACAAGGACACCGTGTGCGAGCCGGTTTCCACCCGCCCCGAGGGCACGATGTCGTTCTGGGCGCGGATGGCGGCGCCGATCAGGCCGGGATCGATGCCCAAAGCGGCCAGCCGGTGATGCGACAGCTCGATGTAGACGCGGTCGTCCTGTACGCCCACCAGCTCGATCTTGGCGACGTCGGGCAGGCGCAGAAGCTCGCGGCGCACGTCCTCGACATAGCGGCGCAATTCGGAATGGCTGAAGCCGTCGCCGGTGAAGGCGTAGATCGAGCCGAAGACGTCGCCGAACTCGTCGTTGACGAAGGGGCCGCGCGCCTCGGGCGGCAGGGTCTGGCGGATGTCGTCGAGCTTCTTGCGCGCCTGATACCAGGAATCGGCCACCGTCTTGGGGGGCGCGGAATCAAGGAGTTCGAGCAAGATGAGCGATTCGCCCGGCTTCGAATAGCTGACCGTGCGCTTGAAATGCGGCACCTCTTGCAGCTTCTTTTCCAGCCGGTCGGTGATTTGCAAATCGATCTGCTCGGCGGTGGCGCCGGGCCAGAAGCTGCGCACCACCATCAGGCGGAAGGTGAAATCGGGGTCTTCCCGCTGGCCCAACTGGAAATAGGCGCCGATGCCGCCCAGGGCGACGATGGCCAGAAAGAACAGCGCCAGCGGCCGGTGCGCCAGCACCCAGGCCGACAGGTTGAATCGGTCGGCCTTGGCGGAAGGGGTGGGCTCGCTCACGGCTTGGTCTCCAGAAGGCGCACGCTCTGGCCGTCGCGCAAGAGGTTGGCGCCGGCGGTGACCACGATCTCGCCGCCTTGCAGCCCGCCGGCGACCCGCACGACATTGCCCTCGACGCCGTCGGTGACGACATCGACCTTGCGCACCGTCTTGTCGGCCTCGACCACCCAAACCGACATGGTGCCGTTGCGGCCGTAAAGCGCCGAAAGCGGCAGGCGGATGCGCGGCTGGCCGGCTTCTTCGGTGACGGCGACGGTGGCGCTCATGCCCAAGGCCGGGCCGTCGGGGTCGGCGGCCAGCGCGATGCGGGCGGTGAAGGTGCGGGTGACGGGATCGGCGTTGGGCGAAAGCTCGCGCAGCGTGCCTGCCCAGCTTTTGCCCGGCCGGGCGGCCACGGTGATCGCCAGGGCCTTGGCCGCCTTGAACTCGGCCAGACGGCTTTCCGGCACCGCCACCACCACTTCCTTTTCTTCCGGCCTAGCCAGACGCAGCACCGATTGGCCGGCCGCCACCACCTGGCCGGCCTCGGCGTCGATGCCGGTGACGATGGCGTCGAAATCGGAGGACAGCGTGGCGTAGGCCGCCTGATTGCGAATCTGCTTAAGCTGCGCCTCGGCCGCCGCCAGCTTGGCCCGGTTGGCCTCGGCCACCGCCCTGCGCCGGTCGTATTCGGCCTGCGAGGAGACTTCGTTGCGTCTGAGCGCGGCAACGCGGTTCAGCTCGATGGTGGCGAGGTCCAGATCGGTCTTGGCCGCCGAAACCGCGGCCTCTTGGGCCTGGGTGGCCAGGCGGAAATCGTTGGGCTCCAGGCGGGCCAAAGTCTGGCCGGGCTTGACGCTGTCCCCCACCTCGACCAGGCGGGCCACCATCTTGCCCGACACCCGGAAGGCGGCGCGCGATTCGTGGCGGGGTTTCACCTCGCCCGGCAGGCGCATCAGGATGGCGGCGCTCTCCGGCAGGGCTTTCTGGGTGCGGACCGGGCGGATCGGCTCCTCGGGCTTCGGCGGCTCGCCAAAGCAGCCGGCCAGGGGCAGAAGCAGCAGGAGCGGGGCAAAATATTTGGCGTTCATGGGGCACCTTTGGTTGGTCCGAACTCGCCCACCCACAGCGCCCGCAGGGCCTGGCGAAGCTCGGTTTCGAAATCGCGGTCGATGTTTTGAATGGCAGGATCGTTCTTGGCCATGTCGCGCAGCGGGCTGGGATGCAGGATCTGCCAAAGCCCCAGGATCAGGCCGTAGCCGTGCATGAGAAAGGCCACCCCGTTCTCGGGCGAGTCGAGGCCGAGCCGGCTTTGAAGAAGATGGCCGGCCTCGCCAAGCCTTTCGCCGATGCGATGTTTAAGGCCAAGGGCGATCTCGGGCTCGACGCCCGATTCCATCAGCCCGTGGCACAGGCTGGCCAAGGGCAGGAAGGCCGGCACGCGGACCATGTGGGCGAAGACCAAATCCATCATGGTTTCGAAGGTGATCGTACCTTGTTCGCCGCCGGCGCGCAGGGCGGCGAAGAAGGCCGCGACATGGCGTTCGTGAATCGCCAGCAGGATTTCTTCCTTGCTGCGGAAATAGAGATAGACGGTGCCCTTGGCGACGCCGGCCGCCTTCGCCACCGCCTCGATGCGCAGCCGATTGGGGTCGGCCTGCCAAAGCGCCAGGGCGGCGTCGAGCAGGTCCTGGCGCCTTTGGTCCTTGTCGCTTTGCTGGATCGCCCGCTGCTTCATAACTGACCGCCAGTCATTTTGTCGGGTATTTAATTGACCGGCGGTCAGTTGTCAAGGACGCCAAATTTATGTCTTTGTTTCAATTAAGTGGAAGGGGTGTTGCGTTGTCCGGCGACATCCCATAGCGCGGGCGCGAAATCGGCGCCGCCCTGGCCGCCATCCGGCCCCGCGCCGCCTGATTACCCGCCGGTCCCCGCCTTCTTGGCGCCGTCGCGCCTCAGGCGCCAGAAGCGCAGCGTGCGCTGGGCGGTTTCCTCGGGCAGCTTGTTGTAGAGATCGACCAGCTTCTTGTGCTCGGCCTCGGCCAGATTCTTACCCCGGCGCACCAGCAGCATGAGATTGGAGAAATGCGCCCAATGCAGCCCGATCGCCTTGCAGGCGATGGCGGCGGCCTCGCCGTTGCGGTCGGCCAGGATGAAACGCACGGTGGCGGTGTCCATCTTGGCCAGGCGGGCGAAACCGGCGACGAAATGAAGAAGATCGTTCTGGCGCAGAAGCTCGATCAACAGCGCCTGGTTGAGTTTGCCGAACACTTCCTTCCCGGTGATGAATTGCTCGGCCTCGTCCTCCGATTTCGCCAGGCGTTCGGCCAATTCGCGCGCCGCCTGGGCTTCGCTTTCCGCCAGCAGGCGGTCGAGGTCCTTGGCGTCCAGCTTGGACGTGGTCGAGAGGATCTTCTTGCGAAGCTCGATCGGCACCACCCAGAAGACCCGGTGCAGCACGTCGGGCGGCGCGTCGGCGCGTTCGACCAGGGGGGCTTGCAGCCGCTCGCTGGTTTCGGCCCGGGTGGCGACCTTGTCGAAGGTCTGGTGCGACAGTTCGGCGCCCTTGTTCTTGATCAGGCTTTCCACCACGACGTCGTCGCCCTTGTCGACCAGCCGATCGGAAACCGCCTCGCTCACCAAGGCGCGCTGGGAAACCGAAAGCAGATGCTCCTGGCCTTTGCTCTCGATGATGGCAAGAAGATCGGCATCCTGCAGGACCGGGCTTTCGGTCAGCACCGGCCTAGCGATGTCGATTTGGTCGTTGGCAAGACTGCGGATGACCTCGACCGGCGCGTTGGGAACCTTCGCCAGTTGTTCGGCCAGGCTCTTGCGGGCCTGGGCCTCGACGTCGGGCATGATCCTGGTCATCACGTCGCCGAACAGGCCGCGCTGGGCGTCCGACAACGCATCGCCCGCCCCGAAGAACAGGTTGGTGACTTCTTGGAGGAGCTGGCGACGGCGCTCGTCCGAGGTCTCGCGCGCCAACTCGACCAGATTCTGTAAATGGCTGAACGATTCCGACATACCCATCCAGCCTAGCAAAGGCTGGACGGGGTTGAAAGAGCGGGTCGCGTTAAAAGTCGATCAGGTCCTTGATGGCGGCGATGCCGGCCTTGGCGCAGACATCGTCCTTGTCGCCGCCCGGCGCGCCCGAAACGCCGATGCCGCCGATGATCGAGCCCGCCGCCTCGATCTTCAGCCCGCCGCCCACCACCACGACGTTGGGCAGATTGCGGATGCCGTTCGAGGGCTTGCCGGGCTGGGTGGTTTCCACCAGTTCGGTGGTGTCGGTGCGGAAGCTCACCGCGGTGAAGGCCTTGCCGATGGCGGTCTTGGGCGTGTGGGTGCCGGCGAAGCGGTCGCGCAGCATCACCTGCGCCACCCCCATGCGATCGACCACCGCCACCGCCACCTGATAGCCTTGGTCGCGGCAGCTTTTCAAGGCGGCCTGGGCGGCCTTCAAGGCGGTTTCCGGGGTCATCAGCTTGAGCGCGAAGGTGCCGTCCTCGGCCGTGGCCGGCAGGGCGACGAGCAGGGTGCCGGCCAGCGCCAGCGAACAGACCGTGGTTTTCATCGTCTTCTCCTCCTTAAATTTTCAGCAGGCGGCGGGGCGCTCGAGCAGGCTGTCCAGAAGCCCCCAGAAATGCATGGCGCCGGGATAGCCGGTGATGCGGCCCTTCTCCTGGCCGCAGGCTATGACGACGAAGGTTGGGGTGAAGCGGATCGGCCCCAGATTCTTGAGATCGCCCGGTCGGGCGCGATCAAGGCTCACCACCCGAAGCGGCGCCTGGGCGCTTTCCGAACTGTTGGGGTAGGCTTGGCCCACCTCGCGGTGCCAGCGTTCGCACCAGGAACAGCCCGACCGCTCGAACATCACCAACTCGTCGGCCCAAGCGGCCTGGGCCGCCAGACAGGGCAGAAGCGCCAGAATGATCGCCAGGCGTCGCATGCCGGATTACGAGGCGCGTTTGATCAGGAAACTGTAAACGCCGCCCTCTTCCTTGGTTTCCACTAGCGTGTTGCCGGTCTGGCGGCAGAAGGCGTCGAAATCCTTGACCGAGCCGGGGTCGGTGGCCAGGACCTGCAAGGTTTCGCCCATCGGCACGTCCTTGATCGCCTTCTTGGCGCGCAGGATCGGCAGCGGGCAGTTCAAACCCTTTACATCGAGCACGGTGGCCATGTTCAACACTCCCCTTGATGTTCAAATCCTAGCATGGAACCGCCCCACCATCAGAGGCTTTACGCACGGTCTTGACGCGTGGTTCAGATTTACATAAATTAGATGCGTCGAATATATTATGTCAATGGCGCCGTGGAAAAAAACCACGGCCTAAGGGAAGAGGAACGGGGAAGTGGCCGATCTGTCCGTGACCGTCAAGGTCGCCAGCGCCGCCTTTGCTGCCGGCATCGCCTTGGGCGCCATCGCCCAGCACACCAATTTCTGCACCATGGGGGCGTTGTCCGATCGGGTGTTCATGAATGACAGCCGCCGCCTGCGCGCCTGGTTCCTGGCGATCGCGGTGGCGATGCTGGGCACCCAGCTTCTGGTGGGGACCGGTACGCTCGATCTGGGAAAGGCGATCTATCTCACCCCCAATCTCGGCTGGGCGGGCGCCATTCTGGGCGGGCTGATGTTCGGCTACGGCATGACCATGGCCGGCGGCTGCGGCAACAAAACGCTGGTCCGGTTGGGCGGCGGCAATCTGAAATCCTTGGTGGTGGTGCTGGTGATGGGCGTCACCGCCTACATGACGCTGCGCGGCCTGTTTGCGCTAGGCCGGGTGGAGATCGAGAACGCCACCACGCTGAACCTCGCCAAGATGGGGCTGGCCAGCCAGGGCATGCCCGAGATGATCGCCAAGGCGAGCGGGATGGCGATCGGCACGGCGCGCGCCCTGCTCACCGTGATCCTGGCCGGCGGCGTGCTGATCTGGTGCTTCAAGGACGCGGCCTTTCGCGGCTCGCCGGCCGATCTGGCGGGCGGGTTGCTGATCGGGCTGTTGATTCCGGCCGGCTGGGCGATCACCGGCATCCTGGGGTTCGACGATTTCGAGCCGGTGGCGGTGGCCTCCTTCACCTTCGTCGCCCCCACCGCCGAGAGCCTGCAATATCTGATGACCTTCACCGGGGCCTCGATCAATTTCGGCATCGCCGCCGTGGGCGGCGTGATCGTGGGCGCCTTCCTGGCCGCCAAGGCCAAGGGCAGCTTCCATCTCGAATCCTTCACCGACGCCAACGATCTGCTTCGCCATCTGGTGGGCGCCACCCTAATGGGGGTGGGCGGCGTGCTCGCCATGGGCTGCACCTTCGGCCAGGGCATCACCGGCCTCTCCACCCTGGCCTTGGGTTCGTTGATCGCGCTGGTTTCGATCGTCGTGGGCGGCCTTTGGGGCTTGAAGGCGTTGGAAGAGGGCAGCGTCACCGGGGGCCTCAAGGCCCTGCTGTCGCGCGCATGACTCGCTTGCACACGACCCGGCAGGTTGTTACGGTTCCTCGATACCGAGAGCATGTGGGCTTGTTCGCATGCGATAGAACGGCGGAAACCGCCGCGTTTACGGGGAGGTGTGAATATGTCGCGCAAGACCCGCATCCTGATTCTCGCCGTCTTCATGGGGCTCGTCGGATCGACGGCCGCCCAGGCGCAGCAGAATTTGGTCGCCTACACCATCGTCAAGGATGGCATCCCGCAATCGCTGACCGGCAAGCCGGGCGATCCGGCGAAGGGGCGCAAGCTGTTCGCCACGCCGGCCAAGGGCAATTGTTTGTCCTGCCATCAAGCGCCGATTCCCGAGGAGATGTTCCACGGCAAAATCGGCCCCGAGCTGGACGAGGTGGGGGCGCGCCTGACGGCAGCCGAGATGCGGCTGCGCATCGTCAATCCCAAGGTGATAAACTCCGACACCATGATGCCGTCCTACTACAAGATCGACGGCCTCAATCGGGTGATGAAGTCCTGGCAGGGCAAGGCCATTCTTTCGGCCGACGAGGTCGAGGACATCATCGCTTATCTGCAGACGCTGAAATGACGGGAAGGAGCCTTTGACGATGACCGATTTGGCACGCGATATGGATCGGCGCACCCTGATCAAGGTGGGCGGCGCCGGCGCGCTGGCGCTGGCCGGGCTTGCGGCGCTGGGCGCCAGGCCCGCTCGGGCGGCGGCCGCCGACAGCGAAGCCGCCGTCAAGAAGCTGGTCGGCAACGCGCCGATCAAGGACGGCAAGATCACGCTCAAGCTGCCGCAGATCGCCGAGAACGGCAACACGGTGCCCTTCTCGGTGGTGGTCGACAGCCCGATGACCGAAAAGGACTACGTCAAGGCGATCCATGTGTTTGCCGACGGCAATCCGTCGCCCGGCGTCGCCTCGTTCACTCTGACGCCGCGCTCGGGCAAGGCGGAAATCTCGATGCGCATGCGCCTGGCCCAGACCCAGGACATCCGCGCCATCGCGGTGATGAGCGATGGCCAGGTCTTCATGGCCAAGCAGGAAATCAAGGTCACCATCGGCGGCTGCGGCGGCTGAGGGCGATCGGCAACGGAACGCGAGAAGGAGACAACCATGGCCGCCAGCGCGAAGGTGCGGGTTCCCGCCACCGCCAAGAAGGGCGAGGTCATCGAGATCAAGACCCAGGTCCAGCACGAGATGGAATCGGGCCAGCGCAAGGACGCCGCCGGCAAGGCGATCCCGCGCCAGATCATCAACAAGTTCGTCTGCAAATATAACGGCGCCGAAGTGTTCGCCTCGGATTGGCATCCGGCGATCTCTGCCAATCCCTATCTGTCCTTTTTCATCACCGCGACCGAAAGCGGCAAGATCGAATTCTTCTGGACCGACGACAAGGGCGAAGTGACCAAGGCCGAGGCCGAGATCAAGGTGAGCTGACAGGCGCCACTTTTTTCTCCGCCGACCAGCCCAACCAGCCAACATCGGGGAGGCACAATGAAACGGGCGGTATTGACGGCAACACTGATCGGGGCGGCGGCATGGCTCGCCGCCTGCACCGACGAGCAACCGGCCTCGGGCCATCCGACCGATCCCAAGATGGCCAAATACGTGGTGGGCAAGCTGCGCACCGGCTACACTTACGCCGAGCCGGAGACCCGCGCCATCCAGGACGACGATTTCAACAACCCCTCCTTCTTCTGGGTCGATCGCGGCAAGGAGATATGGAGCAAGGCCGAGGGGACGGCCGGCAAGTCCTGCGCCTCCTGCCACGGTGAGGCCGAAAAATCGATGAAGGGCGTCGGCGCCACCTATCCCAAATACTTTGCGCCCAAGGGCAAGCTGGTCAATCTCGAGCAGCGCATCAACATCTGCCGCACCGAGCAGATGAAGGCCCCGGAGTGGAAATACGAATCGACCGAGCTGCTGGCGATGACCGGCTACGTCAAGATGCAGTCGCGCGACTTGCCGGTCAATGTGGCGATCGACGGACCGGCGGCGCCCTTCTTCGAGAAGGGCAAGGCCTTTTATTACGAGCGCCGGGGCTTGAACGATCTGGCCTGCAAGCATTGCCATGTCGACAACGAGGGCAATTACATCCGTGCCGAACTGCTCTCGCAGGGCCAGTCGAACGGCTTTCCAACCTACCGGCTGAAATGGCAGAAATTCGGCTCGCTGCACCGGCGGATGGCCGGCTGCAACGAGGAAATCCGCGCCGAGCCCTTCCCGATGGGCTCCGACGAATACGTCAATCTCGAACTCTACGTCGCCTGGCGCGGCAACGGCCTGCCGGTGGAAACGCCGTCGGTGCGGAAATAGCCCGGGCATGATCTCAAGGCGCGATTTCCTGCAAGCGGCGGCGGCGGCGGCCGCCCTGGTCGGCCCGGCGCTCTTGCCCGCCAAGGCGGCGGCGCAGAAATTGTCGCTGGGCGACCTCACCCGCTTCGAGCCGCTGGGTCAGGTGACGCTGCTCCATTTCACCGACATCCACGCCCAACTGATGCCGCTCTATTTCCGCGAGCCCTCGATCAACATCGGGGTGGGCGAATCGCAAGGGCTGGTGCCGCACCTGACCGGCGGCCTCTTCCTCAAGCGCTTCGGCCTCAAATATGGCAGTCCCGAAGCCTACGCCTTTTCCTCGGAAGGCTTCGCCCAATTGGCCCGCCAATACGGCAAGATGGGGGGCTTGGACCGGATGGCGACCTTGATCAAGGCCATCCGCGCCGAGCGGCCGGGTCGCACGCTCCTGATCGATTGCGGCGACACCTGGCAGGGCTCCTACACCTCCTTGAAAACCCAGGGCGCCGACATGGTGCGCGCCATGAACGCGCTGGGCGTCGAGGCGATGACCGCCCATTGGGAATTCACCTATGGCGCCCCGCGCGTCAAGGAACTCATCGGCCAGCTCAAATTCCCGTTCCTGTGCGGCAACGTCAAGGACACCCAGTGGGAAGAGGAGGTGTTCGACCACACCGCCGTCTTCGAGCGCGGCGGGCTCAAGATCGCGCTCATCGGCCAGGCCTTTCCCTACACGCCGATCGCCAATCCGCGCTGGATGATTCCCGAATGGAGCTTCGGCATCCGCGACGACGTCTTGCAAAAGCGGGTCGACAAGGCCAGGGCCGACGGCGCCGATCTCATTGTCGTCGCCAGCCACAACGGTTTCGACGTCGATCGCAAGATGGCGAGGCGCGTCAAGGGCATCGACGTCATCCTGACCGGCCATACCCACGACGCGGTGCCGGAAGCGATCAAGGAGGAAAACACCCTGCTGATCGCCTCGGGCTCGCACGGCAAGTTCCTCTCCCGGCTCGATCTCAAGGTCGAGGGCAAGCGGGTGGTCGATTTCCGCTACCGCCTGATCCCCATCTTCGCCGACGCGGTGCCGCCCGATCCCGAGATGGCCAAGCTGGTGGCCGAGATCCGCGCCCCCCACCAGGCGGCGCTCGACAAGGTGGTGGGCAAGACCGAGACGCTGCTCTACCGGCGCGGCAATTTCGCCGGCACCTTCGACGATCTCATCTGTCAGGCGATCCTGGCCGAACGCGACGCCGAGATCGCGCTGTCGCCCGGTTTCCGCTGGGGCGGCTCGGCCCTGGCCGGCGCCAACATCACCATGGAAGACATCTACAACCAGACCGCCATCACCTATCCCGCCGTTTATCGCAACGACATGACCGGCGCCCAACTCAAGGAGATTCTGGAAGACGTCGCCGACAACCTCTTCCATCCCGATCCCTATTACCAGCAGGGCGGCGACATGGTGCGATCGGGCGGGCTGGCCTACACCATCGACATCACCAAGCCGGCCGGCCAGCGCCTGTCCGACCTTCGGCTGATCAAAAGCGGCCGGGCGATCGAGGCCGACAAGCGCTATGTGGTGGCCGGCTGGGCCTCGGTCAACCAAGCGGTCGAGGGGCCGCCGATCTACGATCTGGTGGCGCGCCATGTCGAGCGGCAAAAGACCGTGCGGCTCGAGGAAAACCGCTCCGTCACCATCGTCGGCGCCTGACGCGGGGCCATGGACCCTTTCGACATCTCCTATCCGGGCGCGGTGCTGGCGGGGTTCCTCTCCTTCGCCTCGCCCTGCATCCTGCCCTTGGTGCCGGCCTATCTGTGCTTCCTGGGCGGCATGAGCTTCGCCCAATTGTCGGGCGAGGAAGGGATCGCCAAGGGGGCGGGGCGCCGCCTGGTGCTGGCGGCGCTGGCCTTCGTGCTCGGCTTTGCCTCTGTCTTCATCGCCATGGGGGCGGGGGCCTCGGCGGTCAACCGGCTGCTCTTCGCCCACATGACTTGGCTGGCGCCCCTGGCCGGCGCCATCATCATCCTCTTGGGCCTGCATTACATGGGCCTGTTCCGGCTGGGCTTCCTCGATTTCGAAAAGCGGCTGCATCTGGAAAGGCGGCCGGCCGGGCTGGCGGGCGCCTTCCTGATCGGCTTTGCCTTCGCCTTCGGTTGGACGCCCTGCGTGGGCCCGGTGTTGGCGGCGATCTTGCTGGTGGCGGCGGGCAAGGAAAGCGTCGGTGAGGGCGTGGCGCTGCTGGCCGCCTACGCCGCCGGGCTGGGCCTGCCCTTTTTGGGCGCCGCCCTAGCCGCCCAGCCCTTCCTCAAATTTCTCGCCCGCTTCCGCCGCCATGTCCGCAAGGTCGAGATCGCCATGGGCGGGCTTCTGGTTGCCACCGGCCTGTTGATCGTGTTGGGCAAGATGAACGCCATGTCGAACTGGCTTTTGGAAACCATCCCCGCGCTTGGCAAGGTGGGGTAGGGGGGCGCTTGAAGCGTACGTCTTCAAGGCGTACACTTCCGGCTTGGAATTGGAGGCCCGCCATGCCCAGAACCGCCCAGCGCCCGGAACGGATCAATCTGCGCGTCAGCTCTCAATCGAAAAGCACGCTCGAGCGGGCCGCCGCCTTCACCGATAAGACGGTGACCGATTTCGTGGTCGAAAGCGCGCTGAAGCGGGCGGAATCGGTGGTGCGCGCCCACGAGGTCATCGAGCTTTCCGGCCCCGAATGGCGGCGTTTTCAGGCGTTGCTTCTCAATCCCCCGAAGCCGGCCGCCCGCCTCAAGAAGGCCTTGGCCCAGCATGCGCGGGTCGTGCGTCGGTGAGCTTCGCCCCGGATTCGATCCGGATCGAGCCGCTGGGGCCAAGCCATGATCGCGGGGACTTCGATTCCGGCCATGCGGCGCTCGACCGCTACCTTGCCCAACAGGCCGGGCAGGACGGGCGGCGCGGCATGGCGCGGGTGTTCGTGGCAACGGCCATCGGGCAACCCCGGCGCATCTTGGGCTTCTACAGCCTAAGCGCGGTGGCGGTCATGCCCGCCCACCTGCCGCCCGACCAGGCCCGCCGCTTGCCCCGCCATCCGATCCCGGCCGCCTTGATCGGCCGCTTGGCGGTCGATCGCACGGTGGCCGGACGAGGCCTGGGCGGCATCCTGATCGCCGACGCGTTGCTGCGCACCAAGCGGGCGGCGGAACATGTGGCGATGGCGGCACTGGTGGTCGATCCGATCGACGATGCGGTGCGCGCCTTCTGGTCGGCCTATGGCCTCGTGCCGCTCCAAGGCGCGGAGCGGCGGATGTTCTTGCCGGTGGAATAAGACCAAGCCTATCCGCCGCGATGGGCCTGCATGTATTTCTGCAAGATGGCGTTGACGCGCGATTGCCAGCCCTTGCCGGTGGCGCGGAAATAGGCGAGCACTTCGGGGCTCAAGCGAATGTTGATCGCCTGCTTGGGCGCCGGCGATTTCGGCCGCCCGCCCTTGCGAAGCCGCTTGGCGCCCTGGTAGAGATCGGCCTTGACGAACCAGGCTTCGGTCAGCTCCGGTGCGTCATCGGGGTCCGTCCAGGTGTTCGCGGTAGCGGGCCTCTTCCCATTCATGTCCATACCTCATCGAGATAATGCGTCGGCTCTTTCCCCTCGGCGTCCAGACCAGGACGATGAAGCTTCCCTTGATCCGGCCAGCGGAAACAAATCGGGGCTCTCCCGTAATTCCTTCGCTCGTCGGGGCTGGTGAAATGGCGACCGGCGAACAACTCTTCCGCATCGGCGAAATCCAATCCACGCTCGGCCAGCGTTTGAGCGCGTTTGGATTCGTCCCAGGTGAGCATGGGTTATTGTATCCACAAATACATCGGCCGACAAGCGTCCTGGTGGGGTAGGCTGTTTGGCCCCAAGGCCTCGTCCCAATTGCCCGCCCGCCAGGCCTTCGCATCCCGGCCAGCCCGGCAAGGCGGCCGGCACCCCAAGCCAGGCCCATGTTTTGTTCCGTATCTGGGCGAGATCGCTGGAAAAAAGACTTGACAAATTTCTGGTAATAGAATACAAATACAGAACTATGCCCCGGCCCCAAGGGTTGGCGGCGGCTGTAAGACAGGGTCAAAATCGTTCATTTCGGCTTGTCTTTATAAGGCGTTATCTGGTTGGCGGCGTCTGGTGTTGTGAACGAGTCTCGGAGTGACGAAAATTCATAATATTTTCATGGCGCTATGTAGAAAAATGCTAAAAAAATGCGCCGAAAACCGTGGTGAATCGTGTAATATCAACGGCTTAATCTGTTCAAAGCGGCGCCAAGCGGGCCAAGACCGGCATCAAGGCGGTCGCAACCGGGCGCAAAGCGGCGCCAAGCGGGCGCGGATCGCTACTGAATCCGCTCGCCCCTGGCCCTTGCCGCCTCGGCTCGTTCCATGATGTAGCGCTGGAAGTCCTGGCCCTTGGCGTAGCGCTTCTCCTGCACATATTCGAACATGCCGAGGAAGTGGAATGGCCGGAAGAATCCGGGCAGGCGGGCTACCTCGGCCGCCTCGCCCTTCTTGCCCGCCAGCTCGGCCGGGCTTTCCGGGAAGAACTGCACCGTGGGGGTGAAGTTGATGCGGTATTTGCGGGCCAGTTCCTTTTCGGAAAGCTTTTGGCCGTCGAAATCCTCGACCTCGCGGTCGCCCCACAGATTGAGCTGCAGAATGTCGAAGCGCTCGCGGATGTAGGCGCTGGTCTTGGGGTCGGCCAGGCTGATGGCGTGCATCTCCTTGCAATAGGGGCAGCCCTTCTGCTCCCACAAGATCGCCAGCCGCCGGCCCTTGGCGGTCGCTTCCGCCAGATCTTCCTTGAGGATAAGGAAGCTGGTGGCCTTAAACCAATCCTGGGTGTAGAGCCCGTCGTCATTGACCTTGGGCTCGGCCGCCGGGGCCAGGGTGGGCCCGAGCAGCAGGGCGAAGACGAAAGTCAGGGCGATCGGCGTGCGACGCATGAGAGCCTCCCTAGGGCACAAGCACCGTCCAGCCGGACAGCGCGCGTTCGGTGATTTCGGCCAGGCCGGTCGAGGTGCTGGTGACGCCGGGCAGAAGGTCGGCTTCCTTCTTGCCGATGGTCTCCAGCGTGTTGCCGCAGGCGACGAACTCGACCTCGTATTGCTTAAGGCTTTGGATGCGCGCCGCCACCTTGCTCTCGTCCTTCAAGAGCGCGCGCACACCGTTGCCATAGGCCACCAGGGCGATCTTGACATTGTCCTGGCCGTAGAATTTTTGCAGGTTGACCGCGTTGGTGAGAATGGCGTCGGCCCGCTCGGCCTGGCTCATCTGCAAGACGATCCGGCGCGGCTTGTTCCAGTCGGGTTTCGGTTCCGCCAGCTTGGTTTCGCCGGCTTGCGCCGGAAGGGCGAGGAGCAACGCCAGCGCCAGGCCCATGATCGCGCGCATCATCGAAATCCTCCCGTGCCGATGGCGGGCTCATGCTAGCATAAGCGACCATCCGGGGAAACGTGGCGGACGATCGATGGGGAAGCGGAATTGGCCGGCGATCGGCTACGGGGCGGCTTTGTTCCTGGGCTCGGCCGGGGCCCTGGTGCTGGAGATCGTCGCCGGCCGGCTTCTCGCTCCCTATGTCGGCATGTCGCTCTACAGTTGGACGGCGATCATCGCCACCGTGCTGGCCGGCCTGTCGATCGGCCACTGGCTGGGCGGGCGGCTGGCGGGCCCGGCGATCGACGACGCCCAGGCCCGGCTGCGCGTCGGCTGGGCCTTCGCCCTGGCGGCCTTGGCCTGTCTCTTGTGCCTGCCGCTGCTGCGCCTGATCGCCGCCCCGCTCTTGGCCTCGGGCGCGCCGCCGGTGCTCGCCATCCTCGTTCTGGCCGGGGCGCTGTTTTTGCTGCCCAGCCTGTTCGCCGGCATCGTCTCGCCCATCCTCACCCGGTTGGCGGTGGGGCTGTCGCCCCAGGCACCCGGTCCGGCGATCGGGCGCATGTACGCCCTGGGCGCCTTGGGCAGCATCCTGGGCACGCTGGCGGCGGGTCTTCTCTTCCTCTCCTGGCTGGGCTCGACGGCGACCGTGATCGCGGTGGCCGCGGTCTACGGGCTCTTGGCGCTTCTCTTTGCCGGGCGGCGCGGCGGCGTCGCCCTGGCGCTGCTGGCGGCGGGGGCGGGGCTGTTGGGCTGGGGGCAAAAAACGGGAGCGCTTGGCGCCCCATGCCTGGCCGAGAGCGATTACTACTGCATCCGGGTCCAGGATTTCTCACCCGAGAGCGGGCGGGAAAGCCGGGTGCTGGTGCTCGATCATCTGGGCCACGGCATCAACGACCGCGAACGCCCGGCGCTGCTCTACAGCCCCTATCTGCATCTGGCCGACGAGATGGCGAAGCGCCGCTTCGGCGCCCAGGGCCGGTCGGCCTTCTTCATCGGCGGCGGCGCCTACACCTTGCCGCGCGCCTGGCTGGCCGACGATCCCAACCCCGATCTGGTGGTGGCCGAGATCGATCCCGCAGTGACGCGCATCGCCCAGGCGCATCTGTGGCTCGACCCAAGGCCCGGCCTCGTCATCGACCACCGCGACGCCCGGGTGGCCTTGCAGGCGCTTCCCGCCCGGCCGCGCTTTCAGGTGGTGTTCGGCGACGCCTTCCACGACATCGGCATCCCCCCTCATCTCACCACCCGCGAATTCCACCAGGCGATCGCGGCGCGTCTGGTACCCGGCGGCTTCTACGCCATCAACGTCATCGAAAGCCGCCGCCAACCCCGCTTCCTCAAAGCGCTGCTGGCGACCTTGCGTCTCGACTTCGCCGCCGTCGAGGCCTGGCTCGACGAGGAGGAATACGACGAGGGCAACCGGGTGACCTATCTGGTGGTGGCGTCGGATCGGCCAAGCCCGGTCGATCGGGTGGCGGCGGCGCGCGGCATCCCCCGCGTCTGGCGGCGCTTGCCCGAGGCCGAATTGGCGCCCGATCCCGACACACCGATCCTCACCGACGATTTCACCCCGGTCGATCGGCTGATGGCGCATATCCTTCTCGAGCCCGAGTTGATGGAACGCTAAATCCTTGTCAAATCGGGCCGAATGGGTTCTTTCCCGGGGACTGGGCTTCGGTTATGGTCGGCCCAACAGGGAAGCCGCCACGATGACGCCGCCAGCACATGCCCACAACCCGCACGAGGCCCTCCGCAAGGGTCGGCGTCGGCCGAAACTGCGCCGTCGCGTCCATCACATGCTGGGCGGCGAAGGCCATCAGGACCCCTGGGTCAAGCTGGTCGATTACGCGCTGATCGGCCTGATCATCCTCAACATCATCTCGGTGATCCTGGAATCGGTGGCGACGCTGCAGATCGCCCACGGCCCGGTCTTCCATTATTTCGACCTGTTCTCGGTGGCGGTGTTCTCGGTCGAATATGCGCTCAGGGTCTGGACGGCGGTCGAGCACGAGGATCGGCGCTTCCATCATCCGCTCTGGGGCCGGCTGCGCTTCATGGCGACGCCCTTGGCGATCATCGACCTGTTGGCGGTGCTGCCCTTCTTCCTCGGCATTTTCGTCGAGATCGATCTGCGCGCCATGCGGGTGCTGCGTCTGCTCCGGGTGTTCAAGCTCACCCGCTATTCCTCGGCGATGACGATGCTGATCGCCGTCTTGAAGCAGGAGGTCAAGGCGGTCGGCGCCATTCTGTTCATCCTGGCGATCCTGATCGTGTTTTGCGCCAGCGTCATGTATCTCTTCGAGCATCCGGCGCAGCCCAACGCTTTCCCCGACATTCCGGCCGCCATGTGGTGGGCGGTGGTGACGCTCACCACCCTAGGCTATGGCGACGTCACGCCGATCACGCCCTTGGGCCGCCTGTTCGCCGGCTTGGTGGCGATTGCCGGCGTCGGCATGGTGGCGCTGCCCTCGGGCATTCTCGCCACCGGCTTCGCCGAGCAGCTCCGCCAGCGGCGCGAGGAATACCGCGAGCGGGTGGCGGAAGCGATGGTCGATGGCCGCATCAGCCGCGCCGAACGCCATGAACTGGACGAAATGCGCGAGACCCTGGGCATGAGCGAGGAGGAGGCCGCCGCCATCCTGCATCGGGTGGCGAAGTCCGGATTGGCGGTCGCCGTCTGTCCGCATTGCGGCGGCGCCCTTGAGGGGTATCATGGCACCCTCACCGCCGAGGAGATCGACGAACGCCGATGACCCTAGCCCCGCCCCCCTTGACCGCGCTGGTGACCGGCGCCGGATTGCGCATCGGCCGCGCCCTGGCGCTCGATCTGGCGCGCCAGGGCTTTGCGGTGGCCGTTCACTATCACCGCTCCCAGGCGCCGGCCCAAGCCGTGGTGGCCGAGATCGTGGGCCTGGGCGGTCGGGCGGCGGCGCTGGGCGCCGATCTGGCCAAAGAAGCCGAAGTGGCCAGCCTGGTGCCGCGCGCCGTGGCCGCCCTGGGGTCGTTGGGCTGTCTGATCAACAACGCCTCGGTGTTCGAACTCGATTCGGTCGAGACCGCCACCCGCCAATCCTGGGATCTCCACATGGAGATCAATTTGCGGGCGCCTTTCGTGTTGGCCCAAGCCTTCGCCGCCCAGCTTCCCCAGGGCCTCACCGGCAACGTCGTCAACATCATCGACCAGCGGGTCTGGAATCTGACGCCCTATTTCACCAGCTATACCCTAAGCAAGGCCGGGCTGTGGACGTTGACCCAGACCTTGGCCCTGGCCCTGGCGCCCCGGGTGCGGGTGAACGCGGTCGGGCCGGGTCCGACTTTGCCCAGCCCGCGCCAGAGCCAGGCCCAGTTCGACCGCCAATGCGCCGCCATGCCGCTTCGTCGCGGCACCAGCCCCGAGGAAATCTGCCAGGCGGTGCGCTATATTCTTTCGGCGCCGGCGATGACCGGGCAGATGATCGCGCTCGATGGCGGCCAGCATCTGGGTTGGGCGCAGCCGGCGGCCCCCGCGAACCCCGAGGAATAACGATGACCAAGAAAGCCACCGTCCATCCGCTTCGCATCGCCGACGCCAGGCAATTCATCCGCCATGTCTTCGTGCGCGACCTGGTGCTGGACGGCCGCATCGGCGTTCATCGCCACGAACAGGATCGGCCGCAACGGGTGCGCATCAATCTCGACCTCGCGGTCGCCGAAGGCGATCTGCACGACGATCTTGCCCACGTCGTCTGTTATGAGCAGATCGTCGAGGGCGTGCGCGCGATTGTGGGGGCCGGGCATATCAACCTGGTGGAGACGCTGGCCGAGCGCATCGCCGCCATGTGCCTTGAGGATGACCGTGTGCGCACCGTGCGGGTGCGGGTCGAGAAGCTCGACATCCTTGCCGACGCCACCAGCGTCGGCGTCGAAATCGAGCGGGAAAATGCCCGGAAATAAAGGGTTTTCTCTTTCCACCGGCGCCCGACTTGTTCACACGGCACGGAGGTTTACGTAGCGTCCATCGGCATCTCGGGCCATTTTTACCGTTTGTGACGATTTGTTTGCGCTTGCAAACATCCAAATCCAATAAAATCAATATATTATTTTATGTGCCCATTTCTTGGGCAAGGCCGACCAAATCGATCCAAAGGCTCGGATTTCGGGTTTCCGGGCAAAAAAACCAGCACTTGCCAACAGAGTTTTCCACAGCTTTCGTGGATAGCTCGAATCGGGACGGAATTTGAAAGGGCGATGGCCCAATTGGGTTAGGAAAAGCGGATGTCCGAAAGCGGACCGGCGATCGTCGAAGCGGCACTGCCCACCCTTCCGCAAGGGGCGGGGGTCTACCGCATGCTCGACGGCAAGGGTGCCGTTCTCTATGTGGGCAAGGCCAAAAGCCTGCGCAAGCGCGTCGCCGCCTACGCCAAGCCCGACCGTTTCCCGGTTCGTCTGCAACGGATGATCGCCCGCATCGCCGCCATCGAGGTGGTGGTGACCCGCACCGAAGCCGAGGCGCTGTTGCTGGAAAGCAATCTGGTCAAGGAGCTTCGCCCGCATTTCAACATTCTTCTCAAAGACGACAAATCCTTTCCCTATATCCGCATCACCGACGATCACGCTTGGCCGCGTCTGGTCAAGCATCGCGGCGCCCGCGATTCCAAGAACACCTATTTCGGTCCCTTCGCCTCGGCCCTGGCGGTCAACCAGACGCTCGATGTTCTCATCCGCGCCTTTCTTTTGCGAACCTGTTCCGACGCGGTGTTCGCGTCGCGCACCCGTCCTTGTCTTTTGTTTCAGATCAAGCGCTGCTCGGGCCCCTGCGCGGGTAAGATTGCGCCCGAAGCCTATCGCGCCCTGGTCGAAGAGGCGCGCGCCTTTCTCACCGGCAAGAGCCAGGATGTGAGCAAGGCCCTGGCGGCGCGCATGGACGAGGCCGCCCAGGTGCAGGATTACGAAAAGGCCGCCTTCTACCGCGACCGCATCCGGGCCTTGGCGCGCATCCAGGCCCGCCAGGACATCAGCCTGCCCGGTCTGCCCGACGCCGACGTGATCGCCATCCATCAGGCAAGCGGACGGGCCTGCGTTCAGGTCTTCTTTTTCCGCGCCGGCCAGAATTTCGGCAACCGCGCTTATTTTCCCGCCCAGGCCGAGGGCGAGGAGGCGCCGGTGGTGCTGTCGGCCTTCCTGGGCCAGTTCTACGCCACCAAGCCGCCGCCGGGCCTGATCCTCTTGTCGCACGAGATCGCCGAAGCGTCGCTGATCGAAAAGGCGCTATCGCTTCGGGCCGGGCACAAGGTCGCGCTGGCAATTCCCAAGCGCGGACCGCGCCGCGCCGTCATCGAGCATGCGCTCGTCAACGGCCGCGAGGCCTTGGCGCGGCGTCTGGCCGAGAACGCCCAGCAGCGCGACCTGTTGGACAAGTTGGGCGAACTGTTCGGTCTGGAAACCGTGCCCGAGCGGATCGAGGTCTATGACAACAGCCATGTCATGGGCGCCAGCGCGGTCGGGGCGATGATCGTCGCCGGCCCCGAGGGCCTGCGCAAATCCGATTACCGCAAGTTCAACATCCGCACCACCGACATCGCACCGGGCGACGATTACGCCATGATGCGCGAGGTGCTGACCCGCCGCTTCCTGCGCCTGCAAAAGGAAGACCCCGAACGCGACAAGGGCCATTGGCCCGATCTGGTGCTGATCGATGGCGGCAAGGGCCATCTGGCCGCCGCCCAGGGCGCGCTGAACGAGTTGGGGGTGGCCGAGGTGACGCTGGTCGCCATCGCCAAGGGACCCGATCGCAACGCCGGCAAGGAAACCTTCGTCCTGGCCGGCCGCGAGCCCTTTGCCCTGCCGGCGCGCGACCCGGCGCTTTATTTCCTGCAAAGGCTGCGCGACGAGGCGCACCGTTTCGCCATCGGCAGCCATCGGGTCAGGCGCAGCAACGCCCTTCTGACGTCAGGCCTGGACGAGATCGAGGGCATCGGCGCCGGCCGCAAGAAAGCCCTTTTGCACCGTTTCGGCTCGGGCGGGGCGGTGGCCGAGGCCGGTTTGGACGAACTCCAGACGGTGACCGGCGTCAGCCGGGCGTTGGCGAAAAAAATCTATGACCACTTCCACCCGGAAGGCTAAAATCCGCTCTCGCATCGGAAAGCCCGACATGGTCACCAGCCTACCCAACCTGCTTACGCTGTCGCGCATCCTGGCCATTCCGCTGGTGGTCGGGCTGTTCTACATCGATGGCGATGCCTGGCGCTGGACGGCCTGCGTGGTGTTCTCGATCGCCGGCTTCACCGACATTCTCGATGGCTATGTCGCCCGCCGGCGCAACCAGATTTCCAGCTTCGGCCGTTTCCTCGATCCGATCGCCGACAAGCTTCTGGTCGCCTCGGTGCTTCTCATGCTGGCCGCCTTCGACCGCATGAGCCTGCCCACCATCGTGGCCGCCGTGGTCATACTCTGCCGCGAGATCCTGGTCTCGGGCCTTCGGGAATATTTGGCCGAGGTTCGGGTCGGCATGCCGGTGAGCCGCTTGGCCAAGTGGAAGACGGCGATCCAGATGATCGCCATCGGCTTCCTGATCGTCGGCGATTCCGGGCCGCCCACTTGGCCGGTGCGCCTGATTGGCGAGACCGGGCTGTGGGCGGCGGCGCTGCTTACCCTGATCACCGGTTGGGATTACTGGCGGGCCGGCTTCGGCCATATCCGACGCGGCAAGGGCTGAGCCATGCGGCTGTTCGGCCTATCCGGGGCGGACCCGGCGGCGGTGCGGGGGATTCTGCTCGATCTGGTCGCCGAATTCGCCGGGCGCGGGCTGGCGGTCGCCACGCTCCATGAGGCGCCCGCCGGCTTCGATCCCGACACGCCCGGCAAGGATTCCCACGAGCACCGCAAGGCCGGCGCCCGCGAGGTCCGCCTGATTTCCGACCATCTGGAGGCGTTGGCGCACGAGAATCAACCGGGCGAGCCGAGCGATCCCCAGCGCCTGGCGCGCCGGCTGGCGCCGGCCGATCTGGTGCTGGTCGAGGGCTTTGCCGCCCACACCCATCCGCAAATCCGGGTGGGCGAGGGAGAGGACGGGCCGGGCGACGCCAAGCTGGTGGCGCGGGTGCGCCCCGACGCCGACCGACGGGCGCTGGCCGATCTGGTCTGGGCCAAGGCCCAAAGGATGACGCCGTGACCGCCGATCCCTTCCAGGCCGCCGATCGCCTGATGCCAATCGACGAGGCGATGGCGATTCTGGCCGCGCGCATCCGTCCGGTCGACGGCCTCGAAACGCTGGCCTTGCCGGCGGCTTTGGGGCGGGTGCTGGCCCAGCCGCTGTTGGCCCGGATGTCGGTGCCGCCGCACGACAATTCCGCCGTCGATGGCTATGCGGTGCGGACGGCGGATATCAAGGGCGGGAAGGTGTTGCCGATCGGCGGACGGGTGGCGGCCGGCCATCCGCTGGGTCGGGCGATCCGGGCCGGCGAGGCCATCCGCATCTTCACCGGCGCCCCGATGCCCGAGGGGGCCGACGCGGTCGCCATGCAAGAGGATTGCACAGTCGAGGGCGAAAGCGTGCGCCTGCCGCCCGATTTGGCCCCGGGCGACAACCGGCGAAAGGCCGGCGAGGATATCGAGGCCGGCCGGCAGGCCTTGCCGGCGGGGCGGCGCTTGAAGCCGGCCGATCTGGCGCTGGCGGCCTCGGTCGGCCATGACCGTCTGGCGGTGCGCCGGGCGCTTCGGGTGGCGGTGTTCTCGACCGGCGACGAAATCCGCGAGGCCGGCCGGCCGCTCGATCCCGGCTGCATCTACGACGCCAACCGCCATGCCCTGATGGCGCAATTGGCCGATCTCGGCCTGGGATGCCGGGTCACCGATCTCGGCATCCTGCCCGATCGTCTCGACGCCATCCAAAACGCCCTGGCCCAAGCGGCGGCCGATCACGATCTGCTCGTCACCTCGGGCGGCGTTTCGCTGGGCGAGGAGGATCACGTCAAGGCCGCCGTCCAGGCGTTGGGGCGTCTGCATTTCTGGCGGCTGGCGATCAAGCCGGGCCGGCCGGTGGCGCTGGGGCAGGTGGGGGCAACGCCCTTCATCGGCCTGCCCGGCAATCCGGTGGCGGCAATGGTGACCTTTGCCCTCATCGCCCGCCCGCTTCTGCTGCTGCTCTCGGGTTGCCCCGACATCACGCCGCTGCGCTACCGCGCCAAGGCGGCCTTCGCCTTTTCCAAAAAGCCCGGTCGGCGCGAATTCCAACGCATCCGCCTGGCCGAGGAGGGGGGCGATCTGGTGGCGCACCGCTTCGCCGCCGACGGCTCGGGCATCCTGAGTTCGATGGTGGCCTCGAACGCCCTTCTCGACATGGCCGAGGGCGATACCCAGATAAGGGAAGGGGATTGGGTAAGCGTGCTCCCCTTCGCCGAGGTGATGCGATGAAGATTCTCTATTTCGCCTGGCTCAAGACCAAGACCGGCCTGGGCGAGGAGGATGTGCCCCAACTGCCCGCGGGCGTGACGAATGTCGGCCAGTTGATCGATTGGCTGGCCGGGCGCGGCGGCGGCTTCGCCGAGGCCTTCGCCAACCGGGGGCTGGTGCGCGCCGCCGTCAATCAGGACTACGCCCAGCCCGACACGCCGATCCGGGCCGGCGACGAGATCGCCTTCTTTCCGCCGGTGACCGGAGGGGTGGGATGAGCGTCTCGGTCCAGCGCGAGGATTTCGACGTTGGCCTGGAATACGCCCGCTTCGTGGCGGGGCGCACCGATGTGGGCGGGGTGGCCCTGTTCGTGGGCCAGGTGCGCGCCGAATCGGGCCAGGTGGCGGCGATGACGCTCGAGCATTATCCGGGCATGACCGAGCGCCAGATCGACGCCATCGCCGCCGAGGCCCGCGCCCGCTGGGCGCTCGACGCCTGCCGGGTCATTCACCGTTATGGAAGGCTGGTGCCCGGCGACCGCATCGTCTTGGTGATGACGGCGGCCTCGCACCGTCAGGCGGCGTTGGAAAGCTGCCACTTCCTGATCGACTGGCTGAAGACCAAGGCGCCCTTCTGGAAATACGAGGAAAGCGAGACCGGCGCCCGCTGGGTCGAGGCCAAGGAGACCGACGACCAGGCCGCCCAGCGCTGGCGGCGCTAACGCGCACGGGGTTGGCGGGGCGGCCGCGCGCGAATTTAATAACGGCAGCCCGGCGCACCCGACAGCACGCACCAGACCCGCATGACGATCCGTTCGATATAGGCCATGACGTTTCCCCTTTCTCGCCTCATCGCCTCCCCCTTCTAGGGCGCGATCGTGACAAGATTAGGGACGATTCGATGGCATTTCTGTGACCAAACGCACAGAAGGATTGTGACGATGGTCACAGGGGAGAAGGGGCCTCACGCCCCGGCGGCGCGGCCCATTTCGAGGAATTTTTCGCGCCGCTTGGCGCGCAACAGGCCGCCTTCCACGCCCTCCAGCCCGTCCAGCGCGCGCGCGATGGCGTCGCCGACCGCGCCGATGGTCTGGGCCGGGCCGCGATGGGCGCCGCCCAGCGGTTCGGGGACGATGGCGTCGATCACCCCCAGCCTGTGCAGATCCTGGGCGGTGAGCTTCAGGGCCTCGGCCGCCTCCTTGGCCTGGTCGCCCGAGCGCCAGAGGATCGAGGCGCAGCCCTCGGGCGAGATCACCGAATAGATGGCGTGCTCGAGCATGAGCACGGCGTTGCCGGTGGCCAGCGCGATGGCGCCGCCCGAGCCGCCCTCGCCGATCACCGTGGCGACAAAGGGCACCCGGAGGTCGAGCCCGGCCTCGATCGCGCGGGCGATGGCTTCCGCCTGGCCGCGCGCCTCGGCGTCGATGCCGGGATAGGCGCCGGCGGTGTCGATGAAGGTGAGCAGCGGCAGGCCGAAACGGTCGGCCAGGCTCATCAGCCTTTGCGCCTTGCGGTAGCCCTCGGGCTTGGCCATGCCGAAATTGTGGCGGATGCGGCTGTCGGTGTCGCGGCCCTTTTCCTGGGCGATCGCCACCACCGAACGGCCGCGAAAGCGGCCCAACCCGCCGATGATCGCCTTGTCGTCGGCGAAGGCGCGGTCGCCGGCCAGGGGCATGAATTCGTCGATCAGCCCGTCGATGTAGTCGAGGCCGTGCGGCCGGTCGGGATGGCGGGCCACTTGGGTCTTCTGCCAGGGCGTCAGTTTGCCGTAGGTGGCGCGCATCAGCTTGTCGACCTTGCCTTGCAGCTTGGCCACTTCCTCGGCGATGTTGAGATCGCCGCCATTGGCGAGATGGCGCAATTCCTCGATCTTGCCTTCGAGTTCGGCGATCGGCTTCTCGAAGTCGAGGAAGTTCATGTCCCCGATTCCTTCCCTAGGCCCCGCGCCCGGCGATGATCGCGCTGGCCTGCACCATCACCTGGGCCTGGCGGATCGAGGCCAGATCGATCAGCTTGCCGTCCAGCGTCACCGCGCCCAGCCCGTCCTTGCGGGCCTGCTCCATGGCGTCCAGGATGCGCTTGGCTTGGCCCACTTCGGCCTCGGTGGGGCTGAACATTTCGTTGGCGAGCGCCACCTGGCTGGGATGGATCGCCCATTTGCCTTCATAGCCCAGCGACACCGAACGCCGCGCCTGGGCCTTGAAGCCTTCGGGGTCCGAGAAATTGCCGTAGGGGCCGTCGACGGCGCGCAGGCCGCGGGCGCGGGCCGCCACCGCGATCTTGGACAGCGCAAAATGCCAGGGATCGCCGAAATGGAGCGGGCGGCTGCCGTCGGGCTGGGCGTCGGCCAGCATGGCGTAATCGGCGTTGAAGCCGCCGATGCCCACCGTGCGCGCCTTGATCGAGGCGGCGTAGTCGGCCGGCCCGAAATGAAGGGATTCGTTCCTGGGCGAAGCGGCCGCGATCGCCTCGACATTGGCCATGCCCAAGGCCGATTCGATGATGATCTCGAAGCCCAGCTTCTTCTTGCGCCCCACCGCGGCTTCGATCTGGGTGACCAGCATGTCGACGGCGTAGATGTCGGCCGGGGTGCCGATCTTGGGCAGCATAACCAGGTCGAGCCGCTCGCCGCCGCCCTCGATCAGATCGACCAGATCGCGATACATGAAATGGGTGTCGCAGGCGTTGATCCGCACCGACACCGTCTTGTCGCCGAAATCGACTTCGGAAAGCGCCTTGACCACGTTGGCGCGCGCCTTCGGCTTCTCGGCCACCGGCACTGAATCCTCAAGGTCGATGTTGATGATGTCGGCGGCCCCCTTGGCGGCCTTGGGCAGCAGTTCAGGCCGGATGCCGGGCACGAACAACTGGCTGCGGTTCAAGCGGAATCGGGCCGGCTCGACGATCGTGAAGCTCATGCGCTCCCCTGGGTTCGGTTAGAACGGAAAACAAGGGGGCCATGCTTGCCCCCGAGGCCGCGAAATGTCAACCGGCCTGGGGCAGAAGGTGACGGGGCAAGGTGGCGACTTCCAGCCAGAACTGGCGCAGCGCCCGCACGGCATCGAGGAAGGTGTCGAGATCGTTGGGCTTGACGATGTAGGCGTTGGCGCCCAGCTCGTAGCAGGCATCGACATCGCGCCGCGCCTCCGAGGTGGTCAGCGCGATCACCGGCAATTTCGCCAGGTTGGGCTCCTTGCGGATCTCGGCCAGCACCTGACGCCCATCCTTGCGCGGCATGTTGAGATCGAGGAGCACCAGATCGGGAAATTTGCGGTTGGTATAGCCGTCGCGCGCCAGCAGATAGTCCATGGCATGCACGCCGTCCTCGACCCGGGTGAGGGCGCTCGGCACGTCGGCATCCTTGAAAGCTTCCGCCACCAGCCGGGCGTCGGCCTCGTTGTCCTCGACAAGCAGTACTTCAAAGGGACGCATAAGAATCCTTACAAACTTAGGGGTATTTCTACCCGCGGTTTCCCACCTTGTCCAGTAATCTGGTGATAATTCCTTAAGTTTGCAAGAAGGATGGGTTAGGGCTATGAATCCAACGTGTTGGCATAGATTCGCGAGGTCCCGATGCTCAGCCGCCGCCATTTCACCGCCGGATTGTTGGCCGGTACGGCCCTGGCCGGACTTTCCGGCTGCGCCGTCAATCCGTCAACCGGCCAAAGCAGCTTCACCGCCTTCATGAGCGAGGAGGAGGAGCTGAAGATCGGCCGCACCGAACTGCCCAAGCTGGTGGCCGAATTCGGCGGCGAGTATCGTGACCAACGGATCGCCTCCTACGTCAATTCGATCGGCCAGAGCCTGGCCCAGCGCACCGAGAAGCCCAATCTGCCTTACACCTTCACGGTCTTGAATTCCGAGATCGTCAACGCCTTCGCTCTTCCAGGCGGTCCAGTCTGCATCAGCCGGGGCCTGATCGCGCTGGTTTCCGACGAGGCGGAACTGGCCGGGGTGCTGGGCCATGAATTGGGTCACATCAACGCCCGCCATTCCGCCCAGCGCTACTCGAAGGCGATGGCCGCCAACATCGGCTTGGGCGTGGCCAGCATCGGGCTGGCGATCCTGGGTGCCGGCGCCCTGGGCTCCAACGTGGTCGAGATGGCCCAATATGGCGCGGCGGCCTATCTGCAAAGCTACTCGCGCGAGAACGAATTCGAGGCCGATCTCCTGGGCGTGCGGTACATGACGCGGGTCGGCTACGATCCCAAGGCGATGGTGAATTTCTTGGACACGCTGCGCAACCACTCGCGCCTCGAGGCGCGGATGGCCGGGCGGCCGGAGAACAGCGTCGACGAATACCACATGATGAGCACCCATCCGCGCACCATCGACCGGGTGCAGAAGGCGATGGAGCAGGCCAAGGTGGCGTCGCCGGGCGAGTTGCGGTACGGCCGCGACTCGTATCTCGATCAGGTCAACGGCCTTTTGTTCGGCGACGATCCCGAACAGGGCGTGCTCAAGAACCGGCGCTTCACCCATCCCGGCCTGCGTTTCCAGTTCGACCTGCCGCCCGGATTCCGGGCCAGCAACACGCCGCGCAACATCGTCGGCCGCCATCCCGAGGGCGTGGTCTTCGTCTTCGACGGCGCCAAGCAACGCCAGGGCGGCGACATGCGCGCCTATCTGGCGCGCGAATGGGCGCCGCAGGCGCAGTTGGTCGGGCTGGAGGCCATTCGCATCAACACCCTCGAGGCCGCCACCGCCACCACCCGGGCCCACACCAAGAACAACCAGACGATCGCCATCCGCCTGGTGGCGATCCGGGGCGACCAGGGCGATGTCTTCCGCTTCATGCTGATGGCGCCCCAGGCCAAGGCCGGGGCGCTCGATGGCGATCTGCGCCAGATGGCCTACAGCTTCAAGCGGATCAGCCCGGCCGAGGCGGCGCTGGTCAAGCCGCTGCGCCTGATCGTCACCAAGGTGCGCGAGGGCGACACGCCGCAGAAGCTGGCGGCCAGCCTGCCCTACGAGCAGTTCAACGCCGATTGGCTTCGGCTGTTGAACGACATCGAGCCCGGCCAGACCCTGCCCATCGGCAAGCCGATCAAGGTGGTGGCGGGGTAGGGGGGGCGGCCTTGCCATGGTGAAATGATTTCACTATGCTGAGGATCGGAATCCGGGCATGACCACGGTTCGGCGCTTTGGAAAGCGGCGCTTGGCGATCTTCTTTGACCACAATCCGCCGCATTTCCATATCTTGGGACCCGACATCGCGGTCGTCGTTGATCTCAGAACGTTCGAGATCATCGAAGGAAACGCCACGGAAAGCGAATTGGCGTCCATTCTCGATTGGGCGCGTGGCCATGCCGTGCAACTTTGGTCGGTTTGGCATGGCCTGAATGGATAGGAGTTGATCATGTCGCGTGCCAAGCCCCCCAATGTCGCTGCGGTTCGCGCGCTTCCTGGCCTTCGCCTTCATCTCGCATGGGCGGACGGCAAGGAGGATGCGGTCGACCTTGCGGATTTGATCGCCGCACGGCAAGGCTTGGCTGCCCTTCGTCAGGCTAAACGATTCGCGAAGGCACAAGTCGGCGACTATGGCTGGACGGTCGATTGGGGTCGGGGGCTGGAAATCGACGCCACGCATCTGTTTCGCCTGGCTCGGCTCCAGGCCGGCGACACCCTCGCCCCACAGGATTTTCGGGTTTGGCGGCAGCGGCTGGGCCTAAGCCAGGCCGGGGCGGCCAAGGCGCTGGGAATCAGCGGGCGCATGGTCAAATACTATGAGGAAGGCCGCCACATGATTCCGCGCACGGTGATGCTGGCCTGTCGCGGCTACGAGGCGATCCGCAAATCGGCCAAGGCGGCCAAGGCGGCGGCGTAGCGCCCCCTCACGCCCCCTTGGGGCGGAAGGCCTTGCAGACGGCGGGATCGGTTTCCAGGCGCGGCCCGCCGATCAGATCGATGCAATAGGGAATGGCGGGAAAGACCGCCTTCAGGCAATCGGCGATCGCCGAGGGTTTGCCCGGCAGATTGACGATCAGGCTTTGGCCCCTGATGCCGGCGGTCTGACGCGACAGAATGGCGGTCGGCACCACCTTCAGGCTTTCCAGGCGCATCAGTTCGCCGAAGCCCGGCATCATCTTTTCGCACACCGCCTCGGTCGCCTCGGGCGTCACGTCGCGCGGCGCCGGGCCGGTGCCGCCGGTGGTTACCACCAGGGCGCAGCCTTCGCGGTCGCATAGGTCGACCAGCGCCGCCTCGATCAGCGGACGCTCGTCAGCCACCAGGCGCGCCACCGCCCGCCAAGGGCTGGCCAGATAGCGTTTGAGTTCGGCGTCGATGGCCGGGCCGCCCAAATCCTGATAAACGCCCCGGCTGGCCCGATCCGAGACGGTGAGGATGCCGATCGGGCAGGGATTATCGCTCACGATGGGAACACTCCGACGGTTGCGCCCTTGGACGGGCGGTCGGACGTTACATAATCGGTTCCCGGTTCCGACTCAATGGGGCTGGACCTCGCCGCAGCGGGTCTGCGCCTCGGCGACGAAATCGACCCAGGCGGTGAGCGCGGTGCGGACTTCCTCGCGCGAGGCGTTTTCGGGCATCAGACCCTCGCGGGTCAGAAGCTCCTTCACCCGGTTGAGCAGCCAAACATGGGAACTGATCTCGACTTGCATCTCAAGCGGTCGCATGACCTTGCTCCCTTCGCAAAGGACATGGCATTAACGATCCCGCTCGAACATCCCCCGCTGTTCGCGCCCGATCAGTATAGCAAATTCGGTTCCGTCCGCCCATGCCGATCCGGCATGGCCGACCCTTGCAAACCTTTGCAAAGCGGACTATAAAGCGGCGCTCATTCGGCCGGCCGGGCTTATGGGGCGGGTATCCGTTTCCCAAGGGCATGCCCAGGCGGGTCAACCAACTCGTTGGAAAGGAACGTAAAATGCCCAAGATGAAGACCAAGAGCGCGGTCAAGAAGCGATTTTCGCTGACGGCCTCGGGCAAGGTGAAGGGCGCGGTGGCCTTCAAGCGCCACAATCTGCGCAAGCGCCCGCAGAAGATGAAGCGCAAGGCGCGCGGCACCTTCATCCTCTTCGAGGGTGACGCCGGCATCGTCAAAACCTTCATGCCCTATCGCTAAGGAGGCCCGCCATGTCGCGCGTCAAACGGGGCACCACCACCCACGCCCGCCACAAGAAGATCCTCAAGCTGGCCAAGGGGTATCGCGGCCGGGCCAGCACCTGCTATCGCGTCGCCTTGCAAAAGGTCGAGAAGGGGCTGCAATACGCCTTCCGCGACCGGCGCGTCAAAAAGCGCAATTTCCGCGCTTTGTGGATTCAGCGCATCAACGCCGGCGTACGCGCCCACGGCCTCACCTATTCCCGATTTATCAACGGCCTGGCGAAGGCAGGGGTCGCGCTGGACCGCAAAGTGCTGTCGGATCTGGCGATCAGGGAACCCCAGGCCTTCAAGGCCCTGGTCGACCAAGCGCAGGCGGCTCTCAAGGCTTAAGGGAGCCAAGACGGCAACAAAGGTCGACGGGGGCCGGTCCGAGGCGGATCAGGCCCCCGTCCCGTTTCTGGGGGATGGCGTGATGGACAATCCGGAACAATTGGGCGAGGCCGTGCTGGCCGAAATCGCGGCCGTGGCCGATCTCGACGCGCTCGATCGGGCGCGCGTCGGCGCGCTGGGCAAGAAGGGAAGCTTCACCGCCCTGATGAAGACCCTGGGCAGCCTGGCGCCCGAGGAGCGCAAGGCCTTCGGCGCCCGCATCAACGGCGTCAAGGACCGCCTCGAAGCGGCGATCGAGGCCCGCAAGACCGCGCTGGAATCGGCCGCCATCGATGCCCGCCTGGGGGCCGAGCGGATCGACGTCACCCTGTCGCCTCGGCCCGAGGCCGAGGGGCGCGTCCATCCGATCAGCCAGACCATCGAGGAGGTGACGGCGATCTTCGCCGAGATGGGCTTCACGGTGGCCGAGGGGCCCGACATCGAGGACGACTTCCACAATTTCACCGCGCTCAATTTCCCGCCCGACCATCCGGCGCGGCAGATGCACGACACCTTCTTCTTCCCCGAAAAGGCCGATGGCTCGCGCATGCTTTTGCGCACCCACACCTCGCCGGTGCAGGTGCGGACCATGCAAAGCGTGAAGCCGCCGATCCGGGTGATCATTCCCGGCCGCACCTTCCGCTGCGATTCCGACATGACCCACACGCCGATGTTCCATCAGGTCGAGGGTCTGGTGGTCGACACCGTCACCCATTTCGGCCATTTGAAGGGCTGCCTGATCGATTTCGTCCGCGCCTTCTTCGAGATCGAGGATGTACCGGTGCGATTCCGCCCCTCCTTCTTCCCCTTCACGGAACCCTCGGCCGAGGTCGATATCGGCTGCTCGCGCGAGGGCGGCGAGCTGCGCATCGGCCATGGCGCAGGCTGGCTGGAGATTCTGGGCTGCGGCATGGTCCATCCCAACGTGCTCAGGAATTGCGGCATCGATCCCGAGCATTACCAGGGCTTCGCCTTCGGCATGGGGGTGGAGCGCCTGGCGATGCTGAAATACGGCATTCCCGATCTGCGCACCTTCTTCGAAAGCGATCTGCGCTGGCTCAGGCATTATGGCTTCCTGCCCTTGGATGTGCCGACCATGGCCGGAGGGCTGGCGCGATGAAATTCACCCTTGCCTGGCTCAAGGAGCATCTCGACACCGACGCCTCGCTCTCCCAGATCGGCGATCGGCTCACCATGCTGGGCCTCGAGGTCGAAGGGATCGAAGACCCCGCCGCCAATCTGGCCGGCTTCATCGTCGGCCATGTCCGCGAGGCCAAGCCGCATCCCAACGCCGACCGCTTGAAGCTCTGCACGGTCGATACCGGCCTGGAAATCCTCGAGGTGGTCTGCGGCGCCCCCAACGCCCGCGCCGGCTTGAAGGTGGCCTTGGCCCGCGTCGGCACCATCATTCCCGAAACCGGCGAGCCCCTGAAGAAGGGCTCGATCCGCGGCGTCGAGAGCCAGGGCATGATGTGCTCGTACCGCGAATTGAAGCTGGGCGCCGATCATGACGGCATCATCGAACTCGATGCCAAAGCCCCGGTGGGGGCGCCCTTGGCCTCGGTGCTCACCTTCGATCCGGTGATCGACGTGGCGATCACGCCCAATCGGGCCGATTGCCTGGGCGTGCGCGGCATCGCCCGCGATCTCGCCGCCTCGGGGCTGGGCCGGCTCAAGCCGCTCACGGTCGAGCCGGTGCCCGGCCGTTTCGAAAGCCCGCTCAAGGTGCGCACCGAGGCGCCCGAGGCCTGCCCGCTTTTCGTCGGCCGCTACATCCGGGGCGTCAAGAACGGCGAAAGCCCGCAATGGCTCAAGGACCGGCTCACCGCCATCGGGCTAAGACCGATCTCGGCTCTGGTCGACATCACCAACTTCGTCACCTTCGATCTCGCCCGCCCGCTGCACGTCTTCGACGCCGACACGGTCGAAGGCCCGATCCGCGCTCGCCTGTCCAAGCCGGGCGAGACGGTGGCGGCGCTGAACGGCAAGACCTATGAACTGGACGGTTCGGAAACCGTGATCGCCGACGCGCGCGGGCCCGAGGCGCTGGCCGGGGTGATCGGCGGCGCGCCTTCGGGCTGCACCGAGCGCACCGTCAACGTCTTCGTCGAATCGGCCCTGTTCGATCCCAGGCGCACCGCCAACACCGGGCGCAAGCACGCCATCGAGTCCGACGCCCGCTACCGCTTCGAACGCCAGGTCGATCCCGAATTCGCCCGCCCGGGCATGGAGATCGCCACCCGCCTGATCCTGGAATTGTGCGGCGGCGAGCCTTCGCATGTCGAGATCGCCGGCCATGTGCCGGACTGGCGGAAAAGCTTCGTGTTGCGCCCGATGCGCGTTGCCCAGCATGGCGGCATCGAGGTGCCGGTGGACGAGATCGAACGCATCCTGGCCGATCTCGGCTGCAGTGTGGCCGAGCACGGGCATGGCATTCTGGTCAGCCCGCCTTCCTGGCGGGCCGACATCGAGGCCGAGCACGATCTGGTCGAAGAGATCATCCGCGTCAATGGCTATGACAACGTGCCGGCGGTGTCGATGCCGCGCCTGGCGCCCACCACCCGGCCGGTGCTGACCTTGGCTCAGAAGCGGCGCGGTTGGGTGCGGCGCCATTTGGCGGCGCGCGGCCTGGTCGAATGCGTCACCTGGTCCTTCCTGTCCGAGGCCCAGGCCAAGCTGTTCGGCGGCGGCGCGGCGGCCCTTCGGCTCGCCAACCCGATCAGCGCCGATCTCGACACCATGCGGCCCTCGGTGCTGCCGCAATTGATGCTGGCCGCCGGGCGTAACGCCGATCGCGGCCTGGCCGATTGCGGCCTGTTCGAAGTCGGCCCGCACTATGCGGGCGACCGGCCCCAGGATCAGGCGATGATGGCGGTGGGGTTGCGCGCCGGTCTGGCCAGCGGGCGCCACTGGGCCCAGCCGGCCCGTCCGGTCGATGCCTTGGACGCCAAGGCCGATGCGCTGGCGGCGCTGGCGGCGGCGGGGGCGCCGATCGAGAATCTGAACGTCTTTGCCGACGCGCCCGGCTGGTATCATCCCGGCCGCTCGGGCAGCCTCAAGCTTGGCCCCAAGGTGCTGGCCTGGTTCGGCGAGCTTCACCCGCGCGCGCTGAAGGGTCTCGACGTCAAGGGACCGATGGTGGGCTTCGAACTCTTCCTCGACGCCCTGCCCGAACCCAAGGCCCGGCCGACCAAGACCCGGCCGCTGGCCAAACTCTCGCCCTTCCAGCCCTTGGTGCGCGATTTCGCCTTCGTGGTCGAGGCGGGCGTGCTGGCCGAGGCCTTGGTCAAGGCGGCCAAAAGCGCCGACAAGAACCTGATCGCCAAGGTCGAAATCTTCGACCTCTATGAAGGTAAGGGAGTGGGCGAGGGCAAGAAGTCGCTGGCCCTGGCCGTCACCTTGCAGCCGACCGACAAGACTCTGACCGACGCCGAGATCGAGGCCGTTTCGGCCAAGATCGTGGCGGCGGTGACCAAGGCCACCGGCGCGGCGCTCCGGGGGTAGGGGGGTGACGAGCGGGGTCTACGACCCCTTATGCTCGTCGTGCACTTCCTTCCTGGCGATGTGTAGGAAGTCGGCCAGCTTCTGGCGGATTGTCTGGTGGTCGGCCTTGCCGTGCAGGTCCTTGGCCAGCTTGCGGACCACGTCTTCGTCGCCCTTTTCCTCGAAATCGGCGTGCATGACCTCGCGGGCATAATCTTTCGAGGCTTGGCCGATCAGGCCCAGCAGTTCAGCCGCCCACAGGCCGGCCATCTTGTTGCGCCGGGCGACGACCTTGAATTCCAATTCTTCCTTCTTGGCGTGGGACGCCTCTTGGGACGCACTCGACTTCTTGATATCGACCATTCCAACCTCCTCGTTGCCCGGGCATTTTGGGCCAAGACGCGCCGGCCGTAAAGCCCGTCGCATGGCTCTCTAAGGGGTCTCCCCAGGCTTGCCAGACCTTGGTTTTCTGCCATAATCCGCCGCGTTTGGGGCTCCGGTAATCGCGGGAGATCGAGCCGGCGCGCCCGTTGCCAATCCGAGGAAGGGGAGAACCAGCCGTTATGTCCGATCAACATGTGTTTCCAGTCCGGCCCGAAGTGGCCAAGGGCGCTCATATCGACGAGGCCAAATACCAAGCGATGTACGCGCAATCGGTCGCCGACCCGGTCAAATTCTGGGGCGAGCAGGGTAAGCGGATCGACTGGTTCAAGCCCTACACCCAGGTCAAGGACGTGAGCTTTTCCGGCAATGTCCACATCAAATGGTTCCATGACGGTACGCTCAACGCGTCTTACAACTGCCTCGATCGGCATCTGGCCAAGCGCGGCGATCAGACCGCCATCCTCTGGGAAGGCGACGATCCCAAGGAAAGCGCCAAGATCACCTACCGCGAGCTGCACGAAAAGGTCTGCCGGCTCGCCAACGCCATGAAGGGGCTGGGGGTCAAGAAGGGCGATCGCGTCACCATCTACCTGCCGATGATTCCAGAGGCGGCGGTGGCGATCCTGGCCTGCGCCCGCATCGGCGCCATCCATTCGGTGGTGTTCGGCGGCTTTTCGCCCGATTCGCTTTCCGGCCGCATCCAGGATTGCGCCTCCAACATGCTGATCACCGCCGACGAGGGTTTGCGCGGCGGCAAGAAGGTTGGGCTCAAGATCAACGCCGATAAGGCGCTGGAAAGCTGCCCGACGATCAAGAACGTCATCGTCGTCAAGCGCACCGGCGGATCGGTGGCGATGAAGGACGGCCGCGACGTCTGGTATCACGACGTCTGCGCCAAGGCGTCGGCCGACTGCAAGGCCGAGGAGATGAACGCCGAAGACCCGCTCTTCATCCTTTACACCTCGGGCTCGACCGGCAAGCCGAAGGGTGTGCTGCACACCACCGGCGGCTACATGGTCTACGCCGCGATGACCCACCAATACGTCTTCGATTATCACGAGGGCGACATTTATTGGTGCACCGCCGACGTCGGTTGGGTCACCGGCCACAGCTACATCGTCTACGGCCCCTTGGCCAACGGCGCCGTCACCCTGATGTTCGAGGGCATCCCCAACTATCCGGATTCCTCGCGCTTCTGGCAGGTGATCGACAAGCACAAGGTCAACATCTTCTACACCGCCCCCACCGCGATTCGCGCCCTGATGCGCGAGGGCGAGGCGCCGGTGAAGAAGACCAGCCGCCAGAGCCTGCGTCTGTTGGGCTCGGTCGGCGAGCCGATCAATCCGGAAGCCTGGATGTGGTACTACAACGTGGTCGGTGACGCGCGCTGCCCGATCGTCGACACCTGGTGGCAGACCGAGACCGGCGGCATCCTGATCACGCCCTTGCCCGGCGCCATCAAGCTGAAGCCCGGATCGGCGACGCTGCCCTTCTTCGGCGTCAAGCCCAAGATCGTCGACGCCGAGGGCAAGGAACTCACCGGCGCCTGCGAGGGCAATCTCTGCATTTCCGATTCCTGGCCGGGCCAGATGCGCACCGTGTTCGGCGATCACGAGCGCTTCATCCAAACCTACTTCTCGACCTACAAGGGCGAATACTTCACCGGCGACGGCTGCCGGCGCGACGAGGACGGCTTCTACTGGATCACCGGCCGGGTCGACGACGTCATCAACGTCTCCGGCCACCGCTTGGGCACCGCCGAGGTGGAAAGCGCGCTGGTCGCCAACCCCAAGGTGGCCGAGGCCGCCGTGGTCGGCTATCCGCACGACATCAAGGGCCAGGGCATCTACGCCTATGTGACGCTCAAGGCCGGCATCCAGGCCAGCGAGGAGCTGCGCAAGGAATTGGTCAATTGGGTGCGCAAGGAGATCGGCCCCATCGCCACCCCCGATCTCATCCAATGGGCGCCCGGCCTGCCCAAGACGCGCTCGGGCAAGATCATGCGCCGCATCTTGCGCAAGATCGCCGCCAACGACTACACCCAGTTGGGCGACACCTCGACCCTGGCCGATCCGGCGGTGGTCGAGGATCTGGTCGGCAACCGGATGAACAAGGGCTGATCGGCCCCCAAGGGACGAACGAAGCGGCGGGGCCTGGCCCCGCCGTTTTTTTTGGCGAGAAGGAGCCTCGAGCCATGTATCTGCCCCAACATTTCGCCGAGGAGCGGCCGGAAATCCTCAACCACCTCATCGACGCCAGCGGCCTGGCGACGCTGGTGACGGTCAAGGATGGCCTGCCCTATGCGAGCCATCTGCCCTTCATCCGAATGGCCGATCCGGCGCCGCAGGGCCGGCTGATCGGCCATCTGGCGCGCGCCAATCCGCAAATCCAGGGGCTGGCGGCGGGGCAAACGGCGCTGGCGATCTTTCCGGGGCCCGACGCCTATGTCTCGCCCAATTATTATCCGTCGAAGGCGGTGGCGGGCAAGGCGGTGCCGACCTGGAACTATGTCGCCCTTCACGCCTATGGCGAATTGCGTCTTATCGAGGATGCGGCGGAGCTGGAAGACATTCTAACCCGTCTCACCGATCGCCACGAGGCCGGCCAGCCGCATCCCTGGAAGGTGACCGATGCTCCCCAAGATTATCGCCTGACGATGATGAAGAGCATCGTCGGCGTCGAACTGCGCCTGACGCGTCTGGAGGGCAAGTGGAAGCTCAGCCAGAACCGGACCGCCGAGGATCGGGCGGGCGTTGTCGCCGGCTTGGCGGCGTCCGACCATCCTGGCGAGCGGGCGGTGGGTGCCGCGATGCGGGCAAGGGAATAGCCGCCGGGGGCGGTGTTTGTTTTCGATTGCGATTCCGGTTATTCTTGGGGCGTCGAATGTCGGGAGGTCGGGATGGGCGAGCCGTTGAGCACAGGCCAAGACCCCGTGCTGGCGTTGGTCAAGCGGCGCTTGGAGACCCTGTACGGCTCCAGGTTGGCGCGCGTGCTGCTCTATGGTTCGCGGGCGGCGGGCGTCGCGCGCCCCGACTCCGATTACGACGTCGCCATTTTTCTCAAAGACCTCGACGACCCGCGCCATGAGGCGGACCAACTGGCCGATCTCGGTTGGGAAATGGTGCGCGACCACGGCGTCGTTCTTTCCGCCAAGGCCTTCGCTGCGGGCGATTACGGGCGGCCGTCGCTTCTCATGGAAGTCATTCGCCAGGAAGGCGTTCCGGTTTGACTCCGGTTGCGGTCGATCTGATGCGCAAGGCCAGGCAGTCGCTGGCGAACGGCGAAATCATCTTGAAGGCCGGGGTGGCAATGGTTGCGGCGCGGGAGGCCTATATGGCGGTCTTCCATGCCGCGCAGGCGCTGATTCATGAGCGCGAGGGCAAGGTTCCCAAAACCCATTCCGGCGTTCAGCAGCGCTTCGCCCGCTTGGCGATGGCCGAGCCGGCCTTGGGCGAGGACCTCGGACGGCTGCTGAGTCGCGCCTACGACTATAAGGATATTTCCGATTATCGAACCGATCGGGACGTGTCGATCGACGAGTGCGCCGATATCCTGGCGCGGGCGCGCCAGTTCCTGGATAAAGTCGAGCCAACCTTGTAAGGCGCCGTCGTCACACGTTGAACAGGAAGCGGACGGCGTCGCCGATTCAGATCGGCAGGCGCCCAAGTTTTTCGAGTTTTCGCATCAGGTCGAGGCGATGGGCCAACATCGGCGTAAGCGCGTCGTCCTTCGCGATCTCTTCCAAACTCGGCCGGGTCCACGTGCCACCGAAGGCGATCGACCAGCAGCGGCTGATTTCCACCGCTTCCAGTGACAACACCCGTTCTTCAAGCGTGGCGGCGCGGTTCAAAGCCTCGCTCGCCGCCGAAAAGGCCTGACGGCGCAGGCCGAAATCCATGGCGACCCTGGAGAAGGCGAGAAGATCCGCGAAGCTCGGCCCCTGCTTGAGTAGATGGATGCCGGCCAAGTAGGCTTTGCTCAGGGCGCTGAGGCTGCGCCCGCCGGAAGGCCAGGCGTGCAGAGCCGATTGGAGGTCGCGGCCGTTCGATAAGTCGAGAGGCATCTCCGGACCACCGGCGGAATCGGCGAGAAGGCCGGATGGGATCAGCCTCTCTCTCCAGGCCGGGCCGAAAGCAAACAGATTGATCATGTCATGGTCATTGGCCTCGGGTACCAGGCATCCCAGCCCGGGAAGGAGGCGGTAGAGGTCCAGCCCCAGGGCGGCAAGAGCCGCGGCCGCCTGCGAAGACCGTTCCGCCATGACGAGCGGATCGCGGTCTCGAACGAGGCGGTTTCCGCCAGCCAGCACGCGCGATTCCGCACCTTCGACATCGATCTTCAGAACGATCGGCATGGCGATATCCCTGGCCGCGAAAAGATTGTCGAGCGTCTGCACTTCGATGTTGATCCCCTCGCCCGGCGCGGCAAGCCGCCCCGCGGTGTCCGAAGGGATGAAACCCATCCTTCCGGCCACTTCGGCCAGGGCAATGGGGAAGATTTCCAAAGGGGCGTGGTTGGCGGCCTTGTTCGCTTCGAGGCGTTTAAGGAGAACGGGATTGGGTTCAACGGCAAAAGCCTGCCGCCCGCCCCGCGCGCACCACGTCAAAGCGTAGACGCCGACATTCGCGCCGACATCGATCATCGTGCCGCCGGTCAGCTTTGCCAGCGCCGCAATGAAATCGACCTCGGGCTCGAACCAGCCTTGCTGTTCGACCAGGACAATATCCGATACCAGGGGAAACTCGAGATCGTCGACCGCAGCTTTAAATCCATGATGCGTGTCGATGAGGCGCATCGTGCCTTCACACGTTGAACAGGAAGTGGAAGACATCGCCGTCCTGGACGACATACTCCTTGCCTTCCAGGCGCATCTTGCCCGCTTCCTTGGCGCCCGCCTCGCCGGCGCAGGCGACGAAATCGTCAAAGGCGATGGTCTCGGCGCGGATGAAGCCCTTTTCGAAATCGGTGTGGATGACGCCGGCCGCCTCGGGCGCCTTGGCGCCCTTGCGCACCGTCCAGGCGCGGGCCTCCTTGGGGCCGACGGTGAAGAAAGTGACGAGATGCAGCAGCTCGTAGCCGGCGCGGATGACGCGGGCCAGCCCGGTTTCCGCAAGCCCCAGCGAGGCCAGGAATTCCCGCTGCTCGGCCGGATCGGAAAGCTGCGCCACTTCGGCCTCGATGGCGGCCGAGATCACCACCGCCACATTGCCCTCCTTGGCGGCGAATTCGGCGACGCGCTTGGATTGGGCGTTGCCGGAGGCGGCCGCCCCTTCCTCGACATTGCAGACATAGACGACCGGCTTGGCCGACAGGAGCTGCTGGCGGGCTAGGGCCGGCTTTAGCGACGGGTCGAGTTCGGCCAGGCGGGCGGGCCGCCCGGCCTGCAGGGCCGCCAGCACCGGCTCCAGCACGGCCAGCAAATCCTTGGCTTCCTTGTCGCCGCCCTTGGCCTTCTTCTGGGCGGCCATCACGCGCTTCTCGACGCTGTCCAGATCGGCCAGCAGAAGCTCGGTCTCCACCGTCTCGGCGTCGCGCACCGGATCGATCGAGCCCTCGACATGGGTGACGTCGGGGTCCTCGAAGCAGCGCAGCACATGGGCGATGGCATCGACCTCGCGGATGTTGGCCAGGAACTGATTGCCCAGCCCTTCGCCCTTCGAGGCGCCGCGCACCAGCCCGGCGATGTCGACGAATTCAAGCTGGGTGGGCAGGATCTTGGCCGATTTGCCGAGTTTGGCCAGCACCTCGAGCCGCCCGTCGGGCACGGCGACGCGCCCGACATTGGGCTCGATGGTGCAGAAGGGATAGTTGGCGGCCTGGGCGGCGGCGGTCTGGGTGAGCGCGTTGAAGAGAGTCGACTTGCCGACATTGGGCAAGCCGACGATGCCGCAATTGAAACCCATCTTAATCGACCTTCTGTTCGTCCTTGGGGGCGGGGGGCGGGGGCGTGGCGGAGGATGGTGGCGAGGGGGGAGTCTTCTTCTCGCGCGGCGGCTGGGTCTTCACCACCACCTTGTTCATGAAGCCGTTGTCGTCGCCGGCCAGCAGCAGCGGAAAGGCCTCGGCCAGCGCGTCGAGCAGCGGATCGAGCCAGGCCTTGTCGGCCTTGGCGAAATCGTCGAGCACATGGCCGGTGACCGCGTCCTTCTCGCCCGGATGGCCGACGCCTAGCCGCACCCGGCGGTAATCGGGGCCCAGATGGTCGTCGAGGCTGCGAAGCCCGTTATGGCCGCCGGCGCCGCCGCCCTTCTTCACCCGAACCTTGCCCGGCGCCAGATCGAGATCGTCGTGGAGCACGATGATGCGCGCGAGCGGGATCTTGTAGAAGCGCGCCGCCTCGCCCGCCGATTGGCCCGAAAGATTCATCCAGGTTTCCGGTTTGAGGACCAGCACGCGTTCGGCGCCGATGCTGCCTTCGGCCAGCAGGCCCTGGAATTTCTTTTTCCAGGGCCCGAAGCCATGACGGCGGACCAGAAGGTCCGCCGCCATGTAGCCGATATTGTGCCGGTTCCCGGCGTAGCCGGGACCGGGATTGCCCAGCCCGACCACCAGGAACATCGGCGGGCCTTACTTCTTGCCGCTGCCCTTGGCCGCCGGGGCCGCCGCCGGAGCGGCACCCTTGGCGCCGGCCGCCGGAGCCGCCTGGCCCGGAGCCGAACCCTTGGCGCCGGCCGCCGGAGCCGCCGTGCCGGCCGCAGCCGCCGCGCCGGCAGCAGCGGTTGCCGCCGCTGCCGCCGCCGCATCTTCGGCCGCCTGCTGCTCGGGCGTTTTCATCAAGGTGGGCGGCGCCACGGTGGCGACGGTGAAATCGCGATCCGTGATGAAGGGGCGCACCCCTTCGGGCAGCTTGATGTGGCTGATATGGACCGAATCGCCGATGTCGAGACCGGTGAGGTCGACCACCAGCTTTTCGGGGATGTTGTCGGGACGGCAGACCAGCTCGACCTCGTGGCGCACGACGTTGAGCACGCCGCCGCGCTTGATGCCGGGCGATTTGGTGTCGTTCATGAAGATCACCGGCACGCCGACATGGATAACCGAATCCTTGCCCACCCGCATGAAATCGACATGCAGCGGCCGGTCGGTGACCGGATGGGTCTGGACGTCACGCGCAAGGCAGCGCTGGGTCTCGCTTCCCACCTTGAGATCGAACAGGCGGGTGCGGAAACCGGTGCGGCTCATCTCGGCCGCCAGGGCCTTGGGGGTAAGCGCGATCATCACCGGCGGCTTCTTGTCGCCATAGATGACGGCGGGAACCAGCCCGCTGTTGCGGGTGGCGCGGGCGGCCCCCTTTCCGGCCCGCTCCCGAGGCTGGGCCTCGAGGGTGCTGATCTGGGTCATGGCTCAACTCCTTGAACAAACAGGCAAACGCCGGCCTCCAGGGGTGCCCGGACGTCGCGAAGGCGCTCTTCTCGCACAGACGGGGCGGAAAATCCAGCGAAAAAGGGCGAAAAGCGGTTAATCGAACAGGCTGGAGACCGAGCGGTCCTCGGCGATGCGCTGGATCGATTCCGCCATCAGGGGCGCGATGGTGAGCTGGCGGATGTTGGGGGCGGCGCGCACCGCCTCGGTGGCCGGGATGCTGTCGGTGGTGACCAAGAGCTTCAAGGGCGAGGCGGCGACCCGGGCCACCGCGCCGCCCGAGAGCACGCCATGGGTGACGTAGGCCGACACCGACAGGGCGCCCGCCTCCATGAGCGCGGTGGCGGCGTTGCACAGCGTGCCCGCCGAATCGACGATGTCGTCGACCAGCACGCAATTGCGGCCCTCGATCTCGCCGATGATGTTCATCACCTCGGAATGGCCGGCGCGCTCGCGCCGCTTGTCGATGATCGCCAGCCCGACATCGATGCGCTTGGCGATGGCGCGGGCGCGGACCACGCCGCCCACGTCGGGCGAGACGATGACCAGATTGTCGGCCCCGAAGCGCTCGCGGATGTCGTTGGTGAAGACGGGCGCCGCGTAGAGGTTGTCGAGCGGGATGTCGAAGAAGCCTTGGATCTGGCCGGAATGCAGATCGACCGTCACCACCCGGTGCGCCCCGGCCACGGTGATCAGATCGGCCACCAGCTTGGCCGAGATCGGCGTGCGCGGTCCGGTCTTGCGGTCTTGGCGGGCGTAGCCGAAATAGGGCATCACCGCGGTCATCCGCTTGGCCGAGCCGCGCTTCAGCGCGTCCAGCGTGACCAAAAGCTCCATCAGATGGTCGTTGGCCGGGTAGCAGGTCGATTGGACGACGAACACATCCTCGCCGCGCACGTTCTCGTTGATCTCGACGAAGACCTCCATGTCGTTGAAGCGACGGATGGTGGCCTTGGTGAGCGGCAGGCCGAGATAGGCCGAGATGGCCTCGGCCAGCGGGCGATTGCTGTTGCAGGCTAGAAGCTTCATCGGCCGACTCGGGGCTAGCGGAAAGCGGGCCCCTATTTAACAGGCTGGTCCCAGGCTGTAAACCCTTCCGGGCATCTTGCAATGCAACCGGGAAAGCCCAACTGTTAGGCCATGAGGCCGTTCATCCGCGCTCCCCAGCCGCCCGCTTGCGAGATCACCCCCAAGGGGGTGTGGCTCAAGCGCCGCCAATTCCTGATGCTGCCGGCCGCCCTGGCCTTCCAGGCGGCGGGCAAGGGACCCTTCGCGCTGACCGAGGAAAGCCCGACGCCCCAGCGCGACGCCACCAGCTACAACAATTTCCTGGAACTCGCCCAAGGCAAGGAGGCGCCGGCCAGGCGGGCCGATCGCCTGACCCCCACCAGGCCCTGGACCATCGCGGTGACCGGCGAATGCCACAAGCCCGCCCGCTTCGACCTTGACGATCTTCTGAAGCGCCACCCGCTCGAGGAACGAATTTACCGGCTGCGCTGCGTCGAGGGCTGGTCGATGGTGATTCCCTGGGTGGGCTTTCCGCTTGGCGATCTTTTGGCCCGCGTCGAGCCCACCGGCAACGCCAAGTTCGTCGAATTCACCACGCTCTACGACATCAAGCGGATGCCGGGCCAGATGTGGCCGCTTTTCCCCTGGCCCTATGTCGAGGCCCTTCGCCTGGACGAAGCGCGGCACCCGCTCACCCTGTTGGCGGTGGGCATGTATGGCGACGTTCTGCCCGGCCAGAACGGCGCGCCGGTGCGTCTGGTGGTGCCCTGGAAATACGGCTTCAAGAGCATCAAATCGATCGTGGGCATCCGCCTGGCCGAGGCGCAGCCGAAAACGAGCTGGAACCTGTTGCAGCCCGACGAATACGGCTTTTACGCCAACGTCAATCCCGACGTCGATCATCCGCGCTGGAGCCAGCGGCGCGAACGGCGGATCGGCGATTTCCTGCGCCGCGACACCTTGCCCTTCAACGGCTATGCCGAGCAGGTGGCGGGGCTTTACGCCGGCATGGACCTGCGGCGGAACTACTGACGGATGTCGGTCGCCGGACGCAAGCGGTGGCTGCTGGCGGCTTTGCTCCTGCCGCTCGTCTGGCTGGCGGCCAAGGCGCTGCTGTGGGGCCTGGGCGCCAACCCGATCGAGGCCATCACCCGCTTCCTGGGCGATTGGGCGCTGCGCCTGCTGATCCTCACCTTGGCGATCACGCCGGCGGCGCGCCTGGTCCCCGGCCTGGGCGTTCTGCGCTCCTATCGCCGCATGATGGGCCTGGCGGCCTTCTTCTACGCCTTGGCGCATGTGAGCAGCTATGTGGGGCTCGACCAGTTTTTCGATTGGGGCGAGATCGGCCGCGACATCGCCAAGCGCACCTACATCACGGTGGGCATGACGGTGTTCCTGCTGCTGCTGCCGCTGGCCGTCACCTCGACCGACGCCATGGTGCGCAGGCTGGGCGGGCGCAATTGGAAAAGGCTGCACCGGCTCGTCTTTCCGGCGGCGATCCTGGCCTGCCTGCATTACTTCATGATGGTGAAGGTCAAGTTCGGCATCGAGCCCGCCCTTTACGCCCTGGCGGTGGCGGTGCTGTTGGCGGCAAGGCTGGTCTGGGCCCTAAGGGGTGCGTCGCGCCTGGGCGAGCGGGTGAGGCCGTAACGGGGGCGGGGGAGGGGAAGGCGGGTGGACCGGCGGGGGCGGACAGGCGCCGGGAATGTCCCGATTGGCGCCGATCTGCGCCCGATTGACGCCGCTTGTTGCCCGATCATGCCCCGGTTTGCGCCGCTTTGACTCAAGTAAGTCGTTGATCTTGTTCGATTCACACCCAATTCCGGCGCAATCTTTTAGCATTTTTCGTGTTAGCGCCTTGATGTGGCGAATGAATTTCCGTCATTTTGCGACGGACTCGCAACAACACCCAAGCCGGAGGCGCGGCCAGCCCGGAGTGCGGGGCGGGGGATTGATTCTGCACGGTTTTTACAGCGCGGCCAAGGTTAGGCCGGAATATTGTTGCCGTAATGTACCCACAATCAAGGCCGGTGTCAAGGAAATAATTGGCTGGCGCGCCGGAATTTACGGAAAACAATGGATGGGAGGGGGAGAGGCGCGTCGGGGCGGCATGCTAACGCCTTGCGTTAGCTACCGGATGACGATAGAATGGGCCATGATCCGGTCGTTTCGCAATGCCCTTGCCGAGGCCGCCTGGCAGCGCCGCTTCGTCAAGGGCGTTCCCAACGACATCCTTAAGACCGCCAACCGAAAGCTGTTGCAACTTCACAACGCCCGCTCGCTTGACGACCTTCGGGCGCCGCCCGGCAACCGGCTGGAGGCCTTGCTGGGCGCCCGCCTGGGCCAACACAGCATCCGCATCAACGATCGCTGGCGCGTGTGCTTTCGTTGGCATCAGGGCGACGCCCACGAGGTCGAGATCGTCGATTATCATTAAGAAGGATCGGAAGCATGGCCGATTTCCCCCCAGCCCATCCCGGCGAAGTGTTGCGCGAGGATTTCCTGAAGCCCCTGGGCATGAGCCAATACGCGCTCGCCAAGGCGATTGGCGTGGCGCAAATGCGGGTGAGCGCCATCGTCAACGGCAAGCGGGCGATCACGCCCGACACCGCGCTTCGGCTGGCCCGCTATTTCGGCACCAGCGCCGAGTTTTGGGTGGGCATGCAGGCCACCTACGATCTGGAAAGCGCCCGCGACCGACTGGGCAAGGCCATCAAGGCGGAAATCCGGCCAAGAAAAGCGGCGTGAGGGGGTAGGGAAGAGGGGCAGAAATTCGTATCCTGTCACCGAATTTCGGTATCCTGTCACCGAATTTCCAAGGTCAGGGTCAAACGGACCAGGTTTCTCAGCCGCCCATTGGCACATCGGGGTTTGTCGATGCCGATCCATGTCGGGGGCGATGGTGACATCGGACACGGGTGGACACGGATCGACACGGATGAAGGGGGCAATGCCTTGGCGCTTCGTGATGCCGATGGCGTTTGGCGATCCCTTGGCCTTCGCGCCGATCTCTCCCATCGTCATGCCCGGCCTTCGCGCCGGGCATCCACGAATTGGGCCAAAGCGGGGAAGGAGATTGAGGCGCCGATCACTACTTCGCCGGACCAATTTGGAAATCCGATTGCAATCCAAATGCGAGCTGGTGTTGACTTTTGGTTGCGGTGGATTACCGTTTTAGGTGCAGCACGCCGGACGGTCGATGAATGCTTAAGAAGGGGGGTAATTCGCATGTCGCCGCGTTCTCGCAATCGAAGGAGCGGATCGTGACGGCGGCCCCGCACGCCCCCGACCCTCCGATCACCGGCAAGACCGAAGAGGCGACGAGCAATCCTTCTTTCGGGTCCAAGGTATGGCGCTTCCTGGTGGCCGTTTTGCGGTTGTTTTGGGAGGAAGGTTTGCTTGGATTGGGGAAGGCTGCGATCCGATACTGCACCGAATTTCCGCCCTACAACCCGCTGGCTCCGCAACCGCCCAAGGCGGCGGAGGGGGCGCCCAAGGATGCTCGTATCGGGGGCGCCGGGTTGGGCTTTCTGGCCGGCGGTCCGATGGGGGCGGGGGTGGGCGCCGCCATCGAGGCTTGGCGGCGACGGCACGAATGGAAATCCGCAGATGCTCCGGCTCCTGGGAGCGCCGAGGCCATCGCCAACAAATGGGGCTACGACATCATGCTGGGGACGACCGGCCTGTTGTTTCTCTACGCCATCTTCCTCATCGGCTTCGGCATGGCGAGCCACGTCCAGCGGAGCGTCTGGCTGTATTACACGGTTCCCTTGAACGATTTCCTGAGGAGCCATGTGCCGTTGCTCGACGAGGTTTTCGCGCGCTGGCTGATCGATATGCGCCGAGACAATATGAGCCACATGATCGACATTTTCTACCATTTCCAGGCGGTTGTCGTAGTCGCCACGGCCTGGATAACGCTGACTCATTCGATCTGTCAGTCATTCAGCGCCAAAAGAATTCATCGCCAATATATGATAATTGCAAAAATTAAATTATTGGTATTGTTTGGCCGCATGGCCGGCATCATGTTTTTTTTATTGAGTATTATTATATCGTATTTGATTTTGGAAAAGATGACAATGGTATTCATAAAATGAACAGGTTCAATTCCGAGGGAATATTGATATTAATGAGTGGAATGCCAATGTTTTTTTCGTTTTTTATTCCGCATTTATTTGGCATCTGCGTGGCGCTGGCGCTTCACACCGTTGAAACCTTGCTCAAATTCGCGCGGCGGGAGGGGTGATCATGTACAAGGTCGCCCGAGCAAGCGGCCCCACCGAATGGCGCTCGGGCGATCGCCTGCGCATCGTCGATGTCGTGGCGCCCTTTGGGGGAGGCAAGGATATTCGGGAAGACGCGCAGAAATTTGCCGAAAGGCTAGGCCATCGCACGCCTCCGAAAACCACGGGGGCGGCCGGATGAATTTTCGTAGCCGGATGGCCCTTGCCATTCTTGGCCCGTTGCTAGGGGCGTTGGCGCTGGCCGCCTGCACCGACGGGGTCTTATTCGGTTTCGACGATCCAGAACGGACATCCCGCCAGCAACGCGTGGCGAAATATTTGCTTCGCCAGCATCCAGACCACGTCATCGCCGAACGGATCGTCAGGTCATCTTCACGAAGCAAACATGGCATGGGGGAGAAAAATTATTTCGTAAAAAGAAAAGAGCCCGTGTTGTTGCATTTTGATATCAATTCATCCGAATACAGTTCGTTAATTGAGACCGGAACCATTAAAGACATCAATCATATATTTTCAATACTTTCGATTGACACAGGTTTATCAATGGCTATTGATCAATCAGGCATTGAGCATGCAAGCATAATTTATGGTCATAAACCCGTTTATCAAAAAAGAGGAGAGGTTTGGACTGCACCCCATGGGTGAGACAGCGTAATTGGGAACGGGCCCTGCCGATTGCCCCCACGGCCTTGGCTTTGGTCGTCCCGGTATTTCTCCCACCACCACCCCGTCACTACCGCCCCCCTCCTTTGCCCCACCCCAACGCGTCCGCCGGGCGCCCCTCACACCCAGCCCCCGCCTTCCCCCACCAGGGCTCTTGTCCGAGTCGCTGATTTCGCCTATTATCCACAAGATGTTGCGGTTTCGCTTCGATGGGGGTTCTATGCGTAAGCATGCGGTGGCGGTGATGCTGGCGGTTGGCCTGGCCCTGGGCGCGGCCAGCCCGGCCAAGGCGCAAATGACCGGGGCGGCGGAAATCGCCGTTCTGGCGGTCATCGCCAGTTCGCTGGGCGCCGGGCCGGCGGGCAGCCTGGGCGCCGATACGCTCGACCAGCTCGTCAACCTGTCCTGGGGCGAGGATGCCGAGACGGTGAAGAAGGCGGTGGAGACCACCGATTGGTCGAAGGCCACCGCCGTCACCGTCAATTTCGACGACGAGGATTTCTCGCCCAACTACATCCGCATGAAGGCCGGACGGCCCTATGTGCTGAAGCTCGAAGGCGGCAATGACGGCGGCAAGCTGCGCGGCGCCGCCTTTTTCCGCCAGGCCGGCATCGGCAAGGTGACCGGGCTCGAGGGCGTGGCCGGGCCGCAGGTCGGCTCGCTTCGCGTCGGCGCCGGCCAAAACGCCAGCGTCGAGATCGTCGCCCTGCAAAAGGGCGTCTACGAGATCGATGGCGGTTTCCTGGCCGGCAACATCGTGGGCACGGTCGGCCGCATCGAGGTCTACTGATCTTTGCTTGCCGGGCCGGCCGCCGCCTCTGCTATACTCGGCCCGGGAGGTCGGCGATGGACGGGTTCCTCGCCAACCCGGTCAGGTCCGGAAGGAAGCAGCCGTAACGAGTTTCGACCCGGGTCGTTGTCCGGCCTCCCACCCGTTTTCGTCCTGCCGGCGCCCCCAATCCGATGAGCGAACCCTCCGCCGCCGCCTATCGCGTGCTGGCCCGCAAGTACCGGCCCGCCACCTTCGCCGATTTGATCGGCCAGGAGGCGATGGTGCGCACGCTGACCAACGCCATCGCCCAAGGCCGGCTGGCCCATGCCTTCATCCTCACCGGCGTGCGCGGCGTGGGCAAAACCACCACCGCCCGCATCATGGCCCGGGCGCTCAATTGCGAGAAGGGCCCCACCATCGAACCCTGCGGGGTTTGCCCCCATTGCGCCGCCATCGCCGAAGATCGCCATGTCGACGTCATCGAGATGGACGCCGCCAGCCGCACCGGGGTGGCCGACATCCGCGAGCTGATCGAGGGCGTGCGCTACCGTCCCGCCCAGGCGCGCTACAAGATCTACATCATCGACGAAGTGCACATGCTTTCCACCGCCGCCTTCAACGCCCTGTTGAAGACCCTGGAAGAGCCGCCCCAGCATGTGAAGTTCATCTTCGCCACCACCGAGATCCGCAAGGTGCCGGTGACCGTGCTGTCGCGCTGCCAGCGCTTCGATCTGCGCCGGGTCGAGATGGCCGATCTGGTCCGCCACTTCCAGGCCATCGCCGACCAGGAAGGGGTGACGGTCGAGGCCCAGGCGCTTGAGCTTTTGGCGCGCGCCGCCGACGGTTCGGTGCGCGACGGCCTGTCGCTCCTGGATCAGGCGATCGCCCATGGCGCCGGCCGGGTCGAGGCCGAGATGATGCGCGCCATGCTGGGCCTGGCCGATCGGGCGCGCACCGTCGATCTTCTCGAACGGGTGATGACCGGCGACGTGAAGGCGTCGCTCGACCAATTGGCCGAGGCCTACGCCGCCGGCGCCGATCCGGCCATCGTCATCGAAGACCTGCTCGAACTGGTCCATTGGCTCACCCGCCTCAAGGTGGCGCCCGATCTGGCCGCCGATGCCGGGGTGGCCGAGACCGAACGGGTCAAGGGCGGGGCGCTGGCCCAATCGCTCGGCATGGCCAGTCTGGCCCGGGCCTGGCAGATGCTTCTGAAAGGCCTGGCCGAGGTGCGCACGGCGCCGCATCCCCTGGCGGCGGCCGAGATGCTGCTGGTCCGCCTGGCCTATGCCGCCGATCTGCCCAGCCCGGCCGAGGCCGTGCAGGCCCTGCGCGCCCAGCCCACGGGTCCGTCCGGCCCCCAGCCCTCGGGCGGGGGCGGCGGTGGCGGTGGCGCAAGGGCCCTGGCCCAGGGCGGCGCCGCCATGGCCGCGCCCACGCCCTCGCCCACGCCCTCGCCGATCGCCGAGAGCCGCCCCACCGCCCAGCTCGCCAAGCCCGATCCCAAAAGCTTTCTCGAAGTCGTGGCCCTGTTCGCCGAGCGGCGCGAGGCGCTGTACCACGCCCATCTCACCGCCAGCGTCCATCTGGTGCGCTTCGAGCCCGGCCTCATCGAGATCAATCCCAACCAGCACGCACCCAAGGACCTCGCCAACAAGGTGGGCGCCCTGCTCGGCGAATGGACCGGCCGGCGCTGGGTGGTGACGGTCACCAATCAGGCGGGCGCCGCCACGCTGCACGATCAGGAGCAGGCGGCGGTGCATCGCCATCCGCTGGTCAAGGCGGTGCTGGCCGCCTTTCCCGACGCCGCCATCGAACGGGTGCGTCCGCTTGCCGACGCCCCGGCGGCGGTCTTGCCGGCGCTTCCCGATTCCCTTATCACCGAGGCGGGCGGCGAGCCCGCCAGCTTCGAGGAGGACGCATGAAGAACCTGGGCCAGATGATGAAACAGGCGCAACAGCTTCAGGCCAAGATGGCCGAGATGCAAAGCCGCCTGGGCGAGATCGAGGTGCTGGGCCAGGCGGGCGGCGGCATGGTGAAGGTGACCGTCAACGGCAAGGGCGATCTGGCCAAGGTGTCGATCGATCCCGCGCTCATGAAGCCCGACGAGGCCGAGGTGGTCGAGGATCTGATCCTGGCCGCCTTCCACGACGCCAAGAACAAGGTCGACGCCCAAGTGCAGGCCGAAATGGCCAAGCTGACCGGCGGGCTCAATTTGCCGCCCGGCATGAAGCTGCCCTTCTGACGCGCCGCCAGGCCCTGCCTTTTCCCGTCCGCGGATGCCCGGTCCCGCCATCGAGCGCCTGATCCACCTCCTGGCCAAGCTGCCGGGGCTGGGACCGCGATCGGCCAGGCGCGCCGCGCTCACCCTGGTCAAGCGGCGCGAGGCCTTGATGGAGCCGCTGGTCGAGGCCCTAAGCGAGGCCGCCGCCAGCATCCGCGCCTGTCCGCTGTGCGGCAATCTCGACAGCCAGGAGCCTTGCGCCATCTGCGCCGATCCCAAGCGCGATCCCTCGGTGCTGTGCGTGGTCGCCGACGTCGCCGATCTGTGGGCGCTCGAGCGCTCAGGCGCCTTTCGCGGCCGCTATCATGTGCTGGGCGGCATCCTCTCCGCCTTGGACGGCGTCGGTCCCGACGACCTCGCCATCGCCGCGCTGGTCGCCCGCGCCCGCGCGCCCACCATCACCGAGATCGTCTTGGCCCTGGGCGCCACGGTGGCCGGCCAGACCACCGCCCATTACCTGGCCGACCGTCTGGCCGAGTGCCAGGTGACGGTGAGCGGCCTGGCGCATGGCGTGCCGGTGGGCGGCGAGCTTGATTATCTCGACGAAGGCACGCTGGCCGCCGCGCTCAAGGCCCGAAGGCCGGTTTAAAGGCCAGGGCGACCGAAATACGGCCAGCGCATTTTACGGCCATTCCCGTTCTTGGTGCTTGGCAAGCGATCCCGGCTTCTCCGCATGGGTGACCGGCCCGCGAATTGCGGTGGCAAAGCCGCCTCGCATACCCCAAGATATGGGAATAGGAATGGCCTTCCCGATCGGCGGGCGAGGGAGGTAAAGACATGTTGCGCATTTTGGTGATTCTGGGGGCTTTGCTGCTGCCTTCGGGCGGGGCCGGGGCGCAGGATTTCGATCGGCGCCAGCTCGTCAAGCTGCCGCCCTATCTGCGCGACCATTTCCTGGCCGGGATGCGCGACCATCTGGCGACGCTGGACAACATTCTGGCCCATATCGCCGCCGGCAAGGCCGAGGAGGCCGCCGCCGAGGCCGAGCAGAATCTGGGCTTGAGCGCCATCGACATGCATGTGCAGGGCAAGCTGGTGCCCTATCTGCCGCCCACGATGCGCGAGCTTGGGGTGGAAATGCAGCAAGCCGCCAGCCGCTTCGCCGTGGCCATCCAGCGCACCCGGGTCGAGCAGACCCAGGAATCGCTGCGCTGGGCCACCGGGGCGCTGCACGAGGTGACGCTGGTCTGCCGCGCCTGCCACGCCACCTATCGGGTGCGGTAGGGGCGGGCCCGGCCGCCCCGGCGGCGGGCGACCATCCTATTTATGAGATTTGGGGCAAGGCGCCGGCGATCGGCGCGGCCTGGGCGTCAAGCCGCGCCGTGTCGTCGAGCGCACACACCTGATTGCGGCCGTTGTTCTTGGCCCGATAAAGGCCGTCATCGGCGCGGGCAATGGCGGCGGCGATATCCTGGCCGTGATCGGTGACGGTGGAAACCCCGATGCTGACGCTCACCGTTGCGCCCTGGCCGTCCTCGAGCGGCGTGGGCGTGCCGCACACCGCGTGGCGCATGCGCTCAGCCACCACCAGAGCCTGGTCGAGACGGGTGTTGGGCAGCATCACCAGGAATTCCTCGCCGCCATAACGGCCGAGCACATCGTACTGGCGCAGGCATTTCTTCAGCCGGTGGGTGACTTGGCGCAGCACCTGATCGCCGCCCAAATGGCCGTAGGTGTCGTTGATCTTCTTGAAATGGTCGATGTCGATCATGAGGAAGGAAACGACCGGCGCCACCGCCTTGCCGGCGGTGCGGCGCAGGCGCGCCTGCTCCTCCTGCACCCGATTGAGCAGGTGGCGGCGGTTGAAGACGCCGGTGAGGGTGTCGATCGAGGCCAGTTCGCGCAGATAGTCCTGGGCGCTCTTGAGCCCGATCATGCCTCGGCGCAGCGGCAGGAACAAAAGGGCAAAGACCACCACCAAGACCCCGGCCAGGATGGCCAGCGATCCCTTCAGCGCCCGCTCGATGCGGGCGTGGGTCGAGGTCACCTCGACGTAAACCTCGAAGGCGCCGACGACCGACGGACCCACCTTGATCGGGATGTAGCATTCGACGACGTCGATGTTGAAGCGTTCCTCGCCCGCCAGATCGCGCACCGATTCCTTGTGTTCGAGCACCGACACCACCGTGTCGCGGACGATGACCTCGGCCAGCTTGTCGTTCAAGTCCTCGACCTTGCCGATGATCTTGTGGTCGGTCGAATAGACGATGGTTCGGTCGGCGGAAAAAGCCTTGATCTTGTACATGTCGAAATTGATCAGGGTCTGTTTCATCCGCTTGTCGAGCGCGGCGAAATCGGCCTCGGCGACCGCGATCACCGGGCGGCCCTTGTCGTGATGCAACAAGGTGGCGCGTTCCTGGGCGAAGATGGCGTTGGCGAACTGATGGGCCTTTTCCTCGGCCACCGTCATCATCTCGTTCTGGATGACGCGGTGAAAGCCGATTCCCGACAAGGCGAGAATCATCGCCACCGACAAGACCGACAAGATGGCGAACAGGCCAAGCAATCGTGAAGGGTTTTCCCGGGCCGCGAATTTTCGCTCGACCGGCCCCTCGGCCTGCGTCAACACGCTGTAGGCGGCTTGGGTTGCCTGTTCCATACCCCCCTCCCGCGAAGCACAATTATTTTGTGGTTTTCTACCACATAACCAGCGAGGAGGGAAGGCAAGTCCCGTAATTGCAGGTTGATCAGAGAAATATACGGCTCTTTGCGGCCGATGCGGCGCCGTGCTTTTCGACCGCGCCACCAGGGACGCCGCCACAATACAGGGATACCCTGGCTCGAAGGCCGGGCATGACGATGGGGGAGGTCGGCGCCCTTAGCCGTCCAGCCATTGCGCCATGAGGGGCTGCAGGATTTCGAGGGGCCGGTAGCCAACGGTCAAGGCGCGAAGGCCCTTTGCGTCTTGCAAGACGACGGTTGGAAAGCTGCTGACGCCGATCTGGCGCGCCCAGGCGAAATCCTGTTGGGTTTCCCCGATCGCGTCCTCGCCCTGGTAGGCGGCGAGGAAATCGCTTTCGGAAACGCCGAGGGCGTGGGCGAGCCGGGCGTAGGAGCGGGGATCGTTCGGATCGTGGTTGTCGTGGTAGAAGCCCTTTTGGGCGGCGGCAAAGTAATCCCATTCGGCCTGGGGATCGATCCGGCGCATCGCCACCACCGCCCGGCAGGCTTTCTCGGTGTCATAGACCCAGCCGGTCCGCTTGAGAATATCGAATCGGAAAGGCTGGCCGGTACGCTGCCCGACCTCGGCCCAGTGGCCGCGCAAAAAGCCGGTGTATTGGTCGTCGGCGATGTGGGTTCCGTCGGGGCGCAACCCGCCCATGACGAGGCGAAAGCGTACCCGCGCGCCGAAGAGATCCCTTAGGCCGCGGATCGTGTTGGCGAAGCCGTAGCACCAGGAACACATGGGATCGCCGACATAAATGACGTTCTTATCCTTATCCATGACCCTCTCCCGGGCAGGCGCGCCCAACCGCTCCGGTTGCGCCACGCCTTGGCGTGGCGCAACCCGGAGCGGCCCGGCTTCGTCGCTCTACTTGCCCAACAGCCCCTTGACGGCGCCGGTGGCGCCTTCGGCCGCGCCCTTGGCGGCGCCGCTGGCGCCGGCGGCCGCTTCGCCGGCCTTTTGCGCCGCGCCTTCCAGCGCCTTGCCGATGCCCATCTGGCCGGCCGCCTGCACCGCGCTTTTCGACAGCGCGTCCAGGAATTGCTGCGCCACCTGGGCCGGCGTGGCGCCGCCCTTGTCGCGGCCGATGCCGGTGAGCGTGATGTCGCCCAGCTTGCCGGTGGCCTGGGCGCCGGGAATGGGGGTGGCCAGCGTGACGGCGCCGCCCGAAACCGCCAGCCGGTCGATCACCAGCTTGGGCCCGGCCTTGCCATCCTTCTCGGCCGGCTTGGCGGCTCCGCCGCCGCCGCCGCCCGCCTTGGCGGCGAAGGCCTGCACGTTCTTCTGGATGGCGTCGATGTTGCTGCCGCCACCGGCCATTTCATAGGTCACCTGCGGCGCGCCCACCTTGATCTCCTTGATCACCACCGGGTCCTTGGTGACGGTGCCGGTGTCGAGCGCCAAGGAAATCTCGCCCAGCGAGAAGGCGTTGGCGGTCTTGAAGCCCGAAGGGTTGCCGATGCTCACCCCGGTGATCGAGCCCTTGCCCTCGGTGAGCGAAATCTTCACAGCGCCCACCGAAACCTTGACCCCGGTGGCTTCCGAGCCCACCGTCTCGATCGCCTTCTTCACCAGCCCGTCCAGGTTGGAGACCAGGAAGACCAGCACGCCCACCACGACCAGGACGATCACGCCCACCACCGCGCCCGCGATCACGAATGTCTTTTTCATCGTTACCCCCGACATGAAAATTGGCCCCGACTATAGACCGATTCCAAAGCGGGGTTAATTGCCGAATTCGTTGTTGGCGGGGCGCTCGGGCGGCGGCGGTGGCGGGTCGCGGGGGTTAGAGAGCTCGATCATTTCCTCGGCGACGTCCGTCAGCGCCTGCTCGATTTCGGCCTTGGTGGGCTCGCGCGCCGGCGGCGCCTCGAAATCGTTGGTCTGCGGCGGCGGCGGCGGCGTGGGTGCCGGTGGCGCCTCGAAATCGTTGCCGGGAGGCCGGTCTGGCGCCGGGGGACGGCCATCCAGGATGTCCACGAAACCGACGAATGCCTCAAGGGCTTCCTTCAGCGCCTGCTCGATTTCGGCCTTGGTGGGCTCACCCTCGGGCGGCGCTCCGGAATTGTCGTTCTGCGGCGCAGGCGGCGGCGGTGGTGGTGGCGGCGGCGCACCGAAATCCTCGTTCTGCGGCGGCGGCGTTGACGGCGCGCCCCTTGAAACGCCAACGGTCTTTTCGGCAAAATAGACATAGGCGGTGACCGCAACCCGGATGACATTGATCCATTCGGCGGTGCTGAGGATGGCGCTGGGCGAATTGCCGCCCGGCGGCGTCGGTGGCGGACGATCTTTGGTCTGGCCCTCGGGCGGAGCGCCCGCGCCGCCTGGGGTGAAAAAGGCGTTGGCGACGGCACGCACCTGCTCGATCGTCACCGGAACGGCGCCCGGTGGCACTGGGGGCGGGGGGGGTGGCGTGCCTTCGTCGCTCCTTCCGGGATAGATCACCATCACCAGATTGGGGAAATCGATGACCGTCGGCTGTTCGGGTTGGTTGAGGCCGGGGGCGCCGCCGACCACCTTCTGCTTGACGGCCGCCGCCGGGACTTTACCCGGGGCGAACTGGTTGCGGGGCGCCGGCGGCGGCGGGCGGGCGACATCGCCGCCGAATTCGTTCGCGCCGGGCGGCGGCGCCGACGGGGCCGGATGCGAGGCACTGCGACGGGGTGTTCGCGCCTGCTTGTCGGCCTGCCATTCCATGAAGGCGACGATGAACCGGGCGACGAGTTCCGGGGTGACGCCGGGCGGTAGGCGGCGCTTGCCCTGGACGTCGGCCCGGCGACCCGCGGCGGCCCCGCCTTTTTCCTTCACCTTCGCCTTCGCCTTTTCTTTCTCCTTGTCCTTGGCCTCGCGTTCCTCGATATCGCGGCCAAGCTGGTCGAGCAGATGGTTGAGCTTTTCCCGGATCGCCGAGGGCGAACGCCCCGCCTTCAGCTCGGCATCGACGAAGTTGAAATAGTGACCATAGTCGATCTTGGTCTGCAAACCGTAATCGGTTGCCAGGAGACGTCCGATCAGGGCGGCGAAGCCGGCGCGGAATTTTTCCGGGTCGTCGGAAAAATAGCCTCTGGCGTCGAGCTGGACCAAAAGGTCGAAATAGGTGGGCGCAAGCCGATCGCCAGCGGCGGGGACGGCCGCGACCCGGTCGGACGGCTTCTCCGTCGGCGGTTCCTTGGCCTGCTTTTCCTTGTCCTTGGCTTCGCGTTCCTCTTGATCGCGGCCAAGCAGGTCGAGAAGGTGATTCATCTTTTCACGAATGGCCGAGGGCGAAACGCCCGCCTTCAATTCGGCGTCGGCCAATTGCAGATAGTGGAAGTAGTCGACCTTGGTCTGCCAGGCGTAATCGGTATCCATGAGAAGGCCGATCAGGGCGGCAAAGCCGGCGCGGAACTTTTCCGGGTCGTCGGAGAAATAGCCCTTGGCGTCGAGCGTCTTCAGCAACTCGAAATAGGCCCGGTCGGTGGGTTTGTTCGTGGCGGCGTCGCCGAACTCGGCCAGGCCGGGTGTCGGTCCGGCCGGCGGCGGCGAATCGACGCCCGGCAAGGCGCCCACCGCGCCCAAGGACGGCGCGCCGGGGCCTGGCGCCGGCGGCGCCACCACCTTGGGCATGATCATCGTGTCGCGCAGATTGGGCTGGCTGCCGGGCAAAACGGAGGGGGAAGGGCCGGCGCCCGAGGGAACGCCGGGCGGCGGCGGCTTGCCGGCCAGGCAGTTGGGTTGATCCCACGGGCAAGACAAGGCCGGGCCCGAAGATGCAAGCAGCGCCGCGGCGCCGATCGCCAGTCCGATGCGAAGCCGGTCAATAGTCACTGCCGCCTCGTGGTCCGGTGATGACGGTTCGCTTTGCGCGATCAGCCTCCCATTGGCGTTTTTTCTCTTCCGAGGCCGCGTGGCGTTCCGATTCTTCGCGCTCGGCGGCTTCGCGCCGCCGACGTTGGCGCTCCGCAGTTTCCTTAGCATCTATTTGAAGCCAAACGCGCGCGATCATCACCTCGCCCCAATCCTCTCGAATCTCGGCTGGCGTGGCGCCGTCGCGCAGCATTTGATTGACCCGGCGCATGATGTCGATGTCGACGTGCTGTCGTTCCGAGTTGGTCTCGCCCATCATCACGCGACCGATCAGAGCGTTGAAGCCCACCAAGAATCGTTCCGGATCGTTGGAATTGTAGCCCTTGGAATCGAGTTCGGCCCGCAACGCGTCTATTTGTTGCTCGATCGCCTCGTTGGGACGTTGAGGTCGGCTTGTGTGATCGCGGTCCGAGGTTGTCGGCGCGGGTTCGGTGCGGGGCGACGAGTCACCGGCTGCTGCCGCGTTGTCGGTCTTTGCCCCAGGTGCGGGTGTGGGAGGAGCCTTAACGATGACCGGCGGCTCTGAATTTGCCTCCGGCTTGCGGACCGGCACCGCTCTTGTTGTCGCCGGCGGGCGGGTCTGCGGCCACGACGTAACCGGTCCTCGATCAGGCGGCGGCGGCGCATAATAGTTTGCCGGTGGCGAGGCCAGTCCCGAGGTGGAAACCCCCTTGACCGGCACCGACGCATCGTCATCCGCAAAATCGTTGTTTTTCGGTGGTGGGGTGGGTGGCGCGCCATGGCGTGGTTCGCCCTTGAGGAAGTCCGCGGCGCTGCTCTCGTCGGCCTCGATCTCCTTGAGCAGGCGGACCAAGGCCAGACGGATGGGCTCGATATCGTCGGCGGGAACTCCTCGGCCAGCCAGATAGGCGCGGCCCGCCTCGGGGTCCTGTCCCATCGCCTCCCAATCGTCGGGCGAGATGTGCTCCAGAATATTGGCGGCCTTGATGTCGATCAGCGGCGTCGGCGCCGCGTCGACCGTGGGCGGTGCCACCACCTTGGGCACGATCATCGTGTCGCGCAGATTGGGCTGGCTGCCAGGGATGTTGGTGGGCGAGGGGCCGGCGCCCGAGGGAACGCCGGGCGGCGGCGGTTTGCCGGCCAGGCAGTTGGGCTGATCCCAGGGACAGGACAAGGCGGGGTGCGGGGCCCCCAGCAAGGGGACCAGGCTGATTCCGATCAGAGTCCCAACGCGCATGCGTGTCATTCTGGGCCTCCTCGATCTGCGGGCGGAGCCGCGCTAACGCCCGCTTCCCTCCGCCGGCACGCCGAAATCGTTGTTCTGCGGCGGGGAGGTCGCCGGCGCCCCATGGCTGACGAACTCCTGCGGCCGCAGCGGTTTCAAGTCGTCCGGCACATCCGGACCGCTCACCCCCAAAGCCTGTTCGACGGCCTTCCAGTTTTCCGAACTGGGATCGGCCATATAGGCCTCGAGCGCCCGCGCCAGTTGGGCGATCGCCTGCTCGAAGGATTCGCGATCGGACGAAGGCGCCCGCTTGCCCTTCTTGACGAGATCGCTGATCAGGCTGCGCGCCAGTTCGGCGGCCAGATCGGTGGGCAAAGCGGGCCTGGACGTGGGATCGTCGAGCCGGACCGTCTTCACCGGCGATTCGGGGGCGGGCAGCGGCATCAGATTGTCGCGGAAGAAGGCGCCGAAGCCGTTGATCTTCTGATTGCCGTTGATGCAGCGGATGGGATCGGAGGCGGCGCCGCTGCAAGCCTGGGCCGGCCCGGCGAAACCGAGCCAACCGGCCAAGGCCAACAAGACGGCGATCTCTTTGCGCATCACGGGCCAACCTTGAAACAAAGAGCGACGCCCGGGCGGCGCTCGATCAGCGGCCAAAATCATTGTTCTGGGGCGGCGGCGTCGGCGGCCCGCCGGGGCTGGCTAGGCCTTCGCGAATCTGTTCGGGCGTGGCGCCGGCCTTCATCAGATCGTCGGCCGTTTTCACCATGCTCTGATAGGTGTCCTTGTGCTCGGGGTCCAGGCGGGACGACGCCTCGGCCCATTTGGCAAGCCCGACCTTGAAGGTCGTGGGATCGTTGGACCCGAGTTCGGCGTTGTTCAGAAGCTCCTGCATGGAAACCGGCGGTTCCGGCTCGGGCGCGCGAGCGCTGCCCCAAAGAAGATCGGGCGGCAGGATGATGATCGGGAACGGCATCAGATTGTCGCGGAAGAAGGTGCCGAAACCGAGAATCTTCTGGTTGCCGTTGATGCAGCGGATGGGATCGGTGGCCGCGCCGCTGCAGGCCTGGGCTGGGCTTGCCGACCCCAGGGCGAGGGCGGCCAGGCTGGCCAGGGCACCGGCGCGAAGGAGCGGGGCCGGGCGCATGGCTAGAACCGGGCCAGGACGCCCATCCGGGCGTCGTGCTGGGTGTAGCGGAAGACCGGCAGGTTGGAATCGGAATCGGTGTAGAGATACTGGACGAAGCCGCTGGCCGGGCCGTAGATCGGCCGGGAAAGCCCGACCTTGAACTGCGCCACGTCGTCGAAGCGCTTGTTCTCGTAGGCGGTGGGCGCGGTCAGGCTGTTGGGTTTCCAGTAATCGTACCAGCCGTATTTGGCCTGCAGATCGGCCTCGACGCGCCAGGGCAGCTTGACCGTGGCCCCGGCCATGATCTCGGCCGCCCGATAGCGGAAGTCGGTGCCTTCGGAATCATTATAGAGACCGGCGGCGCCGAGATGGAAGGTGGTGTTGAGTGGCGCCACCGCCAGACTGGCGCGCGCCCCGGTGGTGTGATGGTCGGCGTCGCGGTCGAGATCGCGCGGGTTCTGGCTGGGGCCGCGATAATCGTAGAGCCCGTATTCGTAATAGACGTCGACGCCCAGCCCCTCGATCGGCCGGATGGTGAGCGTCGGCTGGACGGTGAATCCGCTGCGTAAGCGCTCGCCATCGACCAGGGCGTAGGTGCCGCCCAACTGCAAGGTGGCGCCCAGCCAGGGATTGAGGCGGCGCTGATAGCGGCCATAAACGCTGTTGTTGAGGAAGTCGAGCGCCCCGATGTCGAAATACTCGGCGTAGGTGACGCCGAAGCCGATGGCGAAATGATCGATTGCCGTGGGGGCAAAACGGTACTCGCCGCCGACATCGACCTGAGTGAAGAAGGATTCGATGTGCTTGATGTCGGTGGGACGGGCGACATCGTCGCTGAAGCCGTAGGCGTTGTCGCTAAAGCCCAGCGCCGCCGCCCCATAGGCCGACCAGGCCTTGTCGGCCGCGTCCGGCCGCGCTGCCGCCTGGGCGGCGCGCAGCAATTTGGCGGCCGGCGCCTCGGGGTGATCGCGCAACAGCCGGTCGGCGTAATATTGGGCCTGACGGGCGTTGCCGCGCCGGCTTTCCAATTGGGACAGGGAATAGAGAGACGCCGGCACCAGGCCGGGATCGCCGGCCATCGCCCGCTTGAACGCGGCCTCGGCTTCGTCAAGGCGCCCTTCGGCCAGATAGGCGCGGCCCAACATTTCGCTGGCCCGCGCCTTGGCGGGATTGGCGCGTTCGTAGCGCGCCAGCCGCTCGCTCGCCGGACCGGGGCGGCCGGCGAGCAGCAACGCCCAGCCTTCCTCGAAATCGAGTTCGCGGTGCGTCATGCGTCGGGCGCGGAAATCCTCGAAGGCCTTCAGCGCCTCGGGGAGCTTGCCCAAACGGCTCAGCGCATAGCCCTGATAGAAGACGGCGCGGCCATCGACAGGGTCGGCGGCCTGGGCGGCTTGGAAATCTTTGAGCGCGCCGGCGTAATCCTGCTTCTCGGCCTTGGCGATGCCGGCAAGGATGGCGGCGTCGGACTGAGGAGAAGCCAAGACTTCGCCCATTCCCAGGACCAAGACCCCAAGGATTGTGGCAATATATTGCCAAGAAACGATTTTTCTTATACCACCCGTCACGCGTCGGCAGCCTTTCTTGCCCGCCTTTTTTGAAGAATTGGAAATATAATCCGATTTGTCGGGGAAAGTCGAGATGCGCAACGCGAATTTGTTTCCCCGCCCAGTCATTCGTGCTTAAATTAACGCGGGATTTCGACCGGAGGGACGATGCGCCCAGCCCGCGCGACCACCAGCGAATTCAACGCCCAGACCACCGCCATCCTAATCGGGGCGTCGGTGATGCTGAGCCTCAGCATGGGCATGCGGCAAAGCTTCGGCCTGTTCCTGGGGCCGATCAGCCGCGATCTCGCCATCACCGCCGCCGACTTCACCTTTGCCATCGCCATCCAGAACATCGTCTGGGGCGTCACCCAGCCCTTCATGGGTGCCCTGGCCGACCGCTATGGCTGCCGGCCGGTGGCGCTGTTGGGCGTCGTCATCTACGCCGCCGGCCTGACGCTGATGTGGAACGCGGTGGGCACGCTCTCGCTCACCTTGGGCGCCGGAGTGCTGGTGGGGCTTGCCATGTCCTGCACCGCGTCGAACATGGCGATGGCGGCCAGCGCACGCGCCGTTTCCGCCGGCAAGCGCAGCCTGGTGTTGGGTATCGTCTCGGGCGCCGGCTCGATGGGCACCTTCGTCGCCGCACCGATGGCGCAAACCCTGATCGCCGGCTATGGCTGGGGCGCCGCCATGATCGGCTTTCTCGGCTTGGCGGTGCTGATGGCGCCGATGGCCTATCTGGCGGGCGGCGCCGACAAGGTGGGCGGCGGCCGGGCCGGCGCCGACGAGAATTCGACTTTCAAAGGCATCTTGACCGAAGCGGCCCATCACGGCGGCTACATCATCATGGCCTCGGCCTTCTTCGTCTGCGGCCTGCAACTCGTCTTCCTCACCACCCATCTGCCGACCTATCTGGAAATCTGCGGGCTCGATCCGATGCTGAGCGCCCAGGCGCTGGCGACCGTGGGGGCCTTCAACGTGCTGGGCTCGTATCTCTTGGGTTGGCTGGGCGGACGCTATCCCAAGCATCTCTTGCTGGGCGGGGTCTACATCCTGCGCTCGCTGGCCCTGGCGGTGTTCTTCATCGTGCCGGCCAGCCCGGCCTCGACGCTGCTCTTTTCCGCCGTCATGGGAACGCTGTGGCTGGGCGTCGTGCCGCTCATCAACGGGCTGGTGGCGCAGATCTTCGGCCTGCGCTACATGGCGACGCTGACCGGCATCGCCTTTTTCAGCCATCAGGTGGGCTCGTTCCTGGGCGCCTGGGGCGGCGGGCTGCTCTACGACACGCTTGGCAATTACGACCGCGCCATTCAGACCGGGGTGGCGATCGGGATCATCGCGGGCCTGGCCCAGATGTTCATGAACGACAAGCCGACGCCGCGCATGGAGGCGATGCGCGCCGCCGCCGCCGAGTAGGGGACGGCCTTTCCCGGGCCGTTGACGTTGGCCGCGTCTGGCGTTATATTTTTGTAGTTACAGGAGGCCGGCGGTTTGCGCGGCGTTTGGGATCCGAAGAAGGACCGAATCAACCGGCAAAAGCATGGAATCGGCTTCGAGACGGCCCTTGGCGTCTTTTCGGACCCCTTTGCCTTGAGCGCCCTGGACCGGATCGAGGATGGCGAGGAACGCTGGCAAACGATCGGGCTGATCGAGGGCGTGGCCGTTGTGCTGGTCGCCCATGTCTTCCGCGACGACGGGGAGGGAGATGAAACGGTCCGCATCATCTCGGCCCGGCGGGCGACCAGGCGGGAAAGGAGACGCTATGAGGAAGAAAGGGCTGGTCACGCGTGACGTCGATGCGGCCAAACCGGTTGCGTTGACCCGCAAACAAAAAGCCGAACTCAAGGCCCTGGCCGCCCGGCCGGAGGAGACGATCGACACATCGGATATTCCGCCCTTGCCCGAGGAATTCTGGACGATGGCGCAAACGGGCCGGTTCTATCGGCCGGTGAAGCAGCAGCTTACCCTTCGGCTCGATGCCGATCTGGTGAGCTGGTTCAAGCGGCAGGCCAAAGACGGGCGCGGCTACCAAACCAACATCAACCGCGCCCTTCGGGATTACGTCCTGCGCCAGACACGGAAGGCGGGCTGACGATTTCCGGGTGGTTCCGGCCGGAAATTCCCGTTCAGCCGAGAGACGCGGCGCGCTAAGATCGCCCCATACATCCGGCGCCAAGCCGGTGGGGGTGCGGCGATGACGATCGACAGCATGTCCTTTGAACGGCTGATCCTGGGCGACGAACGCCTGCGCGCCTTCAACGACACCGTGCCGGCCGGCATCTTGTTGGTGCGCGTCCAAGACGGCAGCGTGCTGTTCACCAACCGCTTCTTCAACGACGTGCTCGGTTTCGAGGGCGCCGGAGTCCTGGGCAATTCCTGGCGCGATCTGTTCGTCGATCTGTCGGACCGCGAGCGCCTGTTGCTCAAATTCGTCGAGGAAGGATCGGTGCGCAATTTCGAGCTGCGCCTGCGCCGGCCCGACGGACGGATCGTCTGGGGCCTGGCCTCGATGGCCGACATTCCGATCGAGGGCGAGGAGTTGCTGCTGTTCGCCTTCGTCGACATCACCGCCCTCAAGGAGGCGGAAGAGGAAATCCGCAAGCTCGCCAATCACGACGCGCTCACCGGCCTGCCCACCTTGCGGCTGCTCAAGGACCTGTTCGCCGACGCCCTGGCGCGGGCCAAGCGCGACCACACCCAATTCGGCCTGTTCTTCATCGACCTCGACGGCTTCAAGAACGTCAATGACGGCCAGGGCCATGAGGCCGGGGATCGGGTGCTGCAGGAAATGGGGCGGCGGATTCTGGGCTGCATCCGGGAATCGGACACCGTGGCCCGTATCGGCGGCGACGAATTCCTGGTGCTGGCGGAAAAGCTTACCCCCGATTTGGCGCTGACCATCGCCAAGCGGATCGTCGAGCGGGCGGGCCTTCCCTTCGACATGCCCGAAGGTCTGGCGACCATCGGCGCCAGCGTCGGCGTCGCCCTTTATCCCGCCCATGGCGCCAGTCTGGAGGCGCTGATGAAGGCCGCCGACGCCGCCATGTATCAGGTCAAGCGCACCACCAAGGGCGCCGTCGCCCTGGCCTGAGGGTGCGTTGCCCGATGGGGCCGGACGCTCTAAACTGGGGGCCTCTGCCCCCTGTCGGATCGATGCCCCCATCATGAGCGAAGCCGAGCCCCTTCCGCCCACCCAAGCGCTTTACCGCGACAACCCCTATCTCAAGGCCTGCGCGGCCCGCATCACGGCGTTGTCGCCCGAGGGCGTGTCGCTCGATCGCACGGTCTTTTACGCCCAGGGCGGCGGCCAGCCGGGCGATCAGGGCGTGCTCAGGCTGGAGGACGGCACCGTGCTCAACGTTCTCGACACCAAGCGCGGCGGCCCGGCCGACGACGCCATCCTGCATGTGCTGGCGCCCAGCGAAACGGCGCTTCGCCCTGGCCTCATGGTCGATGCGGCGATCGATTGGCCGCTGCGCCATCGGCGCATGCGCATCCACACCGCGCTCCATCTGATCAGCGCCTTGGTGCCGGGCAAGATCACCGGCGCCCAGGTGGGCGACGGCAAGGGCCGGGTGGATTTCGATCTCCAGGGCCAGGCGCTCGACAAGGCCGATCTGGAGGCGCGCCTGAACGCGCTGGTCGCCGAGGACCGGCCGGTGACGGCGCGCTGGATCGACGAGGCCGAGCTCGACGCCAATCCCGATCTGTGCCGCTCGCTCTCGGTGCAGCCGCCGCGCGGCCAGGGCCGGGTGCGCCTGATCGCCATCGACGGCACCGATCTGCAGGCCTGCGGCGGCACCCATGTGGCGGGCACCGGCGAGATCGGCGCCGTGCGGGTAAGCAAGATCGAAAGCAAGGGCAAGCAGAACCGCCGGGTTTCCATCGAGCTGATGGACTAGGCATGGCGTCGGGCACGCTGGTTCTGGTCGTGGGGCCCTCGGGCGCCGGCAAGGACGCGCTCATCGACGGCGCGCGGGCCCGCTTCAAGGCCGATCGCCGCTTCGTCTTTCCCCGGCGCTTCATCACCCGCCAAGGCAATCTGCCGGGCGAGCGCCATCGGCCGATCCGCCCGGACCGCTTCGCCGCCGTGAAGGCCCAAGGCGGCTTTGCCCTTTCCTGGCAAGCGCACGGCCTTGATTACGCCATTCCCGCCGGCATCGAGACCGAGTTGGCGAAGGGCAAGACGGTGGTGGTCAATGTCTCGCGCACGGTGATCGCCAAGGCAAGGCGGCGCTTCGCGCCTTTGCGGGTGATTTGGATCAGCGCGCCGGCCGCGCTGTTGGCCGACCGGCTGGCCAAGCGGGGCCGCGAGACGCCCATCCAGCAAGAGCGGCGCCTGACCCGCGCCGGTTTGCGGGCGCCCGAGGGCGCCGACGTCACCGAGATCATCAATGACGGCGCCCTTGCCGACGCGGTGCGGGCCTTCGTGAAGGTCTTGCTTACGAGTCGTACTGGACCAGCGAAACGAACGGCACGTCGAGCTTCTCGCGCCCTTTGAGGAAGGTGAGTTCGATCACGCAGGCCGCGCCCACCACCTCGGCGCCCACTTTGCGCAGAAGCTGGATCGAGGCGTTGAGCGTGCCGCCGGTAGCCAGAAGATCGTCGAGCACCACCACCTTCTGCCCCTTCTCGATCATGCCTTCCTGGACTTCCAGCGTGTCGGTGCCGTATTCGAGCGAATATTCGTGACGAATGGTCTTGCCGGGCAGCTTGCCCTTCTTGCGCACCATGACGAAGCCGCAGCCGAGCTTCAACGCCAAGGGCGCGGCGGTGAGGAAGCCCCGCGATTCGACGCCCGCCAAGAGATCGGGATGGTAGCCGCGCACCTTGTTGGCCAGCCGGCCCATCGTCACCTGCCAGGCGTCGGGATGCGAGAGCACGGTCGAGATGTCGTAGAAGAGGATGCCGGGCTTGGGGAAGTCGGGAACGTGACGGATGTAGTCCTTGATGTCCATGGGGCGTTTCTCTCGCTTGGTCCGGGCGTTGCGGGCGGTCCATCCTACGAGGTGAAAACGGTTTCGAAAAGGGGCCGCAGCTTGTATGATCCCCGCCCATGAAAACGGCCCTTGCCGCCGCAGCGATCGTTTTGGGTCTTGGCGCTCTTCCCGCCCTGGCCCAGAACGCCAAGCCCTCGGAGCCCGCGCCGCGCACCCTGGTGGTTGGGACCGGCGGCGTCACCGGATTCTATTTCCCGGCCGGCGGCGCGGTCTGCCGGGTGGTCAATGCCGGGCGGATGCGCACCGGGCTGCGTTGCCTGGTCGAAAGCACCACCGGCTCGATCCACAATCTCAACGCGCTCAAGGCCGGCGATCTCGATCTGGCGGTGGTGCAGTCGGCCTGGTTCGCCCAGGCCGTCAAGGGCAGCAACGTCTTCACCGTCGAGGGCGCCAATCCCAATCTGCGGGTGCTGTTCGCGCTGCATGGCGAACCCTTGACCGTGCTGGTGCGCAAGGACTCCAACATCACCGAAATCGCCGACATGAAGAAGCGCAAGGTCAATCTGGGCAAGAAGGGCACCGCTCAGCGCCTGCTCACCGACCTCTTGATGGAGACCGAAGGCTGGACCGCCGCCGACTACTCCCAGGCCAAGGAACTGGACCCCGACGAGCAGTTGGAAGCCCTGTGCGCCAACAAGATCGACGCCGCCTTCTACGTCATCGCCCATCCGATCTCGATCGTCCAGGAAGGCGTGGCGCGCTGCAACGCCCGGCTCATGGAACTTGACGGCGCCAAGATCCGGCAATTGGTCGCCAAGACGCCCTTCCTGGCCCGCCAGGTGATTCCGGGCGGCATCTATCCCAACCATCCCAAGGAAACGGTCACCTTCGGCCTGCAGGCGCTGTTCGTGACCGATGCCCGCCTGCCCGCCGACTCCGCCTACGCCATCGTCAAGGCGGTGTTCGAGAATTTCGAGCGCTTCCAGCGCCTGCATCCGACCTTCGAGGCGTTGGTCAAGGCCGAGATGGCGCAGGGCTCGGTGCTGGCGCCGCTCCATGACGGCGCGGCCCGCTATTACCGGGAAGTCAAACTCGCCAAATAAAAACGCGGCGGGTATTGGCCCACCGCGTTTTCGCTTTGGAAGCGTTCGCCGACAGGTTTACGGGCAGTCCTTGTTGCCCTTGATCGCCTTGAGGAAGGCGATCACCTGCTTACGCTTCTCGCCGTCGGCGACCTTGTAGAACATGGCGTGCTTCATGTCCTTGCCGTTCACCTTGGCCAGGAAGTCCTTGGGCTCGGTCAAATAGGCGTCGATCGACGCGTCGTCCCAGGTCACCTTGGCCGCGGCGGCCTTCAGCGCTTCGGAGTACTTGGCGAAGTCGCCACGGCCGCCGGCCTTGGCGCCATAGACGTCGTGCAGATTGGGGCCGGTCGCCTTGGAGGCCTTGTCGGCGGCGAATTCATGGCACGACTTGCAGCCATTGGCGACCGTCTTGCCGGCATCGGCGTCGCCCGCGAGCTTGCAATCGGCAAAGGCCAGGCCCGGCACAACGGTCACGGCGGCGGCGAGCGCGAGCCCCAGCGCGAACTTCCTCGAAATCATAGATTCTCTCCCGCAGTTTGGAGGGGTTGTCGAAAAGGTGCGGCATTATCGATGAAGGTCGCCCGCGTTGCAAGTGCGGATGAAAGGTCGGAACACCGCGCCATGGGGGATAATAAACCACCCGCTAAAGGTGGTTTTGCGGCCGCTTCATGGCCTCATTAAGGCATTTGATTTCCAAGCAAATGATCATTTGCCCGCCGGCTCCGGTAACGCTCGGCAACAAACTTTGACTTTATCGCCTGGATCGCCTGTGGCACCTTGCCGGCAACGGAAAATAAGGACCGTTTTTCAATGCCGCTTGCCATCGTTGTGCTGGCCGCCGGGCTGGGCACCCGCATGAAATCGGACCGGCCCAAGGTCATGCACCCCTTGGCCGGCCGGCCCATGCTGGCCCAGGTTCTGGAGACGGCCGGGGCGCTTGCCCCCGAACGGATTGTGGTTGTGACCGGCCCGGGTATGGCGTCGGTCGAGGCCCTGGCGGCTCCCCATAAGGTGGCGATCCAGGCGGAGAGGTTGGGCACCGCCCACGCCGTGCTTCTGGCCAAGCCGGCGCTCGAGGGTTTCGCCGACGATGTGCTGGTCCTTTACGGCGACACGCCGCTCTTGACCGTGGCGACGCTGGAAAAGCTTGTCGCGGCGCGCCGAGGCGCGGATCGGCCGGCGATCGCCGTGCTGGGTTTCCGCCCCGCCGATCCCACCGGCTATGGCCGTCTGGTGATGGGCGCCAAGGGATTGGAGCGCATCGTCGAGGAAAAGGACGCCACGGCCGAGGAACGCGCCATCGGGCTGGTCAATTCGGGCGTGATGGTAATCGACGGTGCCCGGCTGTTTCCGCTGCTGGCCAAAGTCGGCAACGCCAACGCCAAGGGCGAATACTATCTCACCGATCTGGTCGGGTTGGCCCGCGCCGAGGGCCGCGCTTGCGCCGTCGTCGAGGGCGAGGCCCAGGAGCTGCTGGGCATCAATGCGCGAATCGAATTGGCCCAGGCCGAAAAAATCGTTCAAGACCGCTTGCGGGCGAAGGCGATGGCGGGCGGCGCCACCCTTCTTGATCCGGATACGATCTATTTCTCCTGGGACACCCAACTGGGACGCGATGTGACCATCGGGCCAAATGTGGTGTTCGGTCCCGGCGTCGCGGTGGGCGATGGGGTGGAGATCCGCGCCTTCTGCCATCTCGAGGGCGCGCGCATCGCGCCCGGCGCCATCATTGGCCCCTTCGCCCGACTGCGCCCCGGCGCGGTGATCGAAGCCGGCGCCCATATCGGCAATTTCGTCGAGATCAAGAAGGCGGTGATCGAGGAGGGCGCCAAGGTCAATCACCTGACCTATATCGGCGATGCCCGCGTCGGCGCCAAGGCCAATGTCGGCGCCGGCACCATCACCTGCAATTACGACGGTTTCGACAAGGGCCACACCGACATCGGCAAAGGCGCCTTCATCGGCTCGAACAGCGCGCTGGTGGCACCCGTCACCATCGGCGATGGTGCCATCGTCGGCGCCGGCTCGGTGATTACCAAGGACGTCGCCGCCGATTCGCTGGCCGTTACCCGGTCCGAGCAGAAGGAATTGGCGGGCTGGGCGGCACGCTTCCGATCCAAGAAATCCTCGCGGAAAAAGGACAAGACCTAGCATGTGCGGCATCGTCGGCATCATCGGCAAAGGAGAGGCGGCGCCGCTGCTTCTTGAAGGTTTGCGCCGCTTGGAATATCGCGGCTACGATTCAGCGGGTCTGGCTACCCTGGTCGAAGGCAAGATCGAACGCCGCCGCGCCCAGGGCAAGCTTGGCCAATTGGAAGCCAAGCTGGGCCAGCAGCCCCTGGCCGGCACGCTCGGCATCGGTCACACCCGCTGGGCCACCCACGGCGTGCCCAACGAGAAAAACGCCCATCCGCACGCCACCGAGCGCGTCGCCGTGGTCCATAACGGCATCATCGAGAATTTCCAGGAGCTGCGCGCTGAACTGGCGGGGCTGGGCCACAATTTCGCCTCGGACACCGACACCGAAGTGGTCGTGCATCTTTTGGATCAGCACCTGGGCAAGGGGCTGTCGCCCGAGGCGGCGACCCAGGCGACGCTGGCCCGCCTGGAAGGCGCCTTTGCGCTCGGCATCATCTTCGCCGGCCATCCCGATCTGTTGATCGCCGCCCGGCGCGGCTCGCCCTTGGCGATCGGCCATGGCGAGGGCGAGATGTATCTGGGCTCGGACGCCCTGGCCTTGGCGCCGCTGACTAAGAAGCTCACCTATCTGGCCGAGGGCGATTGGGCGTTGCTTACCCGCCAGGGCCTGACGGTCAAGAACGCCGCCGGCCAGACGGTCGAGCGTCCCGCCACGCTCACCCAGCTCTCGGGGGCCATGATCGGCAAGGGATCGCACCGCCATTTCATGGTCAAGGAAATCTACGAGCAGCCCCAAGCGATCGCCGACACGTTGCAATCCTATTACAACCCGGCCAGCCAGAGCATCGCCCTGCCGCCGCTGCCCTTCGATCTGGCGAAGATCGAGCGGGTGACCATTCTGGCCTGCGGCACCTCCTATTACGCCGGGCTGGTCGGCAAATATTGGATCGAACGCTGCGCCCGCCTGCCGGTCGAAATCGACGTCGCTTCGGAATTCCGCTACCGCGATCCGCCCTTGGCCAAGGGCGGGCTGGCGCTCTTCATCTCGCAATCCGGCGAGACCGCCGACACCATCGCCGCCCTGCGCGCCTGCAAGGAAGGCGGGTTGAAGACGGTGGCGATCATCAACGTCATGGAAAGCACCATGGCCCGCGAGGCCGACGCCGTGCTGCCTACCCTGGCCGGTCCCGAGATCGGCGTTGCCGCCACCAAATCCTTCACCACCCAATTGGCGGTGCAGGCCTGTGTGGCGATCGCGCTTGGCCGCGCCCGAGGCGCCTTGGCCGCCAAGGAGGAATCGCGGCTGGTGGCGGCGATGGCCAGCCTGCCCTCGCGCCTGGCCGACGTGCTGGCCCATGAAAGCGCGATCAAGGCCATCGCCCATAAGGTGGCCGAGGCGCGCGACGTGATCTATCTGGGGCGCGGCACCAGCTATCCGATCGCCCTTGAGGGCGCGCTCAAACTCAAGGAAATCTCCTATCTGCATGCCGAGGGCTATGCGGCGGGCGAACTCAAGCACGGGCCGATCGCGCTCATCGACGACACCATGCCGGTGATCGTGCTGGCGCCCACCGATCCCTGGTTCGAGAAGTCGGCCTCCAATCTGCTGGAGGTGGCGGCTCGGGGCGGCAAGATGATCCTCATCTCGGACGCCAAGGGTGTGGCCCGCCTCAAGGAGAAGACCATCGCCTGCCTGGAGCTGCCCACCGTCGATCCCTTCGTGGCGCCGATGCTGTTGAGCGTGCCGATCCAGCTTCTCGCCTATCACGTCGCCATCGCCAAGGGCACCGACGTCGATCAGCCGCGCAATCTGGCAAAAAGCGTCACCGTCGAATAAACGCCCTTCCGAATTGCATTTTGGGCGCCTTTTGCTCTAGCATCTTTTCGAATGATAAGGGGGTAGGGAAAGGATGCGGCGCAGCCGGACCCATTTCGAATCGCTCCGCTCCTGGCGCAAGGCGCGCGCCGACGAGCCGGTGCGACTGGCCCCCAACATCTGGTGGGTGGGGCACGCCGCGCCCGACGAACATTTTCAGTGCCACAGCTATCTGATCGAGCATGGCGACCAATCGGTGCTGATCGATCCCGGTTCCGAGCTGAATTTCCGCATCACCTTCCGCAAGATCGAACGCATCCTGCCCTTCCGCAACATCCGCCATTTCATCTGCTCGCATCAGGACCCCGACATCACCGGCGCGCTGCCGACCATCGATTCGATCGTCAAGCGCAAGGATGCCCAGATCGTCACCCATTGGCGGGCGGCGGTGTTGCTCAAGCATTACCCGGTCCGCCTGCCCTTTTGGGATGTCGAGGCCAACCATTGGCGGCTCGATCTCGGTCAGGGCCGGCGGCTCAAATTCGTCTTCACGCCCTACGCCCATTTTCCCGGCGCCTTCGCCACCTTCGATCCGACCAGCCGCATCCTGTTCTCAAGCGATCTGTTCGGCGGCATGACCGACGAGTTTCAGCTTCTGGCCGAGGACGAAAGCCATTTCGAATCGATCCGCCCCTTCCACGAACATTATGTCGGCAGCCGGGAAATCCTCCTCAACGCCATCGCCAAGACCGAGGAATGCCAGCCGCGCATCATCGCCCCCCAGCACGGCTCGATCCTGACCGGCAAGATGGTTCCCTTCATTCTCGACAAGCTGAAGGGCGTCGATTGCGGCCTGTTCCTGTTGGCGCAGCGGGGCGCCCAGATCGAGCGGCTGTCGAAGCTCAACCGCGTCCTGCGCGAAATTACCAACACCCTCATCCTCTACCGCGACTTCCAGGACATCGCTGATCAGCTTCTGGCCCTGATCAAGGACATGGTGCCGGCCGAGACGATCGAGTTCTATGCCCTGATCGAGGATGGCCAAGCGCTCCATTTTGCGCCGGAAACCCGCTATCGCGGCCAGCCGCATCCGCTTCCGCCGGTGCTTCGGGCCCTGCTGCGCAAGGGGCTGGGCGGCTTCGAGACCAAGAGCGGCGCCCATTGGCGCAAGCTGACCGCCAAAGGGCGAAACGGCAAGAGGCGCGCCGCCGTCGTGCTGCCGCTTCTGGGCGGCGAGGGCGGGCAGGCGCTGATCGGCCTGGCGGTGATCCATTTCGCCCAGGACCGGGTGATCGACGATTACAGCGCCACCCTGTTCAGCCGTATCCAGGCCCCCTTGCAGGTGGCGCTGGAGCGCGAATCGATCTATCGCCGGCTCGATCTCGAACGGCAGAAATTCTACGAGCAGTCGATTCGCGATCCGCTCACCGGGCTGCACACCCGCCTTTATCTCAATGACACCCTGGCCCGTTACTTCCATCTTCACGACCGCGGCGAGTCGGGGGCCGGGGTCGCGCTCGCCCTCTTCGACATCGACCATTTCAAGCGCGTCAACGACAGCTTCGGCCACAATCAGGGCGATGTGGTGCTGCGCATGGTCGCCAAGGTGCTGACCCAGACCTTGCGTGGCGGCGATCTGGCGGTGCGGCTGGGCGGCGAGGAATTCGCCGTGGTGCTGGTGGGCGACACCATCGGCCAGATCGGTCGGGTGGCCGAGCGCGTCCGCAAGCGGGTGAAAGCGCTGGCGTTCGAGGGGCTGCTGGCCGGCCATCGCCTGACCATCAGCGGCGGCTTGGCGGTGCGGCGCAAGGGCGAGACCATCAACGCCTTCATCGAGCGCGCCGACGTCGCCCTTTATCGCGCCAAGAATGAGGGCCGCAACCGGATTCGCGAGGCCAGCGACGATGTCTGCGCCATTCCCGGCGCCGCCAACCCGGCCAAGCCGGCCAAGTCCGGCAAGAAGGCGCGATCGGCTAAGGCGAAACGCGCCTGAGTTCTTTACCCGGCCGGCCAAGCCCTTTATCGTTTCCTGGAAATGGGCGGAAGGGAGCGCGCATGCGGGTTCTGATCACCGGCATCACCGGCATGGTGGGCAGCCACCTGGCCGACTACATCCTGGCGGAGAAGCCGGGGGTGGCGGTGCATGGGCTGGTGCGCTGGCGCAGCCCCATGGACAACATCCGGTCCATCCGCGAGCGCATCCAATTGCACCAGGGCGATCTGCGCGATCTCAATTCCCTGGTCGCGGTGCTGAAGGAGGCGCGGCCCGACCGCATCTTCCATCTGGCGGCCCAGTCCTATGTAACGGTCAGTTTCCATCAGGCGGCCGACACGCTGGCCACCAACGTGGTGGGCACCGCCAACCTGCTTGACGCGGTGCGCCTGGCGGGGCTCGACCCGATGATCCATATCTGCTCGTCGTCCGAGGTCTACGGCCAGGTGACTGCCGACGAAGTGCCGATCCGCGAATCCAATCCCTTCCGCCCGGCCAGCCCCTATGCGGTCTCCAAGGTCGGCGAGGACATGCTGGCGCTGCAGTATTTCCTGTCCTGGGGCCTGAAGACGGTGCGCACCCGCATGTTCACCCACACCGGTCCAAGGCGCGGCGACGTGTTCGCCGAAAGCACCTTCGCCCGCCAGATCGCCGAGATCGAGGCCGGGCTTCGGCCCAATCCGGTGCGGGTCGGCAATCTCGACAGCGTGCGCACGCTGGCCGACGTGCGCGACGCGGTGCGCGCCTACTGGCTGCTCTTGGAGAAATGCCCGCCCGGCGAGGTCTACAACATCGGCGGCCTGCGCACGGTGACGGTGGGCGAAATCCTCGAGCATCTGAAGCGCTTGGCGAAAGGGCCGATCGAGCACGCCGTCGATCCGGCCCGGCTTCGACCCTCGGACGTCACCTTGCAGATTCCCGACATCTCGAAATTCCAGAAGGCGACCGGCTGGAAGCCCCAAGTGGCGATGGAGCAGACCCTGGCCGATCTGCTCGATTACCAGCGCCGTCAGGTGGCGCGCGAGGCCCGATGATCATCGCCCGCACGCCCTTTCGCGTCTCCTTCTTCGGCGGCGGCACCGATTATCCCGGCTGGTACCGAAGCCACGGCGGGGCGGTGCTCTCGACCACCATCGACAAATATTGCTACGTCACCTGCCGCTACTTTCCCCCCTTCTTCGATTGCCGGCACCGGGTGATCTGGTCGCGCATCGAGACCGTCGAGCATTGGGGCGACATCGAGCATCCCCTGGTGCGGGGCGTCTTGCCGGAACTGGGCTTCGACGATCAGCGCGGCGTCGAAATCCATTACCAGGGCGATCTGCCGGCGAGGAGCGGCATGGGCACCAGCTCCTCTTTCGCCGTCGGTCTGGTCAAGGCGCTCTTGGCCTTGCGCGGCAAGATGATCGATCGCCACGAATTGGCGCTCACCGCGATCCGCCTGGAACAAGAGGTGTTGAAGGAGACGGTGGGCTCGCAGGACCAGATGGCCGCCGCCTATGGCGGTTTCAACACCATCGAGTTCCAGACCTCGGGCGCCATCCGGGTCGAGCCGGTGGCCCTGCCGGCCCAGCGTCTGGCCGAGTTCGAGCGCCATCTGATGCTGTTCTATTCCGGCACCAGCCGCTTTGCCTCCGAGGTCGCCAAGACCGTGGTCGCCAATTTCGACCGCAAGGCCCAGGCCCTGCAAAGGTTGCGCGCCATGGTCGACGAGGCCCTGGCGGTGCTGGCCGGTGAGGGGCCGCTCAACCGCTTCGGCGCCCTCTTGGACGAGGGCTGGCAGATCAAACGCACCCTCTCGCCGCAGGTGAGCACCGAGCGCATCGACGCCATCTACGCCAAGGCGCGCGCCGCCGGCGCCTTGGGCGGCAAGCTTCTGGGGGCGGGGGAATCGGGGTTCCTGCTCTTCTTCGTGCCGCCCGAGAAGCGCGCTGACGTCAAATGGGCGCTGGTCGATCTGTTGCACGTGCCCTTCCGGATGAGCAATCAGGGCTCGTCGATCATTCACTACGATCCGGAATGGCCGGCGGAGAATGGCGGCTAAGGAAGGCCTCGGCCGTGGCGTAGCTTTCCGGCGTGCCGATGTCGAGCAGGGGGGCGTCGAAGGCCTGGGCGTAAAGGCCCCGGCCGCACAGGCCGGGAAAGACGGCGCGCTCGAGCGACAGAGGTTGGTCGGGCGCCAGGCTTTCCAAGACGGCGCGGGAGACCAGATAGATGCCGGCGCTGACCAGGCCCGGTCCTGCCTTGCCCTTTTCCCGGAAGGCCAGGATGGCGCCGTCGGCGTCGAGGTCGAGGCTGCCGAAACGGGCGGCGTCGGCCAGGCGCAGCGCGGCCAGCGTCGCCTGGGCATGGCGGCTTCGATGGGTTTGCAAAAGCAGGCCGAGATCGATCGGCGCCAGGCTGTCGCCGTTCAACACCAGCACCGGATCGGAACCGAGAAGCGGACGGGCCAGCGCCAGCGCGCCGCCGGTGTCGAGCGGCCGGCTCTCTTCGGAGATCGCCAGATCGAGGGCGCGATAATCGGCCACTGCCTCGCGGATCATCGCCGCCTGATGGCCCAAGGCCAGCACGGCGCGCCGGATGCCCTGGTGGGCCAAATGGTCGAGCAGATGGAAAAGGAAGGGCCGCCCGGCCACCGGGGCCAGCGCCTTCGGCCGGTCGGGCAAGGCGGCGCGCAGCCGGGTGCCCAGCCCGCCGGCGAGAATGAGGGCGTCGAGGCGGCCAAGCTCGCTCACGACAGCGCCGCCGCGTCGAGGAGGACGCGCTTGATGGTGGCCGCCATGTCGGTCCAGCGGAAGAGGCGGGCGCGCTGCATGCCGGCGGTGATCAGGGGGTTGCGAATCTCCGGCTTCTGGATGTCGGCCAGCGCCGCCGTCATGCCCTGGATGTCGCGCGGATCGACATAGAGGGCGGCCGGGCCGGCGACCTCGGGCAGTGACGCCATCGGGGTGGTGATCACCGGACAGCCGCAGGCCATCGCCTCGACCACCGGCATGCCGAAGCCTTCGTAGAAGGAGGGAAAGACGAGCGCGGTCGCCCCGGCATAGGCCAGCCGCATCTCGGCGTCGCTCATCCGCCCGTAGAAAAAGGGAATGCCATCGACGAAGGGCAGGAACTCGTCCTCCAAGGGCTTGGCGCCGGTGTTGACGATGGCGAATTGGTCCCGGTTGGCGAGCCTTTGGAAGGCCTCGAAAAAAAGCTGGGCGTTCTTGTAGCTTTTGCGCTGGCCGACCAGCAGGAAATAGGGCCGATCGAGGCCCAGCCGCGCCCGGAAGGCCTCGATGTCCTCGGCGGGGGCCGGGGTGAAGATCGGGTTGACCCCGCAATGCGCCACCGTGACGCCGATCGGCGCCATATGCGGGTAATGGCGCACCAGGTCCTGGGCGGTGTGGTGGGAAATCGCCAGGAAGGCCCGCGCTTGCGGATAGTGGATGGCGTCGTGCTTTTCCTTCCACATCGGGTCCTCCTTGGCGTTGACGCCGATCTCCTCGGGGATCATGTCGTAGGCCATGAAGACGGTGGGGGTGGACAGCGGCGTGGTGCAGAAGGTGGAGACGAACAGATCGATCCCCTCGGCGTCGCAGACCTCTTGCAGCATCGCCCGGTCGGCGTCGAGGCGTTCGTAGTCGTGGCGCGGCAGGTTGCGCCGATGCAGGCCGGCGATCTCGGGGCCGTAGCCGTCGCGGTCGAGAACGAGAATGTGGTCGGCGAAGCCGTCGGCCTGCCAAACCGCCAAAACTTCCTCCCACACCCGGGCGATGCCGGTCATGAAATCCTGGAAGAAGACGGCGTCGACGGCGATGCGCGGCCGAGCGATCGGGCCGGTAGGGTCGGACGCCGGCGCCAATCCGAAGCTGGCGCGCCCGGTTTGGGCACCGCCGGGGGTTGTCGGCCGCGACCAGGCGATGCGGCCTTGGCGGACGAAGCCCAGGCGGCTCATTGCCGGTTCGAATTCCGGCGAGGGCGGCGAAAAAAGCAAAGCGGGGAAGACGAGATGATCGGGGAGGCGATCGGGGTCCAGGGTCGCCAGGGCGGAGGGCAGGGCCACCAGCATCGCCGATCGGTCGATGCCCTCGAACAGGCGGTCGGGCGCCACCAGGGCGACGCGGTCCAAGGTGGCGGTCTTGGTCAAAAGATCGGTCGCCCGGTTGCCGGCCGCATCATCGGCCACCGCCAAGCGCCGTCGAAGGCGAACGAGATCGGCGGCGTCGCAAGCCAGCGCCGGATCGAGGCCGGGTCCGAACAGAAGGTCGCTGCCCGCCGTGCGCCGCTGATGTTCCTGCGCAACCTCATAGGCCTCGACGCGGGTGAGCAAATCGGCCGGACCGTCGGGAAGGGCCTGGCGGTGGCGTGGCTCCTGGGCCAGATCGAAGACGGGCTCGACCCGGCCCTCGCGGGCCAGCGACAGAAGATAAGCGGCAAGCCGGTCAGGGGCGTAGCGGGCCCGGTAATGGGCGTGGCCGGCGGCGCGGATCGAATCCGATCGGGGATCGGCCAACAGCGCCGCCGCCTTGGCAGCCAGATCGTCGGCATCCGCGAACAGCACCAAATGGCGGCCATCTTCGAACAGCCGTTGCAAACCAGCCTCGGGGCTTAGGCGGTCGGCGAGCAGCAGGCCTTCGGCGCAAAGCGCCATCGCCACCCGGTCGTCGAGTTCGCCGTTGGCGCTGATGGCAAGGCTAACCCGGCTTTGCGCGGCAAGGCGGGCGGCTTCGGCCAAGGCGCCGCCCCCGACATGAAGCGGGACGCCGCAGGCCCCCAGATGATCGATCAGCCTTTGCCGCCAGGGATGGCGCGCCGGATCGATCGCCCCCAGAAAGGACAGAGGGTGGAGCGGATCGGTTCGGGCGGGCGGGACCGGCGGCCAAACACCCAGGAACGGCAGCCAATGCACGGGGGCCAGCCCGGCCTGGGCGAAGAAATGCAGATGCTGGCGGTTGCCGGTGCCGATAATGAGATCGAAGGGCTCGCCGGCCGCGTAATCGAGCAAACCGCCGATCGGATGGTCGCCTTGGTGGGTGTCGCCCAGCACCAGAACCTTGATTCCCGTCAGGGCCGCCAGGTTGCGCGGTCGCGGGTGGCCGGGAACGGCCTTGACGATCACCAGAGCGGGCGCCTCGTCGGTTTGCGCGGTGCCCGCCAGTCGGGCCATATCGAGATCGCCGGTGGCGTCGAGGCTAAGGAAACGCTCGCGCGGGCTGATGAACGGCCGATGTTCGGCGGCCGGCGCCTCGGGAAAGAGCAAGATGGCTGGTGGCGCCTGGTCAGTCATCGCCGGGACCGGCCTGCCAGAAGCCGTGATCGGTCTGGCGGAAACCCAGTTGGTCGAGCCGGGCGTGCGCCGGGCCTTTGCCACGCACAAAGTAGAGATCGGGCAGGAACAGATTGGGCGACAGCGCGGCGGGCGGAAAGCCGGCCAGATCGGACGCGCGCAGCACCAGCAGGCTGTCGGCGGGTGGCGGGGTTTGCAGCGAGGGCAGGGGAACGAGATCGACGCGCTCCTGGGTTCGGGTGAGGCCGAGGTAGCGTTCGGTCTGGCGGTATTCCGCCTCGTCGGCGCAGGCGCGTTCGATGAGAAGGCGCGGCAGATCGGCGGCGTCGGAGGCGAAGGCGGGGTCGGTGCCGGGGCCCAAACGGAGGAAGGGGCGGGGAAGACGGCGGTGCAGTTCCTGCGCCGCCTCGTAGATGGCGACGCGCACCAGCAGGTCCTCCTGGCTTTCCGGCGCCCCATGGCGGTGGCGGGGTTCGCCCTCCATCGACCAGAGGGGATCGACGATCCCGTTCAAGGCCAGGTCGTGAAGCTGGTGCATCTTGCGGGCCGGCGCGTGCTGCTTGTGGAACGCCTGCTGGCCGGCGGCGCGGATGGCGTCGGCCTGATCGGGGTGATCGAGAAAATGGCGGGCCTTTTCGATCGCATCCTCGGGGCCGTCGAAATAGACCGCCTGCTGGCCGTCGGCAAACAGCCGGGCCAAACCGGCCTCGGGCGCCAGGCGGTCGGTGAGCAACAGGCTTCCCGCCGCCAGAATCTCGCTTGCCCGGTGATTGAGGTCGCCGTTGAGGCTGACGTTGAGGGCGATGCGCGAGCGGGCCAGAACCCGGGCGGCGTCGGGCTGCGGTGCGCCGCCGATCCGCAAGGGCAAGCCGGCGGCTTCGAACCGATCGAGGATATGGGTGCGGTAGCGGTGCCAGTCGCTCTTGGCGCCGACGAAGACCAGGGGATAGCGGACCGTCCGGTCGTCGGGTGGCGGAAAGACGTTCACCGACAAGAGCGGCGCCCAATAGACCGGAATGGTCGGCAGCGCGTGAGCGAAGAAATGCAGATGCTGGCGGGCGTGATGGCAAAGAATGAGATCGAAGGGTTCCGACGCCGCGTAGCCCAGCAACCAGCGGATCGGATGATCGAGATGGTGGGTGTCGCCCAGCACCAGCACCTTGACGCCCGACACGGCGCCCAGATTGCGCGGCACGTTGCGTCCCGTGGCGTCGGGCTTGACCAGCACCAGGTCGGGCGAAAGATCGCCGATTTCCCGCGCGAGATCGTAATCGCCGATCGGCGCCGGGCGGGCGGAAAACGCGCCGTCGGCGACGGGGGCCTTGACGTCGGGACCGAGAAACAGCTCGCGGGGCGCGAACATCGGCCGCGGATAAAGCGCCGGATGGGACTGGTAGCAAAGAAGGGCGAGCGGCGGGGCGGCGGGCATGCGGGAATCCTGCCAGTACGGCTCTTGGGGAGCAAGGAGGAGTCTTGCGCCGCCTTCCCGGGAGCGGCACGATGCGCCGATGTCCGTTCCGCCCGCGCCCGCCCGCGACCCCCTGGACCACGCCCACGCGGCCTGGCGCGACGGCCGGCTGGACGAGGCCGCCGCAGCGGCGCAAGCCATCCTCGAATCGCATCCCGACGACGGTCCCGCCCTGCTGCTGCTGGGCCGAATCGCCCTGGCGGCGCGCAAGCCCAATGTGGCGGCGCCGCTCCTGGAGCGGGCCTTGGCCCAGGGGGTCGAGGCGGGCTTGGCCCATCTCGAGCTGGGGCGCGCCTTGCGCGCCATGGATCGGCGCCCGGCGGCCCGCCAGCATCTGGAACGGGCGGTGGCGCTTCTGCCCGAGGAGGCTGAGGGCCATTACCAGCTTGCGGAAGTGCTGGCCGAGGCGGGCGAGGGCGACCAGGCGCTGGCGCATCTCGACCGGGCCGCCGCCCTGGAGCCCGATCTGGCCGACCTTCTGGCGGCGCGGGCGCGCATTTTGGCCGGCATGGGGCGCAAGGAGGAGGCGCTGGCCGAATACCGGCACGCCTTGGCGTTGGCTCCCCGCGCCGCCATCCACACCGCCCTGGCCGGTCTGCTGGTCCAGAGCGGCCGGCTCGACGAGGCGATCGAGCATTACCGGGCGGCGGTGACGCTCGATCCCGGCAGCGCCCAGGCCTGGAACAATCTGAGCGACCCCTTAAAGCGCCGCAGCCGTCTGGCCGAATGCGTGAGCGCGCTGCGCGAGGCGGTGGCGCTTGATCCCGGCAACGCGCTGATCCGCAACAATCTGGCCCTGGCGCTTCGCTTGGCCGAGGGGGCCCGCGAGGCGCTCGAGCAGGCCCAGCGGGCGATCGCGCTCAAGCCCGATTTCGCCGACGCCTATGTCAATCTCGGCTACATCTTCAATCTGGTCGGCGAACACCGGGCCGCCGAGGCCGCCATGCGTAAGGCGGTGGCGATCAATCCCCGAAGCCCGGTCTATCAAGGGGCGCTCGGCCATGTCTTGAACGCGCGCGGCGCCAACGCCCCGGCGATCGAGGCCTTCCAGGCCTCGCTGGCCGCCGATCCCAGCTCGGCCCTGGTGCGCTCGAACCTCCTGATGACGCTGTGCTACAGCGACAAGGCCGATCCCGACGAGGTCGCCCAGGAGCATTTTCGCTTCGGCGTCCTTCACGAGGCGCCGTTTCGTGACCGGACGCCGGTCTTCGCCAACGCCCGCGATCCGGATCGGCGGCTGCGGATCGGCTATGTCTCGCCCGATTTCCGCGTCCATTCGGTCGCCTATTTCTTCGAACCGATCCTGGCGGCCCATGACCGGACCGGGTTCGAGGTGACGCTTTACGCCAACCAACTGTCGGGCGACGCCACCACCCAGCGCCTGCGCGGCATGGCGGAACGCTGGCGCGACATCCGCGGCCTTGATGACGACGAAGCGGCCCGGCTGGTGCGCGAGGACGGGATCGACATTCTGGTCGATCTGGCCGGCCATTCCGCCGACAACCGACTTGATGTGTTTGCCCGCAAGCCGGCGCCGGTGCAGGCGACCTGGATCGGCTATCCTAACACCACCGGCCTTCGGGCCGTCGATTGGCGCCTCACCGACGCCATCGCCGATCCGCCCGGCCAGACCGAGGCTTGGCACACCGAGCGCCTGTGGCGGCTGCCGCGCGGCTTTCTGTGCTACCAAGCGCCCGAGGATTCGCCCGCCATCACGCCGCTGGCGCCGCGCCCCTCGGGTCAGGCGGTGTTCGGCTGCTGCAACAACCAAGCCAAGGTTTCCGACGCCACCGTCGCCCTGTGGGCGGCGGTCTTGCGCGCCCTGCCGGAAAGCCTGCTGGCGGTGAAGAACCGCAGCATGGACGATGCCTGGGCGCGCGCCGATCTTGTCGCCCGCTTCGAGCAAGAAGGCATCGATCCCCAACGCCTGAAGCTGATCGGGCGCATTCCGGCCCGCGACGGCCATCTGGCCACCTACAATCTGTTCGACATCGCGCTCGACACCTACCCCTACAACGGCACCACCACCACCTGCGAGGCGCTGTGGATGGGAACGCCGGTGGTGACGCGGGCCGGCCGCACCCATGCCAGCCGGGTGGGGGCGGCGCTTTTAGAACCCTTGGGACTGGGCGAGCTGGTGGCCGATTCCGACGCCCGATTCGTGGCGATCGCCCAGGCGCTGGCCCGCGAGCCCGAGCGGCTGGCCCTGTTGCGCCTGACCTTGCGCGATCGCTTGAAAACGGCGCCGCTCTTGCAGGCCTCCGTGATCGCCGGCGACGTCGAAGCGGCCTATCGGGGGATGTGGCGGGAGTGGCTTAAGTCTCAGCCGCCGACCTGATCGAGCAGCGCCGCCACGGTGCGTTCGAGGCGCTCAAGATCGGCGGGATCGCTTAAGCGGTGGTTGCCGTTCTTGACCAGCGTCACCTCGACATCGGCGGAGACCAGCTTCTCGGCGATGGCTTGCGCGGTCGGCCAGGGCACATCGAGGTCCTTCTGGCCGTGGATCAGCCGCACCGGGGCAGCGATGGGGATGGGCGCCTGGAGCAGAAGGTGGCGCCGCCCGTCCTCGATCAGCGCCCGGGTAATGATGTAGGGCTTGGCGGGATCGTAATCGTTGGGTTCTTCCAAGAAGCCCTGCTCCATCAGGGTGCGGCGCTGGTTGGCGTCGTAGCGCTCCCAGATGAGCTGTTCGGTGAAATCGGCCGCCGCCGCGATGCCGACCAGCCCGGCGATGCGCTGGGGCCTGGCGCGGGCCAGAAGCAGCATGATCCAGCCGCCCATGCTCGACCCCACCAGCACCTGCGGCCCTTGAGTAAGTTGGTCGAGCACCGCCAGGGCGTCCCCGGCCCAAAGGCCGATGGTGCCGTCGCGGAATTGGCCCGACGAGGCGCCGTGGCCCTGATAATCGAAGCGGACGAAGGCCTGGCCGCGCCTCGCGCACAGCGCCTCAAGGCGCAGGGCCTTCTCGCCGGTCATGTCGCTCATATAGCCGGTGAGGAACATCACACCCGGCAAACGTCCCGGCCGGCTATGGTAGGCGATTGAGACGCCGGGCGCGCGTGCTAATATCCGGGGAGGCGAATCGGACGGGGTCATGGCGGGGGACGATAGCAGCAACGAGGCCAAGCGCCAACCGGTGGTGTTGCAGGTGCTGCCGGCGCTGGTCACCGGCGGCGTCGAGCGCGGCGCGGTCGACATCGCGGTGGCGCTGGCCGAGGCCGGCTGGGGATCGATCGTGGTCTCGTCGGGCGGCCCGATGGTGCGCGAGATCGAGCGCGCCGGGGCGCGTCACATCACCTTGCCGGTGCAGTCGAAGAATCCCTTCGTCATGTGGCAGAACGTCGACAAGCTGGCGGCGCTGATCCGCGCCCACAAGGTCGACATCATCCACGCCCGCAGCCGCGCGCCGGCCTGGAGCGCCGAGGCGGCGGCCAAGCGCACCGGCATCCATTTCGTCACAACCTTTCACGGCACCTACACCATGGGGCCGTTGGCCTTGAAGCGCGCCTACAACGCCGTGATGGCCCGGGGCGAGCGGGTGATCGCCATCTCCGACTTCATCGCTCGCCACATCCATCAATATTATGGCATCGGCTGGGAGCGGGTGCGGGTGGTTCATCGCGGCATCGATTTCGACCGCTTCAACCCGGCCCAGGTTTCGCCCGAGCGCATCATCCAACTCGCCCGCGCCTGGCGCCTGCCCGACGGCGCGGCGGTGGTGATGCTGCCCGGACGGCTCACCCGCTGGAAGGGCCAGACGGTGCTGATCGAGGCGATGGCGGAACTGCGCGCCATCACCGGCCGCTCCGATCTGCGCTGCCTGCTGGTCGGCTCGGACCAGGGACGCTACGAGTACCGCACCGAACTGGAAGAGCAGGCGCGCCGCCTTGGGCTCGACGGCATCGTTCATGTGGTGGGCGATTGCAACGATCTGCCGGCCGCCTACATGCTGACCGACGTGGTCATCTCGGCCTCGACCGACCCCGAGGCCTTCGGCCGGGTGATCGTCGAGGCCCAGGCGATGGGGCGGCCGGTGATCGCCACCCGCCATGGCGGCGCGGTGGAAACCATCTTGGAGAACGAGACCGGCTGGCTGGTGCCGCCCGGCGATCCCAGGGCCCTGGCCCAGACCCTGGCCCGGGTGCTGGCGATCAGCCCGGAGGCCCGCGAGAGTCTGATCGCCAAGGCTCAGGCCTACGCCCACGCCCATTTCTCGAAGCCGGCGATGTGCGAGGCCACCTTGGCCGTCTATCGTGAAGTGCTGGAGTGGGCGTGAGCCGCATCCTGGTCATCAAGCTGGGCGCCCTGGGCGATGTCGTGCAGGCCTTGGGGCCGATGGCCGCGATCCGCGCCCATCACCGGGCGGCGCGCATCGTCCTGCTGACCACCAAACCCTATGCCGACTTCCTGAAATCGTGCCCGTTCGTCGACGAGGTCTGGATCGACACCAAGCCCAGCCTTTGGAATCCGGTGGGCCTGCTGGCGCTGCGCCAGCGCCTGCGCCAGGGCGGCTTCGCGCGCGTCTACGATCTGCAGACCTCGGACCGATCGAGCTGGTATTTCCGCCTGATGGGCCGGCCGCGACCGCACTGGTCGGGCATTGCGCCCGGCTGCTCGCATCCGCACGCCAATCCAAGACGCGATTTTCTGCACACCCTCGAACGCCAGGCCGAGCAATTGGCGATGGCCGGAATCGATCGGCCGGTGCCGCTGCCCGATCTTGCCTGGGTGACGGCCGATATTGCCCGTTTCGGCCTGCCGCCCGCCTACGCGCTCTTGGCGCCGGGCGGTGCGCCGCATCGGCCCGCCAAGCGTTGGCCAGCCGATCGGTTCGCGGCGCTGGCCGAGGCCTTGAGGGGGCGGGGGATCGCGCCGGTGCTGATCGGCACCCAGGCCGACGAGGAATCCCTGGCGGCGATCCGCCAGGCCGTGCCGGCGGCGATCGATCTTTCCGGAAAGACCAGCTTCGCCGATCTGGCGGTGCTGGCGCGAGGCGCCCGGCTGGCGGTGGGCAACGACACCGGCCCCATGCATCTGGCGGCAGCGGCGGGCGCCGCCTCGCTGGTGCTGTTTTCCAACGAATCCGATCCCAGCCTCTGCACGCCCAGGGCCGAGAGGGTGCGCATCCTGCGCCGGCCCGATCTGGCGGATTTGGCCCTCGACGAGGTGCTAGCCGAGATCGACCGGCTCGTAGGGTAACTCGCCCGGCCGGCCGGGACAGAACAGCCAAACCGGTTTCACGGTCGGATCGGCCGGTAGTGCCAAGAGCGCACTCGACACGGTGCCGAAGCCGTCATCGCGGACGATGCAAAGCGCCGCGTCCTCCTGGCCGGGTGGACCTTGGCTGCGCCGCCGCGCCAAGAGGTCGGTCCAGGCCCCCCAATCGCCGGTTTCCGGGTCGGGTTTGACCGCCGCCCGGAAGGGATCGAAATAGGCGGCGATGCGCGGGCTGGCGCGGTCGTCAAGTTCGTGCGCGGTCAGCATGTGGAATCCGGCCGCGATCGGCCTTGCCTCGATCCGTTCGCCGTCATGGCGCAGCCAGTAAAGGCTGCGTCCATCGCCGATCACCATGTTGAAGGGGCGGTAGGCCAGGGGATCAAGCTGGGACAGGGCCTGGGCGGCCTGATCGGCCTCGGCGTGATCGAGGGCTTCCAGCACCAATTCGCCGCGCGAGCGCTTGCCCGGCGCCGGCCCCAGGCTGGCGAATCGGTTCAGCATCGCCGCCATCAGCCCATGGTCGTTGAGGCCGAGCCAACTGCCCTTTGCCAAGACGTCGAGACCCGCCACGCAATCGGGCCGGTCGGGCCAATGGCGGGCCGGGCCCCGCCAGGGCCGGTTCACCATCTCGTCGCGGTTGGCGGCGGCCAAAAGCGGCCAAGGATGGCCGGGCCGGAATTCAAGGACGATCGTGCACATGGCGATTTTCGGTATTACATATCGATGGAGGCCAGTATATAGAGCCTTGCAGGCCCGACGGCCAGAATGTGAACGAATCGAAATGGGAACGGCGCGTGATGACGACCTTCGAGGAACGCGAAAAAGCCTTTGAGGCCAAGTACAAGCTGGATCAGGAAACCGCCTTCAAGATCAATGTGCGGCGCGACAAGCTTCTGGGCCTTTGGGTGGCCGAACAGTTGGGCCTTTCCGGTTCCGAGGCTCAGGCCTATGCCCGCACGGTCGTCGAGGCCGATTTTGCCGTTCCGGGCGATTCGGACGTCATCGCCAAGGTCCAAAAGGACCTAAAAGCCCGCGGGATCGTCCTGGCCGAAGAGAAACTTGCCAAGGAACTGGATCGCTTGAGCGGAATCGCCCGCCAACAGGTCTTAACCGAAATCAAGAAGTAAGAGTTCGGTATTACCTACTCCGATCTCATTCTTTCGGATTATTAGAAAACTCATCCTGGTGGATTAGTCCATCGCCCCCCCTTCCCAGGGCGGGCGGAAGGCGTGACATTGCGATTCAAAGAAACGCAATCATGCGACCGCTGCTTGACGGGATGCCAATCGAAGGAGAGAGCGATGGGACAACCGCAAATCTTGACCGGCACCGAGCGCCGGTTCGCCGAATCCGACGTGATCGTGAGCAAGACGGACACGCGGGGCGTCATCACCTACGTCAACCGGACCTTCATGAAGATCTCGGGCTATGCCGAGGCCGATCTCTTGGGCAAGCCGCACAGCATTCTTCGCCATCCCGAAATGCCCCGCGCTGTCTTCAAGCTGCTTTGGGACATGCTGGGCGCTGGGCGCGAGGTCTTCGCCTATGTGGTCAACCGCTGTAAGAACGGCGACCACTACTGGGTGTTCGCCCATGCGACACCCAGCTACGACAAGGCCGGCAAGGTGGTGGGCTACCACTCCTTCCGCCGGGTGCCGGAACGCCGAATCGTCGACGAGACGATCGCGCCGCTCTACCGCCAACTCCTGGACGAGGAGCGCCGCTATCCCGACCGCAAGGAAGGGCTCGAGCGATCCCACCGCATGGTCGCCGATCTTCTCGCAAGCAAGGGGGCAAGCTATGACCGCTGGATCTTCTCTCTTTAAAATCCGTCTGGCGCTGGGCGCCATGGGCTTGACGGGCTTGGGCGCTTTGGCGGCCTTGGGCCTGGGATGGGGCGGGACGATCGTGCCGGCCGCGGCTTTGGGGCTGGCGCTGGTCTTGGCGGTCTTCGCCGTCTGGACCGTCCATCGGTTGGAGCAAGAGTTGGCCCGCGTGGTCGCGGTCGTCGAGGCGGTGGCCCAGGGCGATTTCGAGGCCCGGATCGTCGGCATCGGTGACAACGGCACGGTGGGCGCGCTCCAGCATGGCATCAACGATCTGATCGATCGCGCCGATGCCTTCGTGCGCGAGGCGGCGGCCTCGATGCAGCATGTCAGCCGGCAGAAATTCTACCGGCGCATCATCGAGACCGGCATGGCCGGCAATTACCGCCTGGGCGCCAGCATCATCAACGTCGCCACCGACGCCATGGGCGCCAAATGCCATGGCTTCGCCAAGGTCGCCGACGAATTCGAGGCCAAGGTGCAGAAGATGGTGGGCATGGTGGCCTCGGCCGCCAGCCAGCTTTCCGCCTCGGCCCAGCAGATGGAAGGCGCCGCCACCCAGGCCGGTTCGCGCGCCGATTCGGTGACAAGCGCCGCCGACGAGGCGACCAGCAACGTCCAGACCGCTTCGGCGGCGGCGACCCAGCTTGCCACCTCGATCAAGGAAGTGAATCGGCAGGTGGAGGCGTCGTCGAAGGGCATTCGCTCGGCCGCCGACGAAGCCAAACGCTCGACCGCCATCGCCCAGGGACTGGCGGTGGCCGCCGAACGCATCAACGAGGTCGTGCGTCTGATCGCCGACATCGCCAGCCAGACCAATCTGCTGGCGCTGAACGCGACCATCGAGGCGGCCCGGGCCGGCGACGCCGGCAAGGGTTTCGCCGTCGTGGCCTCGGAAGTGAAGAAGCTGGCCCAGCAATCGGCCAAGGCCACCGAGGAGATCGATTCCCAGGTGGCGGCGATCCAGGAGGCCTCGACCCAGACGGTGGGCGCCATCGCGGCCATCAGCCGCTCGATCGAGGATGTCATCGGCATCGCCGACGAGATCGCCGGGGTGGTCGGCCAGCAGGATTCGGCCACCCAGGAAATCGCCTCGTCGGTGGCCCACGCCTCGGAAGGGGTTTCGGGTGTTAACGCTCACACCCACGAGGTCACCAGCCTCATTCACGAAACTGGCGCCGCCGCCAGCCAGGTGCTGGGTGCGGCGACCGAGCTTGCCCAGTTGGCGGAAGGCCTGCGCGGTCAGGTCGACGGCTTCATGGGCGAGGTCCGCAGCCTGGCGGCCTGATCTCTCCTCGGGTCCCAAGGTTGCTCTGGCGAGGGATCGGCGGCGGCGAGACCAAACAGCCTCCCGCCGCCGAACTCGTTTGTGGCGGGTTGCCGCTATCGTTTGGCCGAGTCGGGACGCAGCAGGCGTTCGATGAGCCCTTGCAGATGCCCGTGCCAGAGCTCGATGTCGTCGGCCAAGGGAATGTCCCACTCATCTTCCGCCGGATAACGATAGGCGACCGCGTAAGGAGTGAGGCGTGCCAATTCGAGACATTCCGCCTTCAAGGGATGGCGATCGACGATGAGGCCGGCCAGGGCCGCGATGTCGTGAGTGCGTGGAAAATCGATTCCTTGACTTGCCCATATGGCCTTGACGATTTTTTTTTCCCGCTTGCTGGCAGTGGTAGGCTGCCCCTGTTGGCGAGGGCATCGGGCCATGAAGATTGTTGATCACTTGGCGCAAGTCGTCGGCGGCGACCGCCAGCCATTCGCGCATGGGATCAGGCGCCATAGATCAGACGGCCCTCGCGCGTCGCCCGGTGGCAGAGCGTTCCCACCTGATGGCGGCGACGCTCGAAGACGCTGCGCCGACAGGGAATGACGTCGGCGGGCACGCCAGGGTCGCGCGGCAGGGTGGCCGCCGTCGTCAAGGAGCGGCGTTCGCGGCTGCAATCGTCGGGAACGATGACCAGGAGATCGTAATCGCTGTTCCGGTCGGCCTCGCCTCTTGCGTGACTGCCGAACAGGTAAACGGCTTCAGGCCGCATCGCCGTGACGACGCGGTCAAGCAGGCGTTCCAACCGGGCATCGCCAAGCGTGTTCATGAGGTCAGTCTATCACAAAGAGCCCCGGCCCGTGGAGAGTTGTCGGCTTTTCTTATTGTGCCTTGGCCCCGAACACCCGCGCGAAGATCGTCTCGACATGCTTGGTGTGGTAGGCCAGATCGAACAGGGCTTCCAGCTCGGCCGGCTTCAGATGCCTGGCTACCTGGGCGTCGCCTTTTAGGAAGGCCAGGAAATCGCCGGCGCCTTCCCACACCTTCATGGCGTTGCGTTGCACGGCGACATAGGCGTCCTCGCGGCTCATCCCGGCCTGGGTGAGCGCCAACAGCACGCGCTGGGAAAAGACCAGCCCGCCCAATTGGTCGAGATTCCTTTTGATGGCGTCGGGATAGATCACCAGCTTGTCGATCACCCCGGCCAGGCGGGCCAGCGCGAAATCGAGCGTCACCGTGGCGTCGGGGCCGATCATCCGCTCGACCGAGGAATGCGAGATGTCGCGCTCATGCCAGAGCGCCACGTTCTCCATCGCCGGAATCACCATGCCGCGCACCAGCCTTGCCAAGCCGGTGAGATTCTCGGTCAGCACCGGGTTGCGCTTGTGCGGCATGGCCGAACTGCCCTTCTGGCCGGGCGAGAAATATTCCTCGGCCTCGCGCACCTCGGTGCGCTGGAGATGGCGGATCTCCACCGCCACCCGCTCGATCGACGAGGCGATGACGCCCAAGGTGGCGAAGAACTGGGCGTGGCGGTCGCGGGGGATCACCTGGGTCGAGATCGGCTCGACCGCCAGGCCCAATTTCTCGGCCACGTAGCGTTCGACGAAGGGGTCGATGTTGGCGAAGGTGCCCACCGCGCCCGAGATGGCGCAGGTGGCGATCTCGGCCCTGGCGGCGTGCAGGCGCGCCTTGTTGCGTTGGAATTCGGCAAAAAAGCCGGCGAATTTGAGGCCGATGGTGACCGGTTCGGCGTGGATGCCGTGGCTGCGGCCCATGCAGACGGTGGTCTTGTGCTCGACGGCGCGGCGCTTGAGCGCGTCCAGCACCCGATCGAGATCGTCGAGCAGGATGTCGGAGGCCTGTTTGAGCTGGACGGCCAGGCAGGTGTCGAGCACGTCGGAACTGGTCATGCCCTGATGGAGGAATCGCGCCTCGGGCCCCACATGCTCGGCGACGTTGGTGAGGAAGGCGATGACGTCGTGTTTGGTTTCGCGTTCGATTTCGTCGATGCGGTCGACCTCGAAGCGGCCCTTTTCCCAGATCGCCCGCGCCGCCTCTTTCGGCACCACGCCCAGTTCCGCCATGGCGTCGCAGGCATGCGCCTCGATCTCGAACCAGATGCGGAAGCGGTTGGCCGGCTCCCAGATGGCGGCCATTTCGGGGCGGGAATAGCGTGGTATCATGGGCGCGGTCCTCGATCGTCCTCGTGCCGTCCCCTTATAGGTGGTCGGAGAAGGGAAGAAAAGCGTTGCCGGAGCCTTTGCCGCCCTTGCCGGACATTCCCCGTTACCGGGTCGCCTCGACCGCCCAATTGGCGCGGGCCGGTCGGCCCGCCGCCCTGGCGATCCTGGCCGAGGCCAGGCGGGTCTACACCGCGCCGGCGCTCCGGCTGGGCGATCGCCTTTCCCGCCAATGGTTGGAACGGAGCCGCAATCCCTATCGGGGCGAGATCGCCGAGATCGCCCGCATTCTCGGGCAGCCGGGCGGCTGGCTCCTCAACCTGTCCTACGAATGGGCCTGCACCAGCGCCGTCGAGGGGCCCAGGCTGGGGCGCACGCTGGATTGGAAATTGGACGGGCTGGGCCGCCATGTCGCCCTGGCCGGTTTCGTTGGGCCGGCCGGCCCCTATGAATCGGTGACCTGGCCGGGTTTCGTGGGCGTCACCACCGCCCTGGCGCAAGGCCGCTTCGCCGGCGCCCTCAATCAGGCGCCGATGCCGCGCACCCGCCTGCCCTTGCCGCTCGATTGGCTGCGGCTGCGGCTGGGCGTCTGGCGGGGCGATGCGTTGCCGCCCTCGCACCTATTGCGCCGGGTCTTCGATCAGGCCGCCGATTACCAACAAGCCAAGGCAATGCTGGCCGAGATTCCGGTCTGCCTGCCGGTGTTCTATAGCTTGGCCGGGGTCAAGCCCGACGAATCCTGCATCATCGAACGCACGCCCCGGGGCGCCTTTTTGCATGAGGGGCGGGCGGCGATCGCCAATCACTGGCTCACGCCCGGCCTGACCGGTGCGCCGCGCGGCTATGACAGCCCGGGCCGCTTGGCCTTGATGGAGGGGCAATGGGATGGGCTTGGCTGGGATTTCGATTGGGTGAAGCCGCCCATCCTCAATCCCGACACCAGGCTTTCGGTGCTGGCCGATGCGGCCAGCGGCCGGCTTCTCGTCCAGGGCTGGGAGGGCCAACGGCCGGCGACTGCGATCCATCATGGGGACGCAATCAGGCGTTGATTTTCCCGTGGATCGAGTCTGTAATCCCTAGAGATTACGGAGGGGATAGTGAGCGACGATTCCGCGATGGCCGCAGGCGAGGCCCTGGGTCGGCTGAACGGCATTGCCCTGTTCGAGGGTCTGCCGGAATCCGACATTCATGCCTTCGAGCGCCAGTGCCACTGGCACCGCTACGGCGCCGACGCGGTGGTGTTCGACAAGGAAACCACCCAGCTTGAGGTTTATTTCGTGGTCGAGGGCGCGGTGCGCGTGCTTAGCTATTCCAGCTACGCCCGCGACGGGCGCGAAGTGACGCTGGCCAATTTCATTTCCGGCGACTATTTCGGCGAATTGGCGGCCATCGACAACCGGCCCCGTTCGGCCAAGGTCGTGGCCAGCGAGCCGACTCTCCTGGCCTCGATCGAGGGTGGCGGATTCATGGCCTTCATGGAGAAGCACCCGCATGTGGCGATCCGAGTGTTGCGCCGCTTCGCCAGCATCATCCGCACCCTCGACATCCGGGTGACCGAACTCAGCACGCTCTCCGATCAGCAGCGCATCTACACCGAGCTATTGCACATGGCCAAGCCCGATCCCAAACGCGGCGGCGCCTGGACGATCCCCGAAATGCCCAAGCACAAGGATCTTTCCAGTTGGACCGGCGCCACGACCGAGGTGGTCGCCCAGACGATCGGCGAACTGGCGCGCGACGGGCTGATCGAGCGCCGCCACATGGCGATGGTGATCCGCGATCTGCCGCGCCTGCAGCTCATGGCGCGGGCCAGCCGCTGATCGTGTATAGAACGAAATCGCCGCCCAGTCGGGCGTCGAGCGCCAGGGGCGTGAAGTTGGGCGGCGCCTGGCCGCGCATCAGGCGCTTGTGGGCGTTGTCGCCGGCCAGCGATTCCAGCCATTGCCCTTCCCGGCTCGAGCGGCACAGCAAGAGATAATTGGCCCGCCGCTCGGCCAGCAGCCCGAGCAACGCCCGATCGTCGGCGCCCATCAGGGCGCGCATGGTGGCGACGATTGCGGGCGCATTGCCGTGGTAGGGGGTGGCGATCACCGCCACGCCCGCGCGATAAACCAGTTCCGGGCCCGGATAGGGCGTGGTGAAGACGAGGGGCGGCTGGCCGTTCGGGCGCGGCAAGCCCGCCAAGGTAGGGGCGATGTCGCTCCAGGGGCAGGTGTCATAAGGTGTGGCCGGGGCGTAGCCGCGATTGGACCGGGCGATCAAGGTAACCGCCAGGCTCGGTCCCATGAGCAGGAGGACGGTGAGCAAAGCGCGCAGGCCGACGGGAAGGCGTTGGCGGCCAAGCGCCAGGACGGCCTGGGTCCAGGGCAAGACCATGAGGGCCTCGGCGAAGGGGGCAAACCGAACCTGATGCAGCGCGGCCGGGAAATAGACGGCAAGGCCGATCAACTGGACGAGGGCGAGGCGGCGCATGGCGGTCTCGCCGTGGCGCAGGCTGTGCAGCAGATAGGGAATGCCAATCGCCATGGGTCCGAAATGCAGAACGAACCGCCGCCAGCCTTCGGAATCGCCGGGCCAGAGGGGCATCCGTTCCATGATGTCGTCGAGCCAGGCTTCCCCCAACTCGGGAGGCAGATGGGCCAGAGGTGGGCGAAAAAGTTCGGGGAAGAGCAAGGCCAGAATGGTCAGGGACGCGCCGGCCGCCAGCGCCGCCCAGTGTGGGCGCCGGCGCCGGGGATCGAGCCGTCGCAGCGCCATCGCCGCTCCGGCACTGACTAGGACGATCGTCAGATGGATGATCGAAAGGCGATCGGTCGAGGCGGTAAGCCAATCGGCGGGCGGACGTTCGAGAACCAGGGCGACGGCGACCATGGCCGCGCCGGCCTTGGCGGTGGAGGTCAGAGCGTCGAGCCAATCCTCGCCCCGCCAAAGCCAGAGGACGCCCAGGAAGGCGAGCGCCAGCGCGTAAGCGGCCAAGGCCTCGACCGCCACCCAAAGGCCGAGACCGAGAACGAGACCGGCGAAAACGGGCAGGCGCCGATCGCCGTCGCCGGCCACCCGGCGCAAAAGCGGCGCCAGACCGGCGATCATCAGCAGCAACAGGAAACCGTGATGGTCGGGCCGGCCGGCGATGAACACCCCCGCCGGTCCTGCCTGGGTCACGAACAAGACGCCCAGCAGCGCGAAGCCGCCCGAAGACAGGAAGGGCCGCGTTGCGAAGGAAAGCGCCAGGACCGCCAGCATCTCGAAAACCGGGCTGATGGCGACGCCCCACCACCAAAGCGCCCGCTCGCCGCCCAGCGCATAGGCCGGCAGGAGCAGCAGATCGAGCGGGCGGGTCCAGTGCAGCGTTTCACCGAAGGGCGCGTTGTGGCGAAGCGAATGGGACTCATACCAGGCGTCGCCCTCCCACAGCATCCGCACCCGATCGAGCCGCATGTAGCAGTCGGGATCGATCAGCCGGCCCTCGAGAATGGGAGTGACGCCGCCCAGAATTTGCAGGGTCTGGACGAGCGCCAACGCCATCAGGACGGCCACCAGGGCCGGTCCGGCGTGCAGCCGCGTCATGGGCGGACCCGATAGAGGCGGAAGGGTCCGACCCGATCGCGCTCGAGCGGCACCGGCTCCATCCAGGCGGGCGGGCGTTCCTCGGCCAGGCGACGGTAGAGGGAATCGCCTTCGGCACGGTCGCGCAGCCATCGCCCTTCCACCGAATCGGCGCAGACCAGGATCAAATCGATGCCGCGCCGATCGATGATGGTGCGGGCGGTCCGATCGCCGGGATCGGCGAAGATCGCCAGCGTGTCGGCGATGCCTTGCGGGTTGCGATGATAGGGGGTGCCGACGATTCCGGTGCCCGTGCCATAGACCAGGGCCGGGCCGGGAAAGATGTGGGTGAGAATCACATGGCCGGGCGGCCGGACGTCCATCAGCGCCTGGCGCATCGCCGGCCAGCGACAAGGTTCGGGCGGCCGGTTGAAGGCGCTGCCGCCGGGCGGCGGACCGAGCAGGGCGGCCAGGAGCGGTGGGCCAGCGAGGATTGCCACCACCGCCAAAGCGCGCCAAGGCCGGATCAGGCGCTGCCAAAGCCAGCCGGCCAGCAGCGTTTGCGGCAACAGGGAAAGGATCTGCGCGTGCGCCGCCCAGCGCACTTGGATCATCGCAAGGCCGGCAAAAAGCAATAGGGCGCCGGCGAGGGCAAGCGCCATCCGCTTTTCCGGCGCCGAGCCTTGACGAAGAAGGAGCAAGCAGGACGCCAAGGCGAGCAGGGTGCCGCCCAAATGCTCGACCAAGCCCTGGAGGTCGGCAAGCGAGGCCGGCCAAAGCGGGCGGTACTCGCTGATCGAATCGAAGATGCGCACGATCTCGGGAGGCGTGTCGGCGAAAAATCCGCCCGCCAGGCGCGGGAAGAGAGCGAGCGCCAGGCCACCGGCGGCCAAGGCCATCCCCGCCATCGCCGCCAGCCGTCGCGTCGGGGAGGCGAGATCGAGGCGGATCATCAAGGCCAGCCCGGCCGAGGCCAGCGCGAAGAGCAGGGGGTGAAGGATCGACAGGCGATCGAACTCCACCGCCGACCAATCGCCGGGCGGGCGTTCGAGCATCAGCGCGGCCAAGCTCGCCAGGGCGAGCGCGAAGCCATAGCGGCCGGCCAGGCGAAGATAAGGCCCGCCCTCAAGCATCCAGACCAGCCCCAGGCCAAGTCCGAAGGTCAGGGCCGGCAGAAGCGATTCGACGCTCACCCACACTGCCAATCCGCCGACCAGACCGGCGATCAGGGCGCGATAGGGGCGATCAGGCTCGGCCAAGAGGCGCAGGAGAAGGGCGAGCAGAAGGGCGGCCAGAGCCAGGATCAGGCTGTGATGATCGGGCCTGGCCGCCATGAAGAAGCTGTGCATTCCGCCCTGGAGCGCCAGGAGCGCGCCCAGGACCAGGAAGGCCCGGTCGGAAAGATAGGGGCGGGTGCCCCAGGACAGGACCGGAATCATCAGAACCGCCAACAGCGGGCTGATGATCACACCCCAAGCGTAGAGGGCGGTATCGAACGGCGCGACGAGCGAACCCAGCCTGCCGCCCAGCAACAAGACGAGATCAAGCGGCCGCGTCCAGTGCAAGACCTCGCCATAAGGGGCGTTGCTCAAGGGCCAGCGGGAATCGTACCAGGCGCCGTCGGCCGCCAGTTTCAGGACCCGGTTGAGCCGCTCGTAGCCGTCGGAATCGGCCAGGAGCCCCGACAAGGCTGGGCTCAATCCGGCCGCCACGAACCCCCCATGCAGGAGGAGAACGAGCAGGGCGGCTTGGATCAGGACCGGGCGGGCATGCAGGGTCACGGGCGAAATCTTGACGGCATGATCACTCGAAAGTGCCGATAATTAATAGCAAATTCAACATTTCTTGCGCGCATTCGGCCCTCGGATTCCTGTTGTCGGTACTCCCAAATTCCACTATCCTTTCTGGCGGAGGACTGATGGTCGTCGCGGCGGTTCGCGCTTCGCCTGTTGCCCGTCAGGACGCCTCGATCCCAGGATCGGGCGGGCTGCTGGACCGAAGGGGGGAGCTGGGCGGCGGAGAATTGGAGACAACACAAGGAGATTCGCGATGTTGCGACTGTATACCAAGGTCATGGAAATGAAGTACCGGCTGCGCCGGGCACTGACGGATGAATCGGGCGCGACGGCAATCGAATACGGCCTGATCGCCGCCGGCATCGCGGTGGCGATCATCACCATCGTGTTCACGCTGGGCGAAGAGATCCAAAACATGTTCAACGATGTCAACACCCAGCTAAAGGCCCGCGGTAGTTAAGCGGCCGCGATCGGAGAAGCGCCGAGCTTAAGAGGACGCTCCCCGGCCAGATGCCGGGGAGCGTTCTTCATTTTGTCATCGGCCTTGGGGCATGCTCGACGATCCCGCCCGACTGACGGCGCTTCTCTTTCCGGCCCTGGCGCTGGCGGCGGGGCTTTGCGATCTTGCCTCCTACCGCATTCCCAACCGGTTGGCGATGGCGCTTGCGGCGGTCTTTCCGCTGCACGCCCTGCTGGCGCAATGGGGTTGGACGGCCTTTTTTCTCCATCTCGGGGCCGGGCTTGCGTTTCTTCTGATCGGCTTTGCTCTTTTCGCCAAGGGCTGGATCGGCGGCGGCGACGCCAAGCTTCTGGCCGGCGCGGCGCTGTGGGTGGGCTGGGACGGGCTGGCCCCTTTCCTGGTGGTGATGGGCTTGGCGGGTGGCGTGCTGGCGCTGCTGGTGCTTGTGGCGGCGCGCCTTCCCGGGCTCAAGACAATTTGGAACCGTCCGGCCGGCGTGCCTTATGGGGCGGCGATCGCCCTGGCGGCGCTCTGGCATTCTGTTGAACATGTCCGTTGGTGAAAGCCTGAGAGCTGGCGCCTGGCTCAATGCGCCCACGCCCCATACCCCATAACAACGCCCCGCGCACCGCGCCTATGGCTACCACCTTGTTCTTCTTGCCATTCCCATCCTTTTCCAGCCTCGCTACTGGCAAAACACGCATTTCGAACCTTGGCTGAAAGCCGGGCTGCCTGCCCTTTGAAGGTTCCCGCTCTTGGCCAGGCCCTTGGCGATGGCGCATCGGCCCCTGGCCCAACCGGCGCTGGCGCTGATGATGCGAGGGATCGGGCGATGGGGCCAAAGGGCCGTAGAGCCCGAAAATCCAGCCCCTTCCCGGCTTGCCAGCCGCGGATAATTGTGTATAGTGCGCGCCCTTGGGCCGGGGGCTTGTCTTCCGGTTCCTCTCCTTGCCGGCGGGCGTGCCGGCTATGCCTCCCCTGGGGGGCTGAGACAAGCCAAAAGGAGCCTAACGTCGATGCCGTTTTACGAGAACATTTTCATCGCGCGCCAGGACATCGCGGCGCCGCAGGTGGACGCCCTGGCTGATCAGTTCGCGGGCGTCATCGCCGCCGGCGGGGGCAGGGTCACCAAGAAGGAATATTGGGGCCTGAAAAGCTTCGCCTACAAGATCAAGAAGAACCGCAAGGGCCACTACATTCTGATGAACATCGATGCCCCGCCGCCCGCCATCAAGGAGATGGAGCGCCAGATGGGCATCAATGAAGACGTGGTGCGCTATCTCACGGTGCGCGTCGAGGCCCTGGAAGAAGGGCCGTCGGCGATGATGCAAAGCCGCAACACGCGCGACGACAAGCCGCGTCGCGGCGGGCCGCGCGGCGGCTTCGAAGCCAGCGAGGAGAACTGAGATGGCCGAGGACAGCACGGGCGGTCGTTCGGGCGGTGGCGCCAGCGGCGGACGCCGGCCCTTTTTCCGCCGGCGCAAGACCTGCCCCTTCTCGGGCGCCAACGCGCCCAAGATCGACTACAAGGACCTGAAGCTTTTGGGCCGCTACGTGTCCGAGCGCGGCAAGATGGTGCCCAGCCGCATCACCGCCGTCTCGGCCAAGAAGCAGCGCGAACTGGCCCAGGCCATCAAGCGCGCCCGCTATCTGGGCCTGCTGCCCTATATGGTGAAGTAGGCGCCCTTTCCGGAGGGCTTCCGCATGCCGATGCGGGGTTTGCTGGCGGCGGGCGGCGGGGTGACGAGCGCGCTCCTATTCCTCGCCGTCATCAAGGGTCAGGCCGGCGGCGTGTTGTTGGCCTATCTGGCGCCGATGCCGCTGTTCCTGTCCGGGCTGGCTTTGGGTGCCGGGCCGGCGGCCGGGGCGGCGGCGATGGGAACGTTGCTGGCGGCGGCGATGGTCAACCCGAAGGCCGGTTTCGTCTATGGCCTGGTGGTGGCGGCGCCGGCGGTGTTGGTGGTGGCGCAGGCGTTGCGCTGGCGCCCCGACGAACAAGGCCAGCCGGTCTGGTATCCGGCGGGCCGGATTCTGGCCTGGATCGGCGCCGCGGGCGTCGCCGGTTTGGCGCTGGGGATGATGCTGGCCGCCGATCCGGTTTCCGAGCTGGAAGCCCAGGTGCGGCGGTTCGTCGAGATGGGCGTCGGCCTGATGGCGCCCGACCTGCCCGAGCCGATGCGGGCCGAATTGGTGGCGATGCAGACGCCGCTTTTTCCGGCCGGGGCGGCGGTGGGCGCGATGCTCATGCTGATCGCCAACGGCTTGGCGGCGCAGGGGCTGTTGGAGCGGACCGGACGCCATCGGCGCGGCCGGCTCGATCTGGCGGGGTTGGTATTGCCCTGGGGGTCGCTGGCGGCGCTGGCGATGTTCGCGGCGGCGGCGCTGCTGCTGGGTGAAGGTTGGCGCTACGCGGCGCGCAATCTGGCGGTGGTGGCGGCGGTGCCTTTCTTTTTCCAGGGGCTGGGCGTGGTTCATACGCTCGTCCGGCGCCTGGCGAACCCCAAGCTGGTCTTGGCGGGGTTCTATGTGGCGTTGGTGCCCTTCTTTGCCTTGGCGGCGCTTGCCGTGACGGCGTTGGGCGTGGTGGAATGTTGGGCCGGCTTGCGTCAACGCGTTGGCGGGCCGGCGGTCAAGGAGGACGGTTAGATGGACGTGATCCTGTTGGAGCGGGTCGAGAAGCTGGGGCTGATGGGCGAGGTCGTCAAGGTCAAGCCCGGCTACGCGCGCAACTTCCTGTTGCCGCAAAAGAAGGCCATGCGGGCGACCAAGGACAATCTCGCCTATTTCGAGGCCCAGCGCGCCAAGCTGGAGGCGATGAACCTGAAGCGCCGCGAGGAGGCCGAGACGGTCGCCAAGCGCATGCAGGGCCTGTCGGTGCTGATGGTGCGTCAGGCGGGCGAGGGCGGTCAGCTCTACGGCTCGGTCTCGGCGCGCGACATCGCCGAGGCGGTGGGCGAGGCGGGCTACGTCATCGACCGCAGCCAGGTGCGGCTCGACCAGCCGATCAAGACCCTGGGCACGCTTTCGGTGCGGGTGGCGCTCCATCCGGAAGTTTCGGTGCCGGTGACGGTGACCGTCGCCCGCTCGCAAGAAGAGGCCGATCGCGGCGCCGCCGCCGAGGAAGCGGAAGCGCCGGCGGAAGCCGCCGAGCCGACGGAAGAGGAAGCCGCCCAGTCCTGAGCGGCTGACTCAAAAAGACGGTTGTCGGATCAAGACGTTGCGAGCCTCCGTGTCAATCTCCGGATACGGACGGCGACGACCCAGGTGACAGCCCTGTATCGCTTGCATAACGTAAGCGTTCTCGCCGATTTTGGCGGTGCGCGATCTCGGTCCCGGACATCCGTTTTCCATTGTGTCGTCGCAAATCAATGGAATCATAGCCTCCCGTTTTCACTCAACTCTTTTCGGTCAGGCCCTAGGGGAAACTTTTCCAGTGGACATCCCACGGATATTCAACATCGCTGAAAGTGCTCACCGCATCCACAACCCGATCACCCCCGAAAAGCTCGCCACTCTCGGCGCGGCGCTGCGTCTGGAATCGGGGGCCAAAATGCTCGATCTCGGCAGCGGTTCGGGGGAGATGTTGTGCACCTGGGCCCGGGATCACGGCGTCATCGGCACCGGCATCGACATGAGCCAGTTGTTCACCGAGCAAGCGAAACTCCGTGCGGTAGAACTCGGTGTCGCCAATCAAGTCGAGTTCATCCATGGCGATGCTGCCGGCTATGTCTCTGACGAGAAGGCCAGTGTGGCAGCCTGTGTCGGTGCCACTTGGATCGCCGGTGGTGTCGTCGGCACCATCGCGCTTCTGGCGCGGAGCCTGCGCACCGGCGGGATCATCCTCATCGGCGAGCCCTACTGGCGGCAGTTACCACCGACGGAAGATGTTGCCAAGGGGTGTCTAGCCAACTCAATCTCCGACTTCCTCATGCTTCCTGAACTTCTCGCGTCTTTTGGCCACCTTGGCTACGACGTCGTTGAAATGGTTCTGGCCGACCAAGATGGCTGGGACCGATACGAGGCGGCCAAATGGCTCACCATGCGCCGATGGCTTGACGCCAATCCCGGCGACGAGCTCGCGAAAGATGTTCGAGCCAAACTGACCTCGGAGCCCGAGCGCTACGCCGCTTACACGCGTGAATACCTAGGCTGGGGTGTGTTCGCGCTGATGAGGCGGTGATGGGTTGGGGCATCCGGCGGATTGCCAATGGCTGCGCCGCGCAACAGCTTTTCGGACATCTGTTTTCCATTGTGTCGCCGCAGGCCAATGAAGCCATAACCTGCGGATTTCACTAGACTTTTTTTCGGTCAGGCTCTAAGCGGCCTTCCCGCATCGTTTTTTGCCGAGGCGCCCCTAGGGGCGCCTCGCGCCGATTTAAGGATCGCCGTCGCGTCCATTCCGTTCCGCCAGCGAACTGTCCCCCGGTACCACGTTTTCCCCACAACTCTCGTCACACGCGGGGGACCTTGGCCCTGCTAGGGTCCTCTCCCATGCCGACCACCCTGACACCTCCCGATCTGGCGTCCTCGTTTGGCGAAGCGCTGCCGCGCTTCCGCCAGCCGCCGCGCAACGACGAGGCCGAGCAGGCGCTGCTGGGCGCCATCCTCGCCAACAACCGCGCCTATGAGAAGGTGTCGGAATTCCTGCGCCCCGAGCATTTCGCCGATCCCATTCACGGCCGGGTCTACGAAGCGGCGGGCAAGCTGATCGAGCGCGGCCAATTGGCCAATCCGGTGACGCTCAAGGCCTTCTTCGAAAGCGACGGCGCTTTGGCCGAGATCGGCGGCACCCAGTATCTGGCAAGGCTGGCGGCCAGCGTGGTCACCATCATCAACGCCGAATCCTATGGCCGGATCATCCACGACCTGTTCCTGCGCCGCGAGCTGATCGCGCTGGGCGAGGACATGGTCAACGAGGCCTTCGATTCCAAGATCGAGGAGACCGCCACCGACCAGATCGAGGAGGCCGAGAACCGCCTTTACAATCTGGCCGAGACCGGCCAGCACGAGGGCGGGCCGTCGCCCTTCGGCAAGGCGCTGTCCGATGCGCTGGCGATGGCGGCGGCGGCGCATCAGCGCGAAGGCAAGCTGTCCGGCGTGCCGACCGGGCTGGTCGATCTCGACAAGAAACTGGGCGGCCTGCATCCCTCGGACCTCATCATCCTGGCCGGCCGGCCCTCGATGGGCAAGACGGCCTTGGCCACCAACATCGCCTACAACGCCGCCAAGGCGCTGCGCGAAGAGGTCGACGAGGCCGGGCAGCGGCGAACGATCGACGGCGCCGTGGTCGCCTTCTTCTCGTTGGAAATGAGCGCCGAGCAGTTGGCGACCCGCATCCTGGCCGAGCGCACCGGCCTGCCCTCGCACAAGATTCGCCAAGGCGAATTGGCCAACGAGGAATTTCCTCGCCTGGTCACCGCCTCGAACGAGCTGGCTTCGCTCAAGCTGTTCATCGACGATTCGCCGGCGCTCACCGTTTCGGCGGTGCGCACGCGCGCTAGGCGTCTGAAGCGCCAGCAGGGGCTGGGGATGATCGTCATCGACTATCTGCAGCTTCTTCGCCCCACCCAAGGCTCGAAGAACGAGAACCGGGTCCAGGAAATCAGCGACATCACCCGCAGCCTCAAGGCCCTGGCGAAGGAGTTGGAGGTGCCGGTGCTGGCGCTTTCGCAATTGTCGCGCGCCGTCGAACAGCGCGAAGACAAGCGCCCGCAACTGGCCGATCTGCGTGAATCGGGCTCGATCGAGCAAGATGCCGACGTGGTGATGTTCGTCTTCCGCGAGGAATACTATCTGTCCCGGGCCGAACCCGCCCGGCGGCCCGAGGAAACCGACGACAAATACAACAGGCGCTACGAGGACTGGCACGACCGCCTGCACAAGTCGGGCAACAAGGCGGAGGTGATCGTCGCCAAGCAGCGTCACGGCCCGATCGGCACCGTGACCTTGTTCTTCGAGGGCTCGCTCACCAAGTTCGCCGATTACGTCCCGGACGACCACCTCCCCGAAAGCCATGACTAGCGGGGCCGCCGATCCGGCCTCGGTGCTCACCATCGATCGGACCGCCATCGCGGCCAATTGGCGGCTCTTGGCCGGGCGCCTGAAATCGGGCGCGCAGGCCTCGGCGGTGGTGAAGGCCGATGCCTACGGTCTGGGCGCCGCCAAGGTGGCGCCCGCGTTGGCTCGGGCCGGCTGCGTCGATTTCTTCGTCGCCACCCCCGAGGAAGGGCTGGAGCTGAAACCGCTGCTGCCCCAGGCCCGGCTTTATGTGCTGGAAGGTCCGGCGCCGGGGGCCGAAGGCCTGTTCGTCGAACAGGGTCTCATTCCGGTCTTGAACAGCGCCAATCAGGTCGAAGCGTGGCTGGCCACCAGCAAGGGGCGCTTCCCCTCGGCGCTCCATGTCGACACCGGCATGAACCGGCTGGGGCTGTCCCTCGACGACGCCAAGCGGCTGGCGCCAAGGCTGGCCAAGGGCTCGCTGGTGCTGGCGATGAGCCACCTTGCCTGTTCCGAGGAGCCCAACCATCCGATGAACCCGGCCCAGCTTGGCCGGTTTCGTGAATTGCTGGCCGAACTGCCGGGCGTGCGCGCCAGCCTGGCCAATTCCTCGGGCATTTTTTTGGGGTCGGATTATCACCTCGATCTGGTTCGCCCGGGCGCCGCCCTCTATGGCGTCAACCCGACGCCCGGCGCGGCCCAACCGATGGCTCAAGTCGTTCATTTGCAAGGAAGAATCCTGCAGGTCCGCGACGTTGACACCCCCGCCACCGTTGGCTATGGTGCGACCCACGCGATCGGCCGCAAGAGCCGGATCGCCACGGTCGCCGCCGGCTATGCCGACGGCTATCCGCGCTCGCTAAGCGGCCGGGGCGAGGGTTATCTGGGGGGACGGGCGGTGCCGCTGGTCGGACGGGTATCCATGGATCTGATCACCTTCGACGTGACCGACGCCGATCCCCACTTGGCGCGGGTGGGCGGATTCATCGACCTCATCGGGCCCGGCAATCCGGTCGATGCGGTGGCCGCGCGCGCCGGCACCATCGGCTATGAAATCCTCACCCGTCTGGGGCGGCGCTACCGGCGCCGCTATATCGGGGATTAGAACGTGCTCGATTTTCTCGCCACCATCGGCCGGGTGATCATCGCCTTTCTGGTCACTACCGGACGGTTGTCCCTGTTCACCGCCCAGGCGGTGGGGCATTGCGTGCGACCGCCCTTCTTCTTCCGCCTGATCCTGCGCCAGATGGTCGAGATCGGCTATTACTCGCTGCCGGTGGTGGGCTTGACCACCATCTTCTCGGGTATGGTGCTGGCTTTGCAAAGCTACACCGGTTTCGCCCGCTTCTCGGCCGAGGGCGCGGTGGCGACCGTGGTCGTGCTCTCGATGACCCGCGAGCTGGGGCCGGTGCTTGCCGGGCTGATGGTGGCCGGGCGGATCGGTGCCGCCATGGCGGCCGAGATCGGCACCATGCGGGTGACCGAGCAGATCGACGCGCTCACCACGCTGTCGACCAACCCGATGAAGTATCTGGTGGCGCCCAGGCTGATCGCCGGGCTCACCATGCTGCCGATCCTGGTGCTGGTGGGCGACATCATCGGCATCTTCGGCGGCTACCTGATCAGCGTCTACAAGCTTGGCTTCAACGCCGCCACCTACATCACCAAGACCTTCGAATATCTGGAAACCATCGACGTCGTGTCCGGCCTGGTCAAGGCCGCCGTCTTCGGCTTCCTGGTGACCTTGATGGGCTGCTATCACGGCTACCATTCGAAGGGCGGCGCCCAGGGCGTCGGCGCGGCGACCACCAACGCCGTCGTCTCGGCCTCGATCCTCATTCTGGTCTTCAACTACTTCATCACCGAACTGTTCTTTTCACGATGACCGAGGCACCCAAGATCGAACTGCGCGACGTCCACAAGGCCTTCGGCCCCAAAGTGGTGCTGGACGGCCTGTCGCTCACCGTGGGCAAGGGCGAATCGGTGGTGGTGATCGGTGGCTCGGGCACCGGCAAGTCGGTGATGCTGAAATGCGTACTCGGCCTTCTGGTGCCCGAAAAGGGCAGCATCAAGGTCGACGGCCAGGAGGTGCTGGGCATGGACCCGGCCGAGCGCGAAGAGGTGCTGCGCAAGTTCGGCATGCTCTTTCAAGGTTCGGCCCTGTTCGACAGCCTGCCGGTGTGGGAGAACGTGGCCTTTGGCCTGATTCAGGGCCGGCGCATGGAACGGACCAAGGCCCGCGACAAGGCGATCGAGAAGCTGGCCCAGGTGGGGCTGGGGCCCGAAGTGGGTGAGTTGTCGCCGGCCGAACTGTCGGGCGGCATGCAAAAGCGCGTCGCCCTGGCGCGCGCCATCGCCGCCGAACCCGAGATCATCTTCTTCGACGAGCCGACCACCGGGCTCGACCCGATCATGGCCGACGTCATCAACAACCTGATCATCAAGTGCGTGCGCGAATTGGGCGCCTCGGCCTTGTCGATCACCCACGACATGGCCTCGGCGCGCAAGATCGCCGACCGCATCGCCATGATCTACAAGGGCAAGATCGTCTGGCAGGGGCCGACCAAGACCATCGACCAATCGGGCAATCCCTATGTCGATCAATTCATCCACGGTCGCGCCGAGGGCCCGATCAAGATGGAAGTGAAGGTCTGATCGTGGCCCGCGCCGCCGCCCAATATGTCTGCCAGGAATGCGGGGCGGTGACGCCGAAATGGAGCGGGCGCTGCGAATCCTGCAACGCCTGGAACTCGATCATCGAGGAGGCGGCGCGCCAGGCGCCGCCCAAGGGCCTGTCGGGCAAGGCCGGGCGCAAGATCGAGATCGTCGGTCTCGAGGGCGCCGAGGCGCCCCTGGTGCGCCAGACCACCGGCATCAAGGAGCTTGATCGGGTGACCGGCGGCGGGCTGGTGCCCGGCTCGGCGCTTTTGGTGGGCGGTGATCCCGGCATCGGCAAATCGACCCTTCTGCTCCAAGCCGCCGCCCGGCTGGCCGGTCAGACCGGCGTGCTGTATGTCTCGGGCGAGGAGGCGGTCGATCAGGTGCGGCTGCGGGCGAGGCGGCTGGGCCTTTCCGGCGCGGCGGTGCAACTGGCGGCGGCCACCAGCGTGCGCGACATCGCCGCCACCCTGGACGCCGCCAACCCGCCCGGGCTGGTGGTGATCGATTCCATCCAGACCGTCTATCTCGATTCGCTCGATTCGGCGCCGGGCACGGTGGCCCAGGTCCGCGCCTCGGCGGCCGAACTGATCCGCATCGCCAAGCGGAAAGGCTTCGTCTTGTTCCTGGTTGGCCATGTCACCAAGGAAGGCCAGATCGCCGGTCCGCGCGTGCTCGAGCACATGGTCGACACCGTCCTTTATTTCGAGGGCGAGCGCGGCCATGCCTATCGCATTTTGCGCGCCGTCAAGAACCGCTTCGGCCCCACCGACGAGATCGGCGTTTTCGAGATGACCGACAAGGGGCTGGTCGAGGTCGAGAATCCCTCGGCCCTGTTCCTGGCCGAGCGGCGCGGCAATGTCAGCGGCTCCTGCGTTTTCGCCGGGGTCGAGGGCACGCGGCCGATGCTGGTCGAGATGCAGGCCTTGGTGGCGCCCTCGTCGCTGGCCGCGCCAAGGCGCGCCGTGGTCGGCTGGGACAGCGGCCGGTTGGCGATGCTCCTGGCGGTGCTCGATGCGCGCTGCGGCCTGTCGCTGGGCGGCAACGACGTCTATCTCAACGTGGCGGGCGGCCTGCGCATTTCCGAGCCGGCGGCCGATCTGGCGGTGGCCGCCGCGCTGCTCTCCTCGGCCACCGATCAGCCGGCCCCGGCCGATCGGGTGATGTTCGGCGAGGTCGGCCTGTCGGGCGAGGTCCGTCCGGTCGGTCAGGAGGAATCGCGGCTCAAGGAAGCGGCCAAGCTGGGCTTCGCCGGCGCCTGCCTGCCCAGGCGGGCCGGGCGCAAGAGCGCCAATCTGCCCGGCGGCTTCGCCCTGACCGAGATCGGCCACCTGCATGATCTGGTGGCGCTCTTCAAACGACCCAACCCCAAGCCCCTCAAGGCGGATTCCCATGGAAGGTTGGCCGGTTAACGGGGCCGATATCGCGGTGGCCGTGGTGCTGCTGCTGTCCGGGCTCTTCGCCTATGCGCGCGGTCTGGTGCATGAGCTGTTGGCGATGGCGACCTGGGTGGGCGCCGCCTTTGCCGCCCTTTACGGCTTGCCCCTGGCGCGCCCCTACGCCCGCGCCTATATATCGATCAACTGGCTGGCCGATCTGGCGGCCGGGGCGGCGATCTTCCTGGTTTCGCTTCTGGTGCTGTCGATGATCACCAAGGCGATTTCGTCCAGCGTACGCGACAGCCAGTTGAACATGCTCGACCGCTCGCTGGGCTTCCTGTTCGGGCTGGCACGGGGCGCGGTGATCGTCTGCCTGCTTTATATGAGCGCGATCTGGATCTTGCCCGAGGACGAGCGCCCCGATTGGATGATGAAGGCCAAGAGCCGGCCGTTGCTGGAACAAGGCGTGGCGTTGATCGAATCCTTGCTGCCCAACGAGATCGGCGGCGCCGAGCGGGCCGCCAAACAGGCCGCCGATCAGGCCAAGGACGCGCTGGAGACCAAGAAGTTGCTGGACAAGCTGACCCGGCCGGAGCCCAAGGCGGAGCCCGAGAAGTCGAAAAGCGGTTACGGCAACGCCGAACGTCGTGATATGGACAAGCTGATCAAGTCGACGCAATAGGAAGGTTGAGGAACGCCATGCTTCCCGCCCCAGGGCCCCGCGACGACGACCGCCCGCATGAGGAATGCGGCATCTTCGGCATCTTCGGCCATCCCAGCGCGGCGGCGCACGTCGCGCTGGGCCTGCACGCGCTCCAGCACCGGGGCCAGGAGGCGGCGGGCATCGTCGCCTCGGACGGCAAGCGCTTCTTCAACGCCAAGGGCCTGGGCGTGGTGAGCGACCATTTCGCCCAGGAAGCGACGATGCGCGAATTGAAGGGCAGCCGGGCGATCGGCCATGTCCGCTATTCCACCACCGGCGAGACCCTGCTGCGCAACGTCCAGCCCCTGTTCGCCGAGTTCGAGTTCGGCGGCCTGGCGATCGGCCATAACGGCAACCTCACCAACGCGCTGGGCTTAAGGCGCGATCTGGTGCGCCGCGGCTGCCTGTTCCAATCGACCACGGATACCGAGGTGATCATCCATCTGATCGCCAAGAGCGCCTTTTCCACCGTCGAGGACCGCATCATCGACGCGCTCAGGCAGGTCGAGGGCGCCTATTCGCTGGTGGCGCTGACGGCGCGTTCGGTGATCGGGGTGCGCGATCCCCATGGCTTCCGTCCGCTGGTGCTGGGCCGGCTGGAGAACGCCCACATCCTGGCCTCGGAGACTTGCGCGCTCGATATTCTGGGCGCCCAGTTCGTGCGCGACATCGAGCCAGGCGAATTGGTGATCCTCGACGATCAGGGCGTGCGCTCGATCAAGCCCTTCCCCAAGGCGCCTAGGCGCTTCTGCATCTTCGAATACATCTATTTCGCCCGCCCCGACACCCTGCTGGAAGGGGTGAGCGTCTATCAGACGCGCAAGCGCATCGGCGCCGAATTGGCCCGCGAAAGCCATGTGCCGGCCGATGTGGTGATTCCGGTGCCCGATTCCGGCGTGCCGGCCGCCATCGGCTATGCCGAAGAAGCCGGCGTGCCCTTCGAGCTTGGCATCATCCGCAACCATTATGTCGGGCGCACCTTCATCGAACCCACCGACGGCATCCGCCATCTGGGCGTCAAGATGAAGCACAACGCCAATCGGGCCGAGATCGCCGGCAAGCGGGTGATCCTGGTCGATGATTCGATCGTGCGCGGCACCACCTCGACCAAGATCGTCACCATGGTGCGCCAGGCCGGCGCCGCCGAGGTGCATATGCGCATCTCGAGCCCGCCCACCACCCATTCCTGCTTCTTCGGCATCGACACGCCCGAGCGCGACAAGCTTTTGGCGGCGCGCTACGATCTGGCCGGGATGGCCAAGGAAATCGGCGTCGATTCCCTAGCCTTCATCTCGATCGAGGGGCTTTACCGCGCGGTGGGCACCGGCGCCCGCCTGGGCGAATCGCGGCGCTATTGCGACGCCTGCTTCACCGGCGATTATCCGGTGCCGCTTTCCGATCAGCAGGGCGGCGAAGTGAACCGCCAATTGTCGCTGCTCGCCGAATCATGAGCGCCGGCGAGGGCGGCGGGCGGCTAGCTGGGCGGCTGGCCGGGCGGGTGGCGCTGGTCACCGGCGCGTCGCGCGGCATCGGGGCGGCGGTGGCCAAACGCTTCGCCCAAGAGGGGGCCACGGTGGTGCTGGTGGCCCGCACCCAGGGCGCGCTCGAGGAATTGGACGATGCCATCCGCCAGGCCGGCCATCCGCCGCCGGTGCTGGTGCCCGGCGATCTGCGCGATTTCGCGATGATCGACAAGATCGGCGCCGCCCTTTACCAGCGCTTCGGCCGCCTCGACGTGCTGGTCGCCAACGCCGGCGTTCTGGGCATGCTGGCGCCGGTCGGTCATATCGACCACAAGGTGTGGGACGAAACCGTGGCGGTGAATCTGACCGCCAATTGGCGGCTGATCCGCTCGATGGACCCGCTCTTGCGCCTAAGCGAGGCTGGGCGGGGGATTTTCGTTACCAGCGGCGTCACCCGAGGCGTCTTTCCCTATTGGGGGGCCTATGCGGCGACCAAGGCCGCTTTGGAAGCCCTGGTGCTGACCTATGCCGGCGAGTTGGCCAAGACCAAGGTGAAGGTGAACCTGCTCGATCCGGGCGTGGTGCGCACGCGCCTGCGCGCCACCGCCTTTCCAGGCGAAGACGCCGCCAAGCTCACGCCCCCCGAGGCGATCACCGATCGCTTCGTCGAACTGGCCGAGGCCGGGTGTCAGCGGCAAGGGGAGCGGGTGAGGGTGTAGGGGGGGGCTACCTTCCAAAGCTTTCTCGTGACTGCCGGACCAGGTCGAGCAATACTTCTCTCTTTTTTCCTTCAATTACTGCGTCAAATTTTACTCGATATTGCCGCCATCGAGAGACATAATCTAATGTCTCAATATCAGCGTCAATTAGCTGATCGTCTATCTCTTTCGATCTCGTAAGCTTAATGTACATCGTTACGCTATTTTTTCTAGGGACGAACGCAACAAAATTTAAAGGTGCGCCATCAATGCCGATGCCAATGTAATTTTTATTATATTTTAGTGTGGCCTTAGGTTCAATTTCGTTTACAATTTTCAGCAAGTCGTCGGTAATCGAAAGTGTTTTCTTAGAGCCCTCTGTGAATAGATTGAATCGGAATTGGGATTCCCAAAGAGGTCAAATTCTGATTCAACATGTTGGCTGGGAAGGAGGTCAGCATGAGATGGCAAAAGCCTATTCGCAGGATTTACGGGATCGGGTTATTGAT